>JBGANH010000192.1:0-8843 GCA_044222365.1 Candidatus Eiseniibacteriota bacterium
CGAGGTTGCGCAGGACGGGCTTGATCGCGTTCGCGGCCGTGTCCCAGTCGTCGGCGTTCGAAATGCTGCCCGGCAGCGCGACGCCGGACGAGGAAGATGACGGCGACGACGAGAACGAGGACGCGGCCGGGGCCGCCGCGGGCGCCGCCGAAGGCTCGGGCGTGGGCGGCGCTTCGGGCGCGGCCGGGGCCATCTGTTCCAGCACGGTGTAGAACTCGCGGCGCAGTTCGGCGAACAGCCCGCTCGCGCCCTCGAGCTTCTCGGTCGCGAGGCTGTCGAGCTCGTCCATCACCGCCATGGCGCGCTCGACGCTCTCGCGCGTCGCGCCGGAGGTGCCGCGCACGAGCACGCGCTTGGCGCCGCGATCGCCGAGGAACTGCAGCGCCGCCTGCCGGCCGCGAGGGCGCTCGGGATAGAGCGTCTCCCACCACGTGCCGCAGATGTCGCGGATCACCTGCATGCCGTCGGCGAACGCGTCGTAGCCTTCCTTCTCGAACAGCGCGATCGCGAGATATGCGCCGACGAGCACGTCCTTCGACTTGTTCGCGAGCAGGTCGGTCGCGCCCTTGGCGGCCCCGCTCCAGTCCGGCACCTGGCCGTCGGGACGCTCGAGCTTCTGGAACTCGGACTGCAGCGCCTCGAACGCCAGGTCGTCGCGGCACGGCGCCCCGGTCGGGGCCGCGTCGGAGACCGGCTTGGTGCCCAGCTCGAGTGTGGCTTCGTTCATGAACGCCCGTCCTTCTAGAAGTCGGCCGCGGGCGGAGGCCCGAGGCGCAGGAAGCCCGACGTGAACGGATGCACGCGCTGCTTGGGCGAGATCTCGACCGTCATGGTCACGCCGCCGAACTTCCAGGTGGCGAGCACCTGGTCGCCGTTCGGCGACAGCGCGGCCTTGTCGAGCACGTGGAAGAGTCCCCAGTCGCCGCCGTCCTCGCGCGGGCCGTTCACCGGCGCGCCGTCGAGATCGGCGCTCACCCAGGAGCCGCCGCCCGAGTTCTGTTCGGACCAGTCGAGCGTGGCCTCTTCCTCACCCATCTCGTACGAGAAGTCCTTGTCGCCGACGTGCCACGTGACCGAGTGCAGCCGGCCCGACGGCGCGAGCCGCTTGCCGCGCGTGGTGACGTCGAACATGACCTTCGGACCGCCGGAGCTTCCGAAGAAGGCCTCCTGGATCGCGAACGCCTTCTTGAGCCACGCGACGTGCGCGGGCCCGAGCGGCAGCGCGTCGTCGAGCAGCGTGCCGTCCTTGCTCATGTGGCCCTTCAGGAACGATTCGTAGAACTTGTCGAGCGATCCGCCCGGTCCGAAGAACGCCGTGAACTCGCCGAGGCGCACGTCGTCGCCGCCGGCGGCGAACGGATAGCGCGACGAGATCTCGCCGAACGGCCCCGCGAGTCCGGAGCCCCAGCCCGCCATGAGCGCCGGAATGTCCACGGGCGCGCCCGAGCCGCCGCCCGCGCCACCCGCTCCGCCACCGCCCGCGCCGTCCGCGCCGCCACCGGCGATGCCGCCGATGCCGCCGATGCCGCGCTTCACGGGCTTCATGCAGGTGAGGAACACGCTGAGCGCGCGGTGCGTGTCGCGGTCCGGCTTCTTGCGCGGATCGGGCAGCTGCCACGCCATGGACTGCGGCCCCTTGTCGTAGAGGTCGGGGTCCTGGATGCCGAGGCGCGTCTTGGCCGCGGTCTGCAGCGCCTTCTGCCAGCGCTCGTGCGGCGTCATGAACGACTCGTCCGCGGCGAACGGCAGCTTGCGCTTCACGTCGGAGACGAAGTCGCGGCCCGGCGGACGGTAGAAGAGCCAGTCGTGCACGACCGAGAGACGGTCGAGCCCAGCCTGCATCTCGGTGCCGGCGCCCTCGAGCTTGGCTTCGGAGTCGATGCGGCGCAGCACGGCCTCGATCTCGGACGCCGGGCTGCTCTCGACCGCGAGTTCGCGCCGGCCCTTCGGGTCGTTGAGCGTTCCGGAAATCGTGCCGAGGAAAACGGTCCACGCGCGCGCGTAGTCGTCCGCGTAGCGCGCCGCGAGCTGCTTGGAGAGCTGGCGCGCGCCGTCGCCCATGGTGGCGACGAACTGCGGGTCCTTCTCGCGCCGGACCATCTGCGCGATCACCTGGAGCCGCGAGCGCACGATGCTCTGCCAGCCCGACTGCGTGTACGCGCCGGGCACCTTGCCGGTGGACGACAGCATGACGAACTTGAACTTCTTGCCCTTCTCGCGCGCGATCGTCTCGAGCGTGAGGTCGGGAATGCCGTTGTTCGCGTCCGCGATCATGTCCTCGTACAGCTGGCCGCGCTCCGCCCAGCGCCGCTGGATCGCGGCGAGCGCGCCGGAGGCGAGCACCGCGTCGAACTGCCCGAAGCGGTGCTTGGGCTCCTGGTGATCGGTGAGCATGCGGGCCTGCGCGCGCATCAGGCGCGAGAACTCGCGCAGCTCGTCCACGGGCACGCGCGCCGCCTCCGGCTGGTGGAGCCGGATCAGCAGGCGCGAGAGCACCACGGAGTCCGCGGGCTCGACCTCGTAGTGCTCGTCGTACAGGAGCCGGTAGCCCTGGTACTCGTAGAACAGGTCCGCGAACGGCGTGGCGTCGTTCGTGGACTGCGCCGCGAGCTGCGGCGGCACGTCTTCGACGACGGGATCGATCAGGAACGTCGTCGCCTTCTGCACGTAGAGCGACAGCGCCGGCGCGATCACGCGGTCACCGGCGTAGCCGCCGACGCGCATGCCGAACGTCTTGTGCGCGCGCGAGTGCTCGAGCGCCTCGAGCGCTGCACGCAGCGCCTCGACGTAGCCGAGCGCGGTCCGCGGCACGGTGTCCTTGCTCTGCGACGCCAGTTCCTTCGCCGCGTCGGCCGCCGCGCGCACGGGGCGCGCCGCCTGCCACGCGACGATGCCGAGCACGGCCGTCAGCAGCAGCCACGCGCCGACCGCGCCGCCGAACAGCACCCAGCGCATGCGCCGCTCGTTCGCGAGCGCGAAGCCGCTCGCCGCGGCGAGGTTCGCGTCCTTGAACACGATGCGCTTCCAGAGCTGCTGCGAGAACCACGCGTGCTGCGCCATCTCCGGGCTCGGCGCGTCCACGCGCGGCGCGACGCCCACGGCGCGAGCGGCGTCGGAGAGCACGCGCTCGACCGACGGCGCGCCCACGCGCGAACTGGTGAGGTAGAGCCCGCGGAACAGCGGCCCGTCGGCCGCCTGCGACTTCCCGCGCGCGAACAGCACCTGCACGAGACGCTTCAGTTCCGGCCGCAGGCGCTCGAGCTGCGACGGGAACGCGAGCGCGCGCACGCGCTGCACGTCGTCGGCGAGGCGCGCGACGCGCTGCGTGCGCAGGTCACCGAGTGCCGCGACGAGCGTCGTCCACTCGGCGTCGAACACCGCCTCGGGCGCGGACTCGCGCGTCTTCGCGACCGACAGCGTCATGCCCCACGGCTGCGTCGCCTGATCGTCGTCGAAGGCGGCGAACGTCTCGGCGAACCCGGCGATCGAGTCGCACTGCGTGAGCACGACGTAGACCGGGAACTCCATGCCGAGGTGATGGCCGAGATCGCGCGCGCGCTCACGCAGCTGCTGCGCGAGCGGCTCGACGGCCTCGGGGCCGCCGGAGGCGAGCTGCGCGACGGGCACGGCGACGACGACACCGTTGATCGGGCGCTCGGGGCGCATCTTGCGGAGCGAGCCGAGGAACTGGATCCAGTCCTCGTTGTCGTCGAACTCCGACATCTTGAGCGCCTTGCCCGACATGTCGAGCAGGATCGCCTGTTCGGTGAAGAACCACTGGAAGCTGCGCGCGCCGCCGACGCCGCGCACGCCGCGCATCTTGCGGCCCGAGTCGGACAGCGCCGACGGCAGGCCGGACTCCTGGATGAGCGTGGTCTTGCCGGCGGCGGTCGGCCCGAGCACGAGGTACATGGGCATCTGCGCGAGCGCCTTGTCGCCGAGCCGGCGGCCGGCGGGCGACTTCTTGAACTCGGCGATCGCCGCGTCCCATTCCGCCTTCAGGTTCCGGACCTCGGCCTGCTGCCCGAACGTCGAGCGCTCGATCTCGCGCTCGACCTGTCCGTCGAGCTCCTTCTCGATGCCCTTGCCGGCCTTCGCGGCCTCGAGCTCGCGCATGATCAGCCACACCACGACGCCGAGTACGACGACGATGATGATGAGCGCGGTGACGAGGAACGCGACGAGATGCTGGTAGAGGAACGCGCCGAGCACCGCGATTAGCGCGATCGCGCCGATCACGACGTTGCGGGGAGTGAAGCTGGGCATGCGCATGGTCAGTACCCCCCGATCGCGCCGGCGACCGCGCGCGCGTGGAGGAACGACACCAGCACCACCGTGAGCCAGCTGAGCAGCAACGCCCCTCCGAGGATCGCGGGCACGAGCCACGCCGGGAACTTCTTCACCACGGCGCCGCCCTGCTCGTCCTTGCGCGCCACGTTCGGCGCGATCGTGCCGAAGCCGTCGCCGCGCACGGCGGCGATGTCGCGCTCGACCTCCGCCATGAGCGCTTCCATGCCGGCTTCGTCGTCGATGTACCGGCCGCGGTAGCCCGTGCGGAAGCACGCCGCGTACAGCTCGAGCGCCTCGACGCTCTGCTCGCGCGAGGAGCGCAGCTCCTGGAGCCGCTCGTACACGCGCCGGCCGGCGATCAGCTCGCCGCTCATGTCGAACTCGCTCTGCAGCGCGCCGGCGTCGAGCCAGTGGCCGCGCGCTTCGGGCAGTCCGAGCATCGCGGCGTCGAGGTAGGCGCACAGCATGTACACGCACATCTCGAGGTCGGCCTCGCGGTGACCCGCGCCACGCGCCTTCTCTTCGAACGCTCGGCGCATCGCGGTCCACTGCGCGCGCACCTGCGCCGGATCGGGCGCGATGCCCTCGCCGCGGAGCGCGTGGATCAGCGCGAGCGGCTCCATGGCGAGGTCCACGAGGCGCGCCCGGCGGCTCGCCTTGCCGGCACGCGCGGAACCGCCCGGGCCGCCGGAGGACGACGCGGACGCGGCGGGTGAAGGACGGCGCTGGGCGGGAATGCCGCCGATCACCGTCTCGGTGACGTCCTGCGTCGCCGCGGCGCGCTTGGGCGCAGCTTTCTGTCCGGCCCGGCGCGTACGCGGGCCCTTGGAGCCACCCATTCCGAACATGCCTACTCCCAGGTTCCGACGAGGTCGAGCTTCACCTGCTCGAGTTCGCGCGGCAGGTACACCGCCACCTGATTGGCGCGGCGGATGTCCTCCCACAGCGGATGCGAGCGATCGAGTTCGAAGTAGTCGTATCCCGCATAGCACGGCACACCCGCCGGCACCGGGGCCGGCGCGTGCAGCGCGAGACCTTCGGTGGCCGCCACGATGAGCGACTGCACCTTGGTCTCCGACGCGATCTTCGCGCGCTTGGGGAACGTGAGCAGCATCTGCGGCCGGTCGGGGCCCTCGATGCACACACCGAGGAACAGCTTGCCCTGCGGCTCGAGCAACCGAGCGTCGGCGATGCCGCCGACGTGGACCGAGCCGGGCTTGCGGACGAGGTCCACGCGCGCGCCGCGCACGTTGATCTGCGTCTTGAGCAGCTCTTCGAGCAGGCGCGTGAGCTGGCCGAAGCACGAGCCCAGCGCGTCGTGCTCGTACACCGGCAGGTCGCGCGGGGTGCGCGTCGCGGAGAACGTGCACAGCTCGCCCGCGAGCGAGGCGAGCACCAGGAACACCTGCTCGGGATGCACGCCCGCGTTGGCGACGTGGTGCGACAGGATCGGGATGTACGTGTTGACGCTGTGCAGCATCCAGAAGCTCGCCGCGTCCGACTTGCCGAACTCGGCGAAGCCGCCGCGCTGCGTGCGCATGTCGCTCAGCTCGCGGCTGCGGTCGAGCAGCAGGTTGAGCATGCGGCGCACGAGCGAAAGCAGGCTCTTCGAGCCCGCGAGCGCGATGACCGGCGGAATGTAGGGATCGGCCACGCCACCGAACGCGTCGCGCAGCGAGAAGCCGGTCGTCGAACGCACGACCTCGCCCATGCGGAGCCGCTCGTGCTGCGAGAGCGCCTCGTCCGGGAACAGCAGCACGAGGTTCTTGCGCGCGAGCACGAGCTCGCGGTCGATGCCCTCGGCGTTCTCGTCGGCGACGGCCTCGAGGCTCGACGTGTAGCGCGGGCCGGGAATGATGTTGCCCGCCTCACGCGCGGTGAGCGGCTGGCCGGGACGCGGCAGCGGCAGGCCGATGTGCACCTCGAGCCGGTCCCGCTGGCCCTCGAACCACGAGCCGAGGTCGCGCGGCGTCGGCAGCGGGTCGCCCGCGGCCGTGTCGAACGGCGTGCCGTCCGGGAATACGCCGGCGGCGCGCGTCAGCGCCAGCCGTCCGTGCGCGAGCGCCTGCTCGTCGATCTCGAGTTCGCACAGCCCCCACCCGAACGACTCCGAGAAACGGAAGCGCTGCGACAGGCGGAGATGCGCGGCGCGCTCGGCCTGCTGGAAGTGCTGCGGCGAAAGCAGCATGCCTTCCTGCCACACCGGGCGCAGCGTCTGCGTGTGGGCGTCCTTCTGCGAGTCAGCCATGGCTCACTTTCTCGGAGTGACCGTGAGACCGGTCGGACCGGCCGTCACGAGCAGGGGGCCCTTCTTCGCGAGCGGATGCACCACGTACCAGGTCGCGCCCACCTTCTTGCAGAAGTTGCCCTCGACCACGAGGGCAGTGGCCTTGGGATCACGCTGGGTCGCGACGGTCTTGCTCGCTCCGGGGCTGACGAAGTCTTCCGCGGCCTTGACGAGGATGTTCGCCCCTCCGGCTTCGAGGTGCTTCCCCCACGGCAGGCCCTTGTTGAGCATCGTGCGCACCGCGCCCGAATCCGCGACCTGGAAGACGCGGAACTTCAGCGCGGAAGCGGCTCCGCCACCGCAGTTGTTGCAGTCGGCGGAAGCCGTGACGGTGACCTGGATCGTCGGCGAGCCCTTGCGCGCACCACCACATCCCGCGAGCAGGACGAGGACGGCACACGACACGACCGCGACGGCCGGGAAACGACGGATCGAACGGCGCATGTGAACTCCAGACTAGGAGCGGGAATCTTTGAACGTCAAGGAGTTACGGGTTTTGTTGGCTCAGCGGTTCGGGGGCGGCGGGAAGTCCGGAACGGTCGGCGTGACCGGCCCGGAAGTCGATCCGCCACCACCACCACCGCCGGCGAGAGCGACGGCGGCGCCGCCTCCGGCCACGGCCACGAGCAGAGCAAGTCCCTTGTGGGACGACAGCCAGCCCTTCTTGTCACCACCCCCGCTCGCGGGCGGCAGGGCCGCCTTCATCGCGGGGGTTTTCTCTCGCGGCTCCGTGGGAGCCGGAGTGGTGTTCGTCGCGGTGCCGGGAGCGGCAGCGGGCGCCGGCTTCACGGCCCGGAAGGCCTCGAGTTCCTCGGCGTCGGCCTGGGAGGCCTGGAGTTCGAAGGTCGGGTCGGCCGCGAGCACGGCCTTGAAGTGCTCTTCCGCGCGCGCGGAGAGCCCCTTCTTCACGTAGCAGCGCGCGAGCACGATGCGGGCGTCACGCAGGTCGGCGCCCTGCAGTTCGGCGCGGCTGACGGGGCCGAGCAGCGTCGTCACGGCTTCGTCGTAACGCGCCTGCCCGTAGAGCGACAGTGCGCGCGTGACGAGCACGTGCGGTTTGCGCGCCGTCGTGGCGCGGGCGGTACCCGTGTTCCGCGGCGGGGTGGCCGCGGCGATGGCCGTCACCGGCCCGGACAGCTGCGCCGCGAGCAACAGCACGGCGAGCGCCCGGCGGTGCGTGCCGGAAGTGCGAGCGTTCATGTGACCTCCCTGCGATTCCATTCGAGGTAGGTGTCACGTGCAAAGGAGTTACAGCAGCAAGTTACCCCTTCGGAACCACTGGAGCCACCACCGAAAACTCGGCTCCAGCGTTGTCGGCCGAACTTTTCAGAACTGCACCACCTGGTTACCCGGCGAATTCCCGACGACCACGCTCTGGGAGCTGACCACCGTGACCCCGTCGCTCTCGCGCAGCTCGATGTTGCGCCGGCCGGGCTTGATGCCGCGGACGACGCCCGGGGTGGTCACGCCGCTGGACCGGCCGTCCACGAAGATCTTCAGGCCGGCCTTGCCGCCGCGCACCGAAATTCCGCCTTCACCCGCGGTCAGGTCCACCTTGAGCGGCTTGGTCGGCTTGTCGGCCCTGAACTGCACGTCGCGACGGACCTTCACGAAGTCAGGGTGCACGAAGGCGACTTCGTACTTGCCCTCCGGCATCGCGATGTCGAGGGTCGTCGCGTTCTGGGCGCGCAGCACGCCACCGAGGTAGATGTCGCAGGGCGGCGTGACCTCGACGTGCAGCGGGATATCGCCGCCGGGCGCGCCGGGGGCCGCCGGCGCGGTCGCGGCCGCCGCGGCGGCGGCCGGGTCCACGACGGGAACGGTGGCGAGCGTCATCGTCACGTGCTTCACCTCGCCGACCTTGCCCCGGCCGGTCGCGAGCGCGGACGTGAACCCCGCGGCGACCGCCTCGATCTTGTAGCGCCCGCCCGGCCACGCGTAGGCGAAAGCCACGTCCTTGCCCACGGCGGGCTGGCCGTTCACGAGCACCTGATCGGCGCGCGGGGTGACGTTCACGTACAGCGAGCACACGGTCGCCCCCGCGGCCATCGTGTCGGTGGTCGTCGCGGCGGGAATCACGGCCGCGACGGGCGGGGTGATCGCGCCACTGTCGGCCGGTGCCCCGGCGACGGCGGTGCTGTCGGCGGCGACGGGCGTGCCGGGCGACTTCGGCCCGAACAGCTTCATGGCGCCGAACCCGAGCGCGAGCACCACGACCGTGCCGAGCACGCCCATGAGCACGCCACGGTTGGTGCTGCCCCCCTTC
>JBGANH010000193.1:0-8838 GCA_044222365.1 Candidatus Eiseniibacteriota bacterium
CGCGCGACGCCGCGATCGCCGTCGGCGCGTCGTCGGCGCCCGTCACGCTGTCGAGCATGAGCGCGAAGTCCCAGAGGTCCTGGCCGAAGCCGGGATCGTTCGTCCGAAGCGCGCGCGACAGCTCCGCGAATCGCTCCACCGGACGCAGGCGGAAGGCGACGAAGCCGAGCAGCCGGCGTGCGGCGGCGTGCACCTCGGACAGTTCGGGATCCTCGAGGATGTCGAGCAGTTCGTCCTCGGCGCGCGTGAACTTCTCCCGGTCGATCACGCCCTCGTCGCCTTCCTGCGCCGCGCGCACGAGGCAGCGCACCGCGAGGTAACGCGACAGCTCGCGATTCCGCCCGAGCGGGGACTGCGCGAGCACGCGGAAGCGCGGCTCGGCGGCCGACCAGTCGTCGCGGTGGAACGCGAGCGCGGCCAGCTGGTAGATCCGGTCCGGATCGGTGCGGGCCTGCGCGCCTTCCGCAAGGCGATAGTTCCCGCCCGCCGAGATCGCGAACACCGTGTCCTGCGCGAGCGTCCACGTGCGCAATGCGGCGCTGCGCGGCCCTTCGGCGGCGAGCCGCTCGTTCAGCGTGCGCACGGCGAGCGCGAAGGCGTCCGGCCCCGCGGAAAGACCGTACTGCCACGAGCCGTCGGCCATCGCTGCCGTCAGCTCGCGCGGAGGCTTCGGCAGCCCGGCGACCTTCGCTCGCGCGGTCATCCAGTCGGGCAGTCCGGCGCGCTTCGGCTCGGCCCACCACGGCTGCGCGCGTTCGCGCCACGTGCGCAGCGCGCCCGCCTGCTCGTCGGCGGCGAGCGGCGTCCCCGAGAGCCAGCGGTACGAGACGACGAGGTAGCTGCGCGCCCACGTGGGCTGCACGATACCGATCTGCCCCGCCGCGAACGGTTCGAGCGGCACGTCGGGATGGCGTTCGTGCGTGAAGACGGCGTACGGGAGATCGGGTCCGCAGGCGAACGCGATCGAGGCGGCCGTGAGGCACACGGCCAGGGCGGCGGCGGACACACGCGACTTCATGTCGAGTCTCTCTTCCACTGCGCCCACACGCGTTCCATGCGCGCGGGCGTCCACGATCCATGCACGAAGATCCACAACCGCCGGCCGGGCAGGGACTGCGGCCACGGTTCGTCCAAATCCACGCCGAGATTGCCACGCGCGCGCTCCGGCGTGAAATCGCGGCCGGCCGCCAGCGCCGCGCGGATGCGGCCGGCGTCCGCGCCCATGCGGAACACCATGGGCACCGCCGCATCCACGGGCAGCCCCTCGAGCCACGCGTCGCCCATGCCCCACGACGCGAGCGCGGTCATCGCGAGCAGGCTCGTGTCGGGAAGCTCGGCGCGCATGCGCGCGAGCAACCGCCGGTAGAACGGGCGCGCCGAGCGCGGCGCGTCGAAGTCCACCTGCACGCCACGCACGCCGGGTTCGCGCGCGAGTCGCGCGGCGAGCCGCGAGAGCCGCGCCGACTGCGCGTCGGACAGCGCCGCCTTCGCGCCACGCGGCAGTTCGACGCGGAGCACCTGCACGTGCGCCGCCCCGGGCGCGAGACGCAACGGCTGGCGCCGCATCGTCACGCGCACGTCGGGCCCCACGAGCGCCGCGGTGGCGCCGAGTGACGCCACACCCACTCTCGCGGGATCGGCGAAGCGCAGGTCCTGCGGGTACTCCCACGCCCACAGCATGACGGGCGGCAGCGCCGCGACCGTGTGACGGCGGGATGCCGCGGCGCACGGAACGGCCGCGATCGCGGCGAGCAACAGGCACGTCGCCGCGAACGCGGCCGGGAGAGTGCGTGGCATCAGTGGCGCAGGTTCACCACTTCGAGCGTCCAGTTGACCCCGCGCTTGGGATCGCGCGCGAGGATGTCGTGCGGATCCGTGATCACTTCCTCGTCGAGGATGCCGACGATCTGGATACTCGAACCGTCGAGCTTGATGAACGCACGGTCGCCGTTGAACTTGATCTGGCAACGGTACGCGCCGTAGGTCGTGCTCACGGCGCGGCCGTCGTACCAGCGCCCGTCGACGTTGCGCCCCTCGTACATGGCCGCCCGCGCGGAAGGCGCGAGGCAGGTGAGCGCCGCCGCGGCGAGCATGGCGGCGAAGCAGGGTGGGATGGCGCGCTTGTGCATGGAGGTCTCCCGCGGGTGCGTCCGGTCGTGCGTCATGTTAGCAGCAGGACCGGGATTCCCGATGCCCCCGCGACGAACGCCGAGCGCGTGGCGCCGGGCGCGGGCCCGGCTCGGGCCCGGCACACCGCCGGCGCGTGGCGCGGGACGCCGGAAAGGCCGCTACGGCCCTTCGCCTTCGTCCGGGTCCGCGATCGGCGGCGCCTCGGCCAGCCGCAGCGCCTGCTTGCGGCGCGAGCGGAAGAACTCGCGCAGGATCTCGCCGCACTCCCCGGCGAGCACCCCTCCCGTCAGTTCGGCGCGATGGTTCAGGCGCTTCTCGTGGAGCACGTTCAGCACCGAGCCGCACGCGCCGGCCTTGGGGTCGGCGGCGCCGTAGACGACGCGGCCGAGCCGGGCGAGCACGATGGCGCCCGCGCACATCGAGCACGGTTCGAGCGTCACGTAGAGCGTGCAGTCGGACAGGCGCCACGACCCGAGCGCGTTGGACGCGGCGCCGATCGCCAAGACCTCGGCGTGCGCGGTGGCGTCCTGAAGGCCCTCGACCTGGTTGTGCCCGCGCCCGATCACGAGCCCGTCGTGCACGATCACGCAGCCGACCGGCACCTCGTCGCGCGTGAGCGACTCGTGCGCCTCGCGCAGCGCGGCGCGCATGCCGGCTTCGTCGTCGAGGATGAACACGCGATCAGCGCGCGACGGTCGAGTCGGCGGCGGCCGGGGCCGGTCCGCGGCGCGGGAACACCTGCGCCCAGCGCCCGAGCAGCTTGCCGAGCGTCTCGGGATAACCCGGGGCGCCGGCCTGGTTCGTCAGCGGGGCGTTGTTGAGTCCGCTCGCGCGCACGCCGATCGCGCCGGAGTTCGCGTCGTGATACGGCCCTTCGGAGTTTTCGGCGCCGCTCGCGGTCCACAGCAGGCGCCCGGTCGAGTCCACGAGCGCGGCCCGCAGGTTCACGGTCGTGACGGGCTTGCCGCTCTGGTTGAACTCCATCTCGCGCTTCTCGAACTGGTCCACGCGTACGGTCAGCAGCGCGCGGGCCCGCGTGAGCCGGCACAGCGCCGCCGCGTCGAGCGAATCCACGCGCACCGCGTTCACGACCTGCGTGTTCACGGCCTTGAGCAGCGAGTCGCCGCCCGCCTGCCGGAGCATCTCGCGGGTGACGAGCGGCGAGAGCCAGCGGTGGCCGCTGCCGCGCAGCGCCTTGCCGACGGCGTCCTCGGTGAGGCGGCGCGCCTCGAGGTTGCCGTCGAACGTGGCGACGGGCAGCAGGGCGATGGCGCGAAGGTCGAGCGACGCGAGTTCCGGCGACTCCCAGAAGACGTCGAGCTTGCGGGCGCCGCGGTCGGCGGCGAAGGCGGTGGCGCCGAAGGCGGCCACGAGAAGCGCGGAGACGATCCATCGGCGCATGGTCAAGACCTCACGCGGGGGACGCGGTGGCTTCGAGTTGCCGGAGGGACTCGCGGCGGTGCTTGAATGGCGGGCCCAGGAGGATTTGAACCCCCAACCTTCTGATCCGTAGTCAGACGCTCTATCCAATTGAGCTATGGGCCCGCTTCAAGCACGAAGCGTTCTTTTCGAACCGAGCTACTGGTCCGTTACTGGCGGAGTGGAGAGGATTCGAACCTCCGAGCCGGTTTTACCCGACTAACCGCTTAGCAGGCGGCTGCCTTCGGCCACTCGGCCACCACTCCAAGGTACGACTGGCGGAGGGAGTAGGATTCGAACCCACGGAGCTTGCGCTCAGCGGTTTTCAAGACCGCCGCCTTAAGCCACTCGGCCATCCCTCCGCAGAGACTCGCGGCGCACTATAAGCACTCTTCGGGGCCCGACAACTGCTCCCCTCGCCTGTGCGGGATCACCGGGTGACCTTCGGCGGGTTGCCCCCGAAGACCAGCGGGCGGGCAAGTTACCGTTTCGCGGCGAGTTCCGCAAGCCGGTTTCCCGGCAAGGGCGCGGAATCGGCAATTCCCCACGGCCGAACGACGGCGTCGACGACGGCGTGAGATTTCGAGTCCTCCGCGACTACGGCGCGGGGCGATCACGCCGATACTTCCGTTGACCTCGTCCCCTACGTCCCCCCACCGGGAGCGCCATGAAGCTCGGCCGGAACATCCTGATCGCGCTCGGCAGCCTGTTCGTGGTGCTCGCCTGCGTGCTCGGGTTCATGCTGTCGCGCATCACGCTCGAAGACTTCTCACGCCTCGAACGCGAGGACGCGGAGCTGGACGTGCAGCGCGTGCTGAGCGCGCTCGACCAGCAGCGCGAGGATCTCGAGTCGAAGCTGAGCGACTGGGCGAACTGGGACGACACGTACGCCTATTCGAAGAAGCCCTACGAAGCCTTCGTGACCAGCAACGTCTCGGCCGAGGCCCTCGCGTCGCTCCGACTGAACGCCATGGTGGTGGTCGACCGGAACGGCAAGATCGTACTGTCCTGCTCCTCCGACACGACCGGTTCGGACGTCGTACCGGCGCCGGCGGAGTTCGAGGCGATGCTGTTGCGTCCGGGCAGTCCGTTGCTCCCGAAGCACGACAAGGACCGGATCAGCGGCATCGTGCTGCTGCCGCAGCACCCGATGCTCGTCGCGAGCCAGCCCGTGCTGACCTCGCAGTACGAGGGCCCTGCCGAAGGTGCGATCGTGTTCGGCCGCTACCTCGACGAAGCCGAGGTGCGCACGCTCGCCGCGCGCACGCACCTGCGCGTGAACTCGGTGCGGCTCGACCGGCCGGCCGCGCTCACGCCCTCGGAACGGGAGGCCGCCGCCTCGCTCCGCACGAGCGCCTCCATCCGCACCGAGCCCGAGTCGGACGACGAGATCACGGCCTGGGGCCGGATCGACGATCTCGAGCACCGTCCCGCGATGCTCGTGAGCGTGACGCAACCGCGCAACATGTGGCGACAGGGCGTCGAAAGCCTCGGACGCCAGCTCGTCGCGCTGCTCGCGGCCTTCGTGGCGCTCGCGCTGGCCACCCTGCTGCTGCTGCACTTTCTCGTGCTGCGCCGCATGGCGTCCTTGAGCCGCCAGGTCGCCGGGATCGGCGGATTCGACGGCGAGCGCCCGCACGTGGAACTGGACGGTCACGACGAACTCAGAGAACTCGGTTCGGCGGTCAACCGCATGCTCGACTCCCTGCACCGCTCGCAGAAGCGCCTGCGCGAGAGCGAGGTCACCCTGCGGACGTTCTACGACAGCGCGAACATGATGCGCGGCATGGTCGAACTGGCCGGGGACGACGTCCGGCACCTGTTCGACAACGCGCACGCCTCGGAGTTCTACGGCGTCGAGCCCGACGGCACGCGCGGCAAGCTCGCGTCGGAGCTGGGCATGCCCGCGGAGACGCGCGAGGAGTGGGTCCGGCACCTGACCGCCTCGGCCACCGGCGCCGTCGCGCTCTCGTTCGAGTACAAGCAGCTCCGCGGGGACGATTCGCGCATCCTCGCCGCGACGGTCTGCCCCCTCGCCCGCCAGGACGGCGAGACCCAGCGCTTCGCCTACGTCGTCGAGGACGTGACGCACCGGCGCCGCGCCGAGGAAGAGCTGCGCCGCGCACGCGACGAAGCCGACGCCGCCAGCCGCGCGAAGAGCGAGTTCCTCGCGACGATGAGCCACGAGATCCGCACGCCGTTGAACGGCGTGCTCGGCATGGCCGCACTGCTGCTGGACAGCGATCTCCAGCCCGTGCAGCGCGACTACGCGCAGACCATCGTCTCGTCGGGCGAGGCGCTGCTCACGATCATCAACGACATCCTCGACCTCTCGAAGATCGAGGCCGGGCGCTTCACGCTCGAGAAGGCGCCGTTCGACCTGAACTCGGCGTGCGAGGACGTGTACGAGCTGCTCTCGGCGAACGCGTTCGAGAAGGGGCTGTCGCTGCAGCTGCACTACCCGCCCGACGTTCCTTCGCGGCTCGTCGGCGACACGAACCGCATCCGCCAGGTGCTGCTCAATCTCGTGAGCAACGCCATCAAGTTCACGGAGAAGGGCGGCGTGCGCATCGACGTCTCCGGCGAAAGCGGGGCGAACGGCGTCGCTCAGGTGTGCGTGGCCGTGAGCGACACGGGCATCGGCATCTCGCCCGAGCAGGCGGCCCGGCTGTTCCAGCCGTTCATGCAGGCGGATGCGTCCATGTCGCGACGATTCGGCGGCACGGGACTGGGCCTGGCGATCTGCAAGCGTCTCGTCGAGCTGATGCCGGGCGAAGTGTCGCTGCGCTCCGTGCCGGGCATGGGCTCGACCTTCTCGGTCACCCTGCAGCTCCCCGTGGACGCGGCCGCGCCTGCTCGCGTCCCGCCGCCCGCGGCGCTCGCGGGGCAGCGGGTGCTGGTCGCCGATCCGGACACGGCGCAGCGTGAGACGTTGCGAGTCTGGCTCGAGCACTGGGGTGCGCGGCTCGACCTGGTGGACGGACGGGCAGCGGCGATGAAGCGTGCGGTGGCCGCCGCGGCGAGCGGCGACCCCGTGCGCATCGCGATCCTCGACGAAACCGTGGATGGAGGCGAAGGCGAGTCGCTGAGCCGCGAACTGCGCGCCGGCGGCCTCGGCCCCGACTGCGCGGTGCTGCTGGTCGGCGACCGCCGCCGCGCCCACGACTTCGCCCGCCTGCAGCAGGCCGGCGCGAACGGCTGGATGGGCCGCCCCTGGCGGCTCGCCGCCCTCGCGCAGGTGCTGCAGCGGCTCGCTTCGGGCACGGCGTCGCTCGGCGAGGAATTCGTCACGCGGGAGTCCGCCAACTCCGCGGCCGCGCTGGCCCCGCAGGCGCGTGCGCAGGACGCGGGAGCCGCGGGGGCGCCGGCCCCGAGCGTGAGCGACATGCTCGACATGCTCGCCGGACCGCTTCCCTTCGACGGCGTCCGCATCCTGCTCGCCGAGGACATCCCGACCAACCAGAAGGTGGCCACGCGCATGCTCGAGAAGCTCGGCTGCTCGGTCCATGTCGCGGAGAACGGGGCGATCGCGCTCGAGCGATTCCGCCGGGAACACTTCGACCTCGTGCTCATGGACTGCCAGATGCCCGAGATGGACGGCTTCGAGGCCACGCGGCGCATCCGCGCCCACGAGGAGACGAGCGGCACGCGCACGCCCATCGTGGCGCTCACGGCGAACGCGATGGAAGGCGACCGCGAGCGCTGCCTCGCCTCCGGCATGGACGATTTCGTGAGCAAGCCCGTACGCCGTGAAACGCTGATTCTCGCGCTCGAGCGCTGGCTTCAGCAGGGCGGCGGGAGCACCGGCGAACAGGCCGCCTGATCCTCTCCCGACGAGAACGGGCGGCGCCGCGAAGGCGCCGCCCGTTTCGTTTTCCGCGGGACCGGAGGCGTCAGCGCGTGCCGGCCGTACGCACGTCGCCGCGGCCGAGCGCGATCGCGGTGCGCTCCGACCAGCGGTTCAGCAGCGCGCCGGTGCCCGTTTCGCGCACGCGACCCGACTGGTCCACGAGGAACCACGCCGCATGGGCGCCGCGCGTCTCGGCCTGGTACACGCCGTACTGCTCCGCGATCGCGCCGTGCGGATCGGAGAGCAGGCTGTAGCTCACGTCCGTACGGCGAAGGAGCTTCCAGACGTCGCCTTCGCGCTGCTCGATCACGGCCACGGGCAGCACGCCCTGGCGGATCAGGTTCTCGCGCTCGGACTCGAGGCGGCGCAGGTCCGTCTCGGTGGCGCCGAAGACGAGCAGCACGTTGCCCTGCTCGAGCATGTTGTGGAGGTTCTGCCAGAGGTAGTCGTGCGACTGGTAGGTGAAGTCCGGGGCGAGTTCACCGGCGGCGGGCGTCACGAGTGCTCCCGGGGTGACCGGGTTGGCGTTCGTCACGGAGACGGCGTTGTGGGCGGCCGTCTGGTGCGGACGCGACATGGGTACAGCAGGGTGCGAGGCAGCCGCGAGCAGCGCGGCCGCGAAGAGCGAGCCGAAGTTCATGCGATTCTCCTGTGGTGTTCCGGTATGCCGAGGGCTTTGGGTGGGCGCCCATGTATCGGCCGCGCCTCGAGGGCGCTTGAGCGGAGAATCGTGCGATTTGCCCGGTGTGCTCCCGGACCGCCGTCAGAACATCGTCGTCTGGTCGAGCCGCCCGAGCCGGCGCGCGAGGCGATCGAGTTCGCGATAGGCCAGCGCCGCGGCGAGCGAGAACGCCGTGCACACGGCGAGCGTCGCGCCGAGCAGCTGCGCGTCGGTCAGCGTGTTCATCCATGCGCTCGAGCCGTGGCCGAGCAGGAACCGGCGCAGGCACTCGTACCACCACGTGAACGGCAGCACGTACGAGACGGGCCGCAGCCACACGGGCATGAGGTCCACGGGAAAGATCACGCCGCAGAGCAGGTAGAGCCCGAGCATGCAGCCCTCGAGCACGGTCATCGCCGAGCGCGTGAGCACCATGGCGATGCCCGAAAGCACGTAGCCCGCGGCGAGCGTGGCGCCGAAGCCCGCGAGGATCGTGAGGGCGAGCGGCAGCGGCTGCGTGAGCGCGAAGTCCCAGCGCACCCCGAGGAGGAACCAGCCGACGAGCAGCATGAGCGCCGCACTGATGCTGCCGAGCACGAAGCGCACGAACGAACGGCCGCCGATGTACGTCACGAGCCCCATGGGCGAGACGTACACGTACTTGAGCATCTCGGATTCCTCGCGCTCCTCGAAGATCACCCAGCCCATGCCGACCACCACGGTGTTCACGTACGCGTGGAACGCGTTCGCGACGTAGAAGCCCGCGAAGGCCGCGCCC
>JBGANH010000194.1:0-8833 GCA_044222365.1 Candidatus Eiseniibacteriota bacterium
CCACCGGCGGCGGCCACGGTCCATGCTCCCGTCGGACAAGGGTGCCCTCTCGCGCGGCGCCGGGCGTTGGGTTTACATTCCGCCCATGGCCAACACACTCGATCCGAAGCGCACGATCGCGGAGCTCAAGGAGCTCCGCAGTTTCTCCGCAGACGACAATGGCGCCCAGCGCATCGCATTCACGCCCATGTGGGTCCAGGTCCGCGCCTGGCTGAAGTCCAAGCTCGCCGCGCTGCCGGTCGAGACGCACGTGGACGCCGCGGGCAACTTGTGGAGCACGCTGAAGGGCAAGTCCGACAAGTGCGTGCTCATCGGCGGGCACATGGACTCGGTGCCCAACGGCGGCTGGCTCGACGGCTGCCTCAACGTGCTCGCGGGCGTCGAAATCCTGCGGCGCCTCGCCGCGCAGTACGACGGCGTGCCGCCGGTCACCGTGCGCCTCGTGGACTGGGCGGACGAAGAAGGCGCGCGTTTCGGCAAGAGCCTCTTCGGCTCGTCGGCGTGCTCGGGCAACCTCGACATGGACGAGGCGCGCGCGCTCGTGGACAAGGCCGGCATCCGGCTGCCCGACGCGCTGAAGGAAGTCGGCATCGATTTCGAGAACGTGAAGGCGAGCCACGCCGAGCTGAAGCACGCCGTCGCCTATCTCGAACTGCACATCGAGCAGGGCCCGGTGCTCCTGGACCTCGACCTGCCGCTCGGCGTCGTGCTCGGCACGTTCGGCGTCGAGCGTCACGCCATCAGCTTCCACGGCCAGGCGGCGCACTCGGGCAGCACGCCGATGAACCGCCGCAAGGACGCGTTCCTCGCCGCCGCGAAGATGAGCCCGGAGATCTACGAGATCGCCGCGCGCCACGGCGGCGTGTGCACGATCGGTTCGTGCACGACCAAGCCCGGCATCGTGACGAGCGTCGTCGAGGACTGCCGCATCACGCTCGACCAGCGCAATCTTGACGCGAAGGGCCTGGCGAGCCTCTACGCGGACGCGCGAGCGGCCAGCGAGCGCTTCGCGAAGGAGTGCAACGTCGAAGTGTCGTGGGAGCGGCTCTGGAACATCGAGCCTGTCCTGTTCGACACGCAGCTGAAGAAGTTCTGCGAGGAGGCGATCCTCGAGACGTGCGGCAAGGTGCACCTTCTGCCGTCGGGCCCGCTGCACGACGCAGCCGAAGTCGCGCGCGCCGGCGTTCCCACCGTGATGATGTTCGTGCAGAGCCTGCACGGCATCAGCCACAACAAGATCGAGGACACGAAGGAAGAGCACCTCGAGCTCTGCGTGACGGCTTTCGACAAGCTCGCCGAGAAGACGATCCTCGCGCACGCGTGAGCGGCGCGGGGTGATCCCCCGGAAAGGCCCCGTCTCATGCCACTCGACAAGGTCGTCGTCGTCACCGGCGCGAGCGCCGGCATCGGCGCCGCGCTCGCGAAGCTCGCGGCCTCGCGCGGCGCTTCGGTCGTGCTCGTCGCGCGCCGCGAAGCCGAACTGAAGGCCGTCGCCGACTTGTGCGGCCCGAACGCCCTCGTCGTGGTCGCGGACGTCACGAAGCGTGCCGACCACGAGCGCGTGCTCGCCGGGGCGATCTCGCGCTTCGGGCACGTGGACGTCTGGGTGAACAATGCCGGGCGCGGCATGTCGATTCCGACGCAGCACCTCACGGACGACGACTTCGACGAGATGATGCGCGTGAACGTGAAAAGCGCGCTCTACGGCATGCAGACCGCCGTCGCGCACTTCCAGGAACGCGGCACGGGCCACGTGATCAACGTCTCGAGCCTGCTCGGGCGAGTGCCGTTCGCCACGTTCCGCTCGGCCTACTGCGCCGCCAAGCACGCCCTCAACGCGCTCACCGCGTGCCTGCGCGTGGACGTCTCGCGCTCGCATCCCGGCGTGCACGTGAGCACGGTGTCGCCGGGCGTCGTCGCGACGGAGTTCGGCGTGAACGCGATCGGCGGCGGCCCGGACTCGCGCACGATGCCGGGCTCGCAGACGGCCGAGGAGGTCGCGGCGGTGATCCTCGACGTGATCGAGCGCCCGCGCGCCGACGCCTACACGCGCCCCGGGGCGCGGGAGATGATCGCCGCCTACTACGCGGCCGAGGACGTGGCCGAGCTCGAGAAGGGCTGGATGGGCGCGCCGCGCTGAGGGCACGCGAAGTGCACGGATCGCCGAAGCGCCCCGCGAGGTTTCGCGGGGCGCTTCGTGCGTCCGTTGGTTCGCCCACCCGCGCTCACTCCACGCGCACGAGCTTCTGCTGTCCGTGATACGCGCCGGCCGACATGCGGACGAGGTACACGCCTGCGGGAGCGCGTCGCCCGGATTCGTCGCGGCCGTCCCACGCGAGCGAGTGCCGCCCCGGTTCGTGGAGCCCGCGCGCCAGCGTGCGCACGCGCGCGCCGCGGACGTCGTACACCTCGACCGCGACGTCCGACCGCTGCGCGAGCTCGAAGCGCACCGCCGCGCTCGAGGTGAAGGGATTCGGGAACGAGCTCGAGAGCCGTGTCGCCGCCACGGGGCCGGCGTCCTCCACGCCCGTGGGATTCGTGTTCAGTTCGATCTGGTAGCTGCCGCTCTTCGCGAGTTCGCTCGAGCCGGTCTTGTACACGGCGAGTGCGACGAGCGTCGGCTGCGCCGCCACGAACACGACTTCCTCGTCGAGCCCTGCGCCGTTCTCCCACGACCAGCCGCGTTCCTCGCCCTGGGACCGGTTCTGGAAGGGACGCTCGGCGTCGTAGAGCGCCATCGCCCAGTCCACCGTGCCGCTCATGTTGCGCAGATGAAACACGTGCCGTCCCACGGGCAGGCTGAACTGGTGCACCTGCACGGTGCGGCTCGCGGCGAGCGTGAACGGGCCGTGCACCGGCACCGAGGGATTGCGCACGACGCCGCTCGCATGGTCCAAGACGTAGCTCGTGGTGTCCTCGGAAACGCGCGTGATCCCGACGTCGTAAGCCGTGCGCGCGGCGAGCGTGAAGTTGGTGAGCAGAAGCTCCGTCGCGCCCTTGCCCCAGTACGATTCCTCGAGCGGGCTTTCGAAGCCCGCGTCCGACGAGTTCGTCGGCTCGAACAGCGCCGCGTCCACGTCGGTCGTGTCGCGCGGCGTCACCGCGACGGCGGCGAAGTCCACGCCCGAGCCGGGCGCGAAGGGCGGCAGCCGCACGCCGTCGCAGTCGAAGTACACGTACTCCTCCGGCAGGCAGTATTCCCAGCCCGCGAGCGGCCCGCCGATCTGGCCGCGGCGCCACTGGAACGAGTTCGCGGCCATGGTGTCGGGCAGCCAGCTCCACTGCGCGCCCCAGGTGTTGTTCAGCTCGTCCAGTTCGGGCACGACGCCGCTCGGATCGAGCAGCAGCGACAGCACGTGCCGCCCGCCCGGCAGCTGCGGCGCCGTGACGTTGGGATGCGTGTAGGTCGTGAGCCCGAGCAGGCCGTTGTAGCCGAGACTCGTGAGCACTTGGTCGTCGAGCCGGATCTGCATGACGTTCGAGCCGCTCGTCACGTCGCTTTCGTTGCGCTTGCTCGCGTTGATCCAGGTGGGCTTGTCGTCGCCGTACAACACGGCGGGCGCGAGCGCGAGGGAGGACGTGGCGTCACCGGTGGGACGGGGGACGAGCGGCGCCGCCCAGCCCGATGGCGTCACGATGGCGAGGTCCGCCGGCTTGCGATAGGCCTTGAGCGAAACGGTCGCCGGTGCCGTGCCCGCGGACGGATCGCGCCACACCACGAGCGCGTACTGCCCGACGGCCGAGGCCGTGAACGAGAGCGTGCCGAACCCGGCGGCATTCATCGACGCCGTGCCGTCCACCGTGGACAGCGTGCGGAACGACGCGGTCGAGCTGATCCACGACACCTTGAACGCGCCGCTGCCCAGAAGACGGCGGATCTCGACCGTCATCTTGCCGGTTTCGCCCGAAGCCACGTCGAAGCTGCGGATCGCGACCATCTGTCCGTCGGCGAACGCGAACGCGATCGAATCGCCGACGCCGGAGGTGCCCGCCGTGTTGATGCGCACGTGGTAGTCCGTGGCGTCCCCGCCGGTGTTCACCACGCCGATGTTCCACAGGCTCTGGCCGGCATTGACGTTGTTCGTGATGATCGCGTCGGTGAGGTTGTCGCCGCGTACCGTGCTCACGAGCCCGTCGGTGAACCCGTCGTTCGATCCGTCGGTGGGGTAGTGCAGCTGGAGATCGTAGTTCGCTCCGGTGCTGCGTCCGCCGGGATGCTCCGCCCACAGTTCGGCCGCGACCCAGCGCTGCGAACCGATGAGCGGGAAGCTGTTCGCATGCGTGTACGCGAGCCCGTCGCAGTTGTAGAAGCGTGTTCCGCCGATCGGCACGCTGATCACGTTCGAGCCGCCGAGCCGGTTCGGCGGCGCAGAGCGCGTGTGTCCGGTGTTGCGCGTGAGCTGCAGCGGCTTCCAGACGAACTGGCGTCCCCAGCGGTTGTTCGCTTCGCTGAGCTCGGGGACGACTTCGTTGGCGTCGGTCCACGCCTCGACGGTGTGCCGTCCGCCGCGAATCGTGTGCGGGCCGCGGTTGATCACCGTCTGCGAGTTGGGCGGCGTGATGATCGTGAGGGTCGAGACCGAGTCGAGCGGCTCGCCGTCGACGAGCAGCCGCGTGCGGAACGACTGGTCCACGGCCACCTCGCCCGTGTTCTCGACGGCCCACGCGAACCACGTGCTGTCCTGGTTGCCCGCGAGCGTCGGCGTGTCCAGGCAGTTGCCCGTCGTCGCGCCGGCGATGCAGCGGGCGACGACGCCGTCGGTCCAGCCCGCGGGAATGCGCTCGTTGAGGTCGGTCGGGTAGGGGTCGCGCACGATGTAGTTGGGCGACGTGGGGTCGGCGTAACTGTCGTAGGAGTGGTTGCCCTGCAGGTCCGTCGCGCCGACTTCGATCCGATACGTGCCGGGCGAGAGCTCCGCCGTCGTGAAGGACGGCGTCTCGGACGTGAACACGCCCGTGCTCGTGCCGTTCTTGAAGAGACGGATCCAGTACTTCTGGATGCCGGAGCCGAGGTCGGCGGCCGGCGTCCACGCGAAGCTGATCGTCCCGTCGGGCGAGGGCGTGTTCGCGGTGTGATCCGTCGCATGCACGTTGGACGGAGGCAGCGGATCGGTGAAGTCGAACCAGTAGCCGGCGTTCGCCCAGGTGTTCCAGATGGACTCGCGGCTCAGCGAGCCGGAGTAGCGGTCCATGAACGCGTCGCGGAAGTCCTGGACGATGCTGATGTCCGTGTCCACGAAGATGTCGAGAACGGCCGCGAAGCCGAGGTTCAGCTCGTCGTGGGGCTGGATGCGGCTCGGCTGCAGGTTGTAGGCCGTGTTGTCGGCCTTGGGGTCCGCTTCGCCGGGCGTGTCGTCGGCGAGATCGTGCAGGAGCGCGGCGAAGAATCCTTCGGTCTCGAGCGGGGCGCAGCCGCCGCACGGACTGTTCCCGTTGTTGCACTCGCTCGGGAGGTTTTCCCAGTCGTCGAGATTCAGGATCGTGGCGCCGTACAACTGCTCGATCTCCGGCGCAGCCATGGCCTGGAAGAAGTTGCCGAAGCCCTCGCCGACCGCGACGTTGAGATCGTCTTCCGCGCACCACGCGCAATGGCGCCCGGGATTGCCCGCGGTCTCGCAGTTCCCGTCCTCGGTGTCCTCCTGCAGCATCTTGAGCGGCAGTTCGTAGTTCACGTGGTGACCGAACTCGTGGATGAGCATGCCGCCGTCCCACGCCCAATTGCCGCTCGGCACGTTGATCGTCTCCGTGAACGGCCACGCGTAGTGCGGCCAGTCGGAGTCGGGGTAGGCCACGTCCACGTCGTCGATGTCGTCGGGATACGTGTACGAAGTGTTGTCCAGCACGTAGCGGAACGCGCGGGTCACCGTGGTGAGGATGTGGCACGGGCGCGCCGAGGCGTCGTTGCTGACGAGGAACGACTGCTGCTTGTCGCCGCCACCCGTGACGCCGTTCCAGTGGCTCGTGACCAGCTTGAACGGGTCGTCGTCGTCGGAGTTGTTGAGTACGTGCACCCAGCCGTTGTCGGTCACGAACACCATGTAGAACGATCGTCCGAGCGAACTGGGAGTCACCACGGTCTCGTCGTAGCGCCCGACGCCGTCGGTGATGCCGTTCGCGACGGGAATGTCGTAGCCCGGAATGTCCAGCCAGATGGTGTACGTCGCACCGTCCACGCGATCGAAGCTGCCGTCCGGCCGCTTGAACCGGATGGCGCCGTGCAGGTGGTGCGTCTCGTTCGCGTTCACGCCCATGGCGCTCGCCTGGCGCCGCGCCTGTTCGAGCGTGAGCACGGGATCGCCCTCGATCGAACGCGTGCCCACGGGCAAGGGCCGGGGCTCGGCGAGCTTCTGCGCGAGGAACGCGGCGGGCGCGATCGGCGGCTCCGGCTGCGGGTCGAATCCCACGTGCGCGCCGTAGTTCAGCAGGTCGAAGTACTGCTGGGACCAGTCGCGCATGCGCACGATCTTCACGCCGTTCGCGATCACTTCGATCGTGAACTCGGAGTTCGCGCCGGGCACGACGTCGATGTGTACCGTCTGCACGCCGCCGGCCGGCAGCACGACCGAGTCGGGCGGCGCGTCGTTGCCGACCGTCACACCGCGCATGCCGAACGCGAACTGCTTGAGCGTGAGCGGCTCGTGCGCCGTGAACTGCACCTGCGCGGTGAGCGGCACGCCTGGGCGAGCCGGACCCGTGACGCCCGTCACCTTGATGTCGAGGCCGGGGCGCGTCGAGGCGGCGGCGAGCGCGGGGAGCCCGACGACCGCCGCCGCGAGCAGCGCGAAGCGAACGCGGCGGTTCATCGCGCACCTCCCGTCGTGCGAGCGGCCGCGCGCTGGGCGTCGCGTGCATCCAGTTCCGCGAGCCTCGACTTCAGCCGCGCGGCGTTCGCGGGATTCCCCGCGGCCTGCGCGCGCTCGAGCTGCGCCTTCAGCAGCGTCCGGCGCCACATGCGCTTGTGCTCCTCGAGTTCACGCTGTCCGCGCGCGAGGTCCGCGCCGGGAGCGCGCAGCGACAGCTCCCGCGCGAGGCTGTCGAGCTCGGCGCGCTCCTGCGCGCGCATCGCGCGCACGCGAGCCGCCCAGGCGCGGCGCTCCTGCAGCCGCGCTTCCGTGCGATCGGAGGGCGAGGGTGCTCCCGACGCGGCGGTGGGCACGGGGAGCGAATCGGCGTACGAGGCGGACACCGCGAGCGACGCGGCGAGGGCCAGACCTGCGACGAATCGGAAGCTGGGGCGCATGGGGTCCTCCGAGTGGGGCGGGAATCGGGTATCCCATGAACGCCGCTGCCGCCCGGAACCGCACGCCGGCGGGTTTCGATTGCGGAATGCCGCACTGATCGCGCCACGGCGCCGCGGTCGTCCGCTTCCCGTGGACGGCCGCGGCGCTCCACGGCAGTTTCGCGCGCGTTCCACGCCACCCGTCACTCGGAGCGCACCGCCATGCCGCCGAAGGCCCCGAAGCGCCGCATCATCGAAGTGCTGCTCGCCGAGTACCGCCGCGTGCTGGACGAGCTGAAGGCCAGCGTCGCGGACGTGAAGCCGGCCGAACTCGCGCGTATCGCCGACGCGAAGACGACGAACGAAGACTGCACGTCCATCCGGTCGGTGCTCACGCACGTCGTGCATTGCGGGGACAACTACAACTTCCTGATCCGGAAGCACCGTGGCTCGGACGAGGTGCGCCGCCCGCCGCGGCGGTACTTCGACACCGCGCGCGAGTACGCGGCCGAGCTGGACGGGCTCTACGCGGGCACGGTAGAGACGCTCGCCCCGCTGACCGACCGCCACATGGCGGCCTACGATCCGAAGCGCAAGATCGTCACGCACTGGGGGCAGTACTACGACGTCGAGCAGCTGCTCGAGCACGCCATCGTGCACGTGATGCGACACCGGCGGCAGATCGAGGGCTTCCGAACCGGCGGGCGGGGCCGAGGTCGCTGATTCCGCTCGCCGAAAGGGGGGCGCCGTGGGCTAGACTTTCCGCACCCACACTCTCCACGATCCGGCAGGTCGGCTCCCCATGTCGCACGACGAAGCACAGTCCGAGATCACCCGGCTGCTGCGCGAGTCCGCGAGCGGTAACGCGGAATCGCGTGAGCGCGTCGTCGCGCTGCTCTACGGCGAGCTCCACCGGCAGGCGAGCCACCATCGCTGGCGGATGTCCGGCGGCCAGACGCTCAACACGACCGCGCTGCTGCACGAGACGTTCCTGCGCCTGTCGGGCGATTCGGCCCCCGAGTACCAGGACCGCGTGCACTTCTTCCGCGTCTCGGGGCGCGTCATGCGCAATGTCCTCGTGGACCATGCGCGGCGGCGTCTCGCGGCCAAGCGCGGCGGCGGCGTGCCGGACGCGGAACTGACCGATCTCGACGCGCTGCCCGAGGTGAAGGACGACGAGGTCGTCGCGGTGCACGAGGCCCTGGCGCGGCTCGAGACCATGGACGCGCGGCAGGCACGCGTGGTGGAACTGCGCTACTTCGTGGGGCTCGAAGTGACCGAAGTCGCCGAGGTGCTCGGCATCTCCGCCGCGACGGTGAAACGCGACTGGGCGATGGCCCGGGCCTGGTTGCAGCGCGAGATCGAAAGCGCACGATGAGCCGGGCGCGCCGCGTGAGCCGCGCGAGCGGGATTTCGCGATTACCCGGATGGTGGATCTTCCGGGAGGAGCCGGCATGACGCACGTCCCCGCGCCCGCGTGGGAGCAGGTCAAGGCGCTGCTCGACGAAGCGCTCGAGAGGCCGGAGGCCGAGCGGGCGGCGTTCGTCGCGCGCCACGCCGGGTCCGACGCCGCCCTGCGCGCCGAGGTCGAGTCGCTGCTCGCGGCGTGGGACC
>JBGANH010000195.1:0-8826 GCA_044222365.1 Candidatus Eiseniibacteriota bacterium
TTCAGCGCAGCCGGATCAGCGTCCGGGTCAGGACCGGGCCCGCGCCGTGGAGGCGTGCCCAGTAGAGCCCCGGCGAGGCCCGGCCGTGCGCGGTCTCGCCGCCCCAGCTCAGCGCGTGTGCCTGCGGCCCCACCGCGCGCGACCACACGACGCGGCCCTGCACGTCGAGGATTTCGAGGAGGCCGGCTCGCGTGGATGGCAGCAGCGCGAACTCGACCGTGCCGCGCGAAGGGTTCGGGCGAACCGCGAACGTGGTGACGCCGGCGCCGGGCGTGACGCCGGTCGGGGCGAGCGTGCAACCGATCCCTTCGGCCCCGATGAAGGCCGACGGATCGCTGGACGCGCACGGCGAGTCCGAGGAGAGCGTGAGGTCACCGCTCGCGATGTCGCAGAAGCGCGGGTCGAGCGAGAAGTTGCCCGTGTCGGGCGTGGCGCCGACGAAGTCGCCTCCGGAGTTCGACCAGGAGTCGTTGCGGGTGAAGTCGTAGACCGGGGAGAAACCGATGCGTATTCCCGCGCCCCCGTTGTGCGCGGCGAGGTTCTGGTGAACGACCGAGAGTGGCGACTTGCCATCACGATCCGGCTCCAGCGCGAAGCCGTCGCGCCCGTTCGCCACGAACGAGTTGGACGAAACATGGATGCCCATGGTGCTCGCCGGCGTCACGACGAGTCCGTCACGTTCGTTCGCGAAGAAGCTGCTGGACCGGACGTATGCCCAGCTGCCCTCGATCTCGGCTCCCGTCGTGCAGTGTTCGAAACGGCAGGCGATGATCGAAATTGCCGCCAGCGCGCTTCGCTCGTACCGGCGTATCCGCGCTCCCGTCCCGGCGACACGCCGGAACTCCGATCGCACGAGGTCCGCGCTCGGATCCACCGAGTGGCTGGAGTTCCGGAGCCGGATGTCGAGGGCGGTGCCGAAGCTGTCCTCGACGACCAGGTCCTGGAAGTCACCCGACTCGACGGTACCCTGCACGGCGCCTTCACCGCAGAAACGCAGCGTGTCACGCGCCATCGTGAGCACGCCGCCCGGCCACGACAGAGACCGATCGCAGTAGTCCCAGCGGCTGTCGTTCACGGTCAGCGGTCGATTCGTCCACAGCACCGAGATGGGATCGAGCGACGGCTCCCCCACCGCCAGCGCGAGCCGGTGGAACCGGCAGCGGTCCATGCTCAGCCCCGTGAACCCGCCGTTGGGGAACCACACGCCCACTCCCGCCGAGTCGAACGTGCAGCGCGTGAAGCCGAGGTCCTCGGTGCGCGGCGCCACCACGAGCGTCTCGCCCGGCGCGCCGACGAACGAGCAATTTGTGTAGTAGAGCCCGCCGACGCGCGGCTCGGTGCGCAACGGCGCGTCGCGGAAGCGCAGCGACTGCGCGATGCCGTAGATGCCGAGCAACGACGTCGGACCGTGGAACTCGCACTCGGAGACCGGCATCGAGACGCCGCCGCCGAGCCAGTTCAGCGTGAAGCCCGCCGCGAACGCGCACTGCTCGAAGCGCGTGCGCGCCGTACTCGGCGTCGAGAGCACGCTCGCGCCCACGCTCAGGCCGCGCACGATCCAGTCGCGATGCGTGCTGCCCGCGCTGTAGGTGCTCGGGCCGAGCAGCATTCCCGCGACGCTCGTGGACTCGGCCCCCGCGGGGCACACGAGCAGCGATTGCGAGTCGCGCTGCGGCAGCGTGACGGTTTCCGCGTAGGCGCCCGCGCGCACGATCACGGTCTCGGGCGCGAACGACGCCGCGACGGAGTTCAGCGCGGCCTGGACCGTGGTGAAGTCGCCACCGCCGGAGGGGTCCACGACCACCGAGTGTGCGCGCACGGCATCTGCGTGCGCGAGCGACAAGCACGCGATCGCGGCCAAGCTTCCGATGCGGACTCGGAGCGACACGACGACTCCCCGGCGGGCCGTACAACGTCGGGCTTCCTTACGCTTTTTCGCCTTCGACCACGATCTTCGAGAAGTCCCAGCCGCGCATGAACAGGTCGCGCACGTCGGCGAGCAGCTTGAGCCGGTTGGTGCGGACCGCGGCGTCCTCGGCGTTCACCATCACGCCGTCGAAGAACCCGTGGATCGCCGATTCCAGCCCGAGCAGCGCGGGCAGGATCCGGTCGTAGGCCTTCGCGTCCCAAAACGGCGCGGTCTCCGCCGCCGCCTTCTCGAGCGCGGCGAGCAGCGCCTGCTCGACCGGCTCGGTCAGCTTCGCCCGGTCCACCGCCGCGGGCAGCGCGTCGGTCGAGGCCTTGAGGATGTTCGCGACGCGCTTGTAGAGGATCACGAGCGGCGCGAAGCGCGGATCGGAGCGGAACGCGCCGAGCGCCTGTGCGCGCGCGAGCGCGTCGGCAGCGTCGCACCAGCCCGGACGCGCCACCGCGCCCATCTGGATGCGCGCCTCGAGCGCGGCCTCGCGCGTGTCGTAGACCACGCCGCGGTCCTCGAGCGCCGTGTCCACGCGCGTGCGCAGGAAGTCGCCGAGCTTCTTCATGATCTCGGCCTGCGGCAGGTCGGAGTTGGCGGCGAAGAAGTGCCGCGTCATCTCCATGGCCGCCGCGCGCAGGTCGAGCGCGAGCTTCTTCTCGAGCACGATGCGCACGGCGCCGTTGCCGGCGCGGCGCACGCCGTACGGATCTTCCGAACCGCTCGGCGACTTGCCCGCGACGAACGCACCCGCGACGTGATCGAGCTTGTCGGCCAGCGAGAGCAGCGCGCCGGCCTCGCTCGCGGGCAGGTCGTCGCCCGCGCCGCGCGGCCGGTAGTGCTCGGCGATCGCCGTGCACACGCCGTCCGGTTCGCCGGCACGCTTGGCGTAGTAGCCGCCCATGATGCCTTCGAGCGACGCGTACTCCTTGCCGGAGCCGATCATTTCGCCGAGCAGATCCGTTTTGCACAACAACGCCGCCCTCCGGGCGGCCGCTGCCGAACCCGGCGCGAGCTTGTCGGCGAGCCAGCCGGTCAGCGACTCGAGCCGCGACGCCTTCTCGCGCAGCGAACCCAGGCCTTCCATCCACACGACGCCCGAGAGCTTCTCGACGATCTCGGCGGGCGCCTGCTTGCAGTCGGTGTCCCAGTAGAACTTCGCGTCCTCGAGCCGCGCGACGAGCACGCCTTCGTTGCCCTTGCGCACGAGCGCGAGCCCGCCGTCGTCGCCGTTGCGCACGGCGATGAAGCCGGGCAGCAGCGTGCCGTCCGCCTTCTCGATGGCGTGGAAGCGCTGGTGTTCGCGCAGCGCCGTCACGATCACCTCGCGCGGCAGGTCGAGGTACTGCGCCGCGAACTCGCCGGGGATGCCCGTCGGCCACTCGACGAGGAAGTTGTTGATGTCCACGAGTTCGTCGTCGGCCACCACGCGGCCACCCTGCGCCGCCGCGACCCTGGCGATCTGTTCGCGCACCGCGATCTCGCGCACGCGATGGTCCGCGAGCACGAACGCGCCCTTGAGCGTTTCGACGTACTTGCGCGGGTTTGGGATGTCCACGGTGCCCGGATGCAGGAAGCGATGGCCGAAGCTCGCGCGGCCTGCGGTCAGGCCGAACGCCTGCACGGGCAGTACGGCGTCGCCGAACAGCGCGACGAGCCAGCGCACGGGACGGCCGAAGCGGTAGTCGCCCGCGTCCCAGCGCATGGTCTTCGGGAACTGCAGCTTCGGCGCGATGCCGCCGAGCAGGCCCGGCAGCACTTCGGCCGCGCCCTTGCCCACGTGCTTCACGGTCACGGCGACGTACTCGCCCTTCGCCGTCTCGACGCGGCGCACGGCGGACACGTCCACGCCCTTGCCGGCGCAGAAGCCGACGAGCGCCTTGGTCGGGTTGCCCTCGGCGTCGAACGCGGCCTTCGCGGCCGGGCCCATCGCCTCTTCCTCGAAGTCGCTCTGGCGCTCGGCGACGTCGGTGACGAGCACCGTCAGCCGGCGCGGAGTGCCGTAGCTCGTGACGTCGTCGAACGGCAGGCGCAGTTCCTGCAGCCCGGCGCGCACCGCGCGCTCGAGCTGCTCGAGCGCCGGCGGCACGTACGACGACGGAAGCTCCTCGACACCGATCTCGAACAGCAGGTCGCGGCTCATTTCGCGGCCCCCTTCTTCTTCTCGGCCTGGGCCTTCGCGCGCGCCTGGCCGTCGGCGTAGTGCGCGAGCCAGCGCTCGCGCTCCGCCTCGTCCTTGATGAGCGGGTACTTCATCTCGGCGCGCAGGTGGTGGTAGCCGAGCGCGGCCTTGCGCGCGATCGCGCGCACACGGCCGATGTAACCGACGCGCTCGCTCACGGAAATCGCACCGCGCGCGTCGAGCAGGTTGAACATGTGCGAGCACTTGATGACGGCGTCGTAGCCGGGCGCGACGAGCTTCAGGTCCAGCAGGCGCGACGCCTCGGCCTCCCAGATCTTGAACATCGTGAACAGCTCGGCGACCGGCGCGTGCTCGAAGTTGTAGTGCGACCACTCCCACTCGTTGCGGACCCACAGGTCGCCCCACGTGACACCGGGCGCCCACATCAGGTCCTGCACGCGGCTCGTCTTCTGCAGCATCATGCCGATGCGGTCGAGGCCGTACGTGAGCTCGGCCGACACGACCGGCAGTTCGAGGCCGCCGCACTGCTGGAAGTAGGTGAACTGCGAGATCTCGGTGCCGTCCATCCACACCTGCCAGCCGAGACCGGCGGCGCCGAGCGTCGGCGACTCCCAGTCGTCCTCGACCAGGCGCAGGTCGTGTTCGCGCGGGTCGATGCCCATCGCGGCGAGCGACTGGAAATACGCGTCCACGACGTCGGAAGGCGCGGGCTTCAGCAGCACCTGGTACTGGAAGAACTGCTGGAAGCGGTTCGGGTTCTCGCCGTAGCGGCCGTCCTTCGGACGGCGCGAGGGCTCGACGTACGCGACGCGCCACGGCTCGGGTCCGAGCGAGCGCAGGAAGGTCGCCGGGTTGAACGTGCCGGCGCCGACTTCGGAGGGGTACGGCTGCTGGATCACGCAACCGCGCTCGGCCCAGAACTGCTCGAGCGCGAGGATCATCCCCTGCAGGGATTCGTTGGGCTTCAGGGTGCTCATGGGGGTCCACGGTGGTGGAAGGCCGCGAGGGACTCGTGTGAACGGCGCAGTCTAGACGAGCGGCCCCTCGCCCGTCACGGCGCCGAAGGCGCCGAAGGCGCCGAGAGCGCCGGCGGCACCGACGCACTCGAACCCGCGCGGGCCCGGCGGTGGTGCTCGAGCAATCCCGCCAGGTCCCTCGCGGAGAGGCCGTACGTCTCCGGCAGCGCGCCCTCGAACCCGGAGAGCGCCGAGTTCAATCCGCGCAGCCCGGCCGGGGCGCCTTCGGGTGCCCGGCCCGGGTGGAAGTTCATGCCGACGAAGCGCGTCAGCCCCATCGGCGGCACGGCGTACACCCCGAACTCGCGGACGTCGTCCCACGCGATGCGGAACGTGCGGAAGGGCGAGACGCACTCGATCCCGTCGGCGTCGAGCGTGAGCGCGTTGCCCTCCGGTCCCATCAGGAACAGCGCCACCAGCGCGCACGCGCCGAAGAAGAGCGTCACGAACCAGCCCGAGGGCTCGTGGTCCCGGATCATGAGCACGCCGCCGGCGCAGAAGACGACCGACACGGCGGTCACGGCCCACTTGCGCCAGGGGCGGGGTCGCAGCGTGATCGGGAGCGGTGTGTCGGCGCGCATGCGCGCAGCTTGTCCGACGGTCCCGCGCCCACGCAACTCCGGCGCGGGCGCCCCTCCCGAGTCTCGTGGCCACACCACGGACGTTTGGCACCCGGCGGAGCTTCCCCCGAAGGCATCCACCGGTGCTTCCCGTCCGTGGCGTCGCGACGTCGGGCCATCCGCAGATGGGCGGCCTCGTGATATCTTGCGAACCGCTTCCCCCGAAGCGTCCGGCGAAATCCAGATATCCCGCTCACTGGTGACAGTAGGGATATCTCCCGGCGTGCGACATACGTGTTCCCACGTAGCGCTTCGGATGAGGGGCCCTTTCGTGCCGCTGAACGACTCGGATCTCGAGATCCTGCAGGCCGTGCTGCTCGCCCTGCACGAGGAACGAGACCTCGACCGCTTTCGTGCCGAAGCACCGAAGATCGTGCTCCGCGCGGTGCCCGGGGACTACTTCGTGTGGACGGAAAACGGTTTCACGAACCGTCCGGACCCGCTGCGGAACCTGGAGCTGTTCGAACATCCGCCGCGGATGAGCGCCAGGAGCATGAAGCGGCTCCTGTCGCTCCTCGACGAGCACCCCTTCACGCTGCACGCCCGGGCGACGGGCGACTGGGGCCCGGTGAAGCTTTCGGACTTCTGGACCGAGGAGCAGCTCAAGGCCTCCGTGTTCTGGAAGGAGGTCTATCGCGAGCACGGCACCGGCCGGCTGATGGCGTGCGCCGTCTTCCGCGGCAACCGCTTCGGCACGATCAACGTGAGCCGGCCGCTCGAGGCGCCGGACTTCGACGAGCGCGACCGCGAGATGATGCGGCTCGTCACGCCGCACTTCGTCATGGCGCATCACGCCGCGGAACGCATCACCTCGATGCGCGGCGGCGGGACGGCGGAGTCGCCGGCACTGGGCCTGACGGCCCGCGAGATCGAGGTCGGCCGATGGCTCGCGCGCGGACGCACGAATCCGGAGATCGCGAAGATCCTCGCGATGCAGCCGCGCACGGTCGAGAAGCACGTCGAACGCATCCTGCTCAAGCTCGGGGTCGAGAATCGCACCACGGCGGCGGTGATGATCGCGGGCCGGCTGCCGCTCGGCTCGGGCGCCGAATCCCGAAGCCGGCCGGAGCGCCCGGCAAGGCGTCCGAAGTCGCGTACGACGAAACCTTCGGGTTCCGGCAAGCCGACCACGGTCCGGGGGAAATCCGGAAAGCCTCCCCGCCCGTCGTCCCGGTCGTGATATTTTTTTCGCGCCTTTCCCCAGAATGCAGTGGCGGGTCCCGTTGCCTCCCGGTGTCGTCGCGCCCGGGGCACGCGTGACCGTGCCTGCGCTGTTCGCGCCGCACCCGCGCCGCGAATCGATCCGGGGGAGACGATGACGCTGGCCGCGAACGACATCGAAGTCCTGCAACGAGCGATGCTGGAGCTGCACGAAGCGCGCGACGAAGCCGCTTTCCGTGAAGCCGTCCCGGAAATCCTGCTGCGCGCCATCCCGGGCGACTTCTTCCTGTGGCTGGAAGGCGGTGCCTCCCGCCTCGTCCCCGCGAGCGCGGCTTCGAGCTCGGCCCTCGAGGTGAAGCGCTGGGAGAGCCCGCGGCGGTTCACACCGGAACTCGTCGAGCGGCTGCTCGACCGGATCGACGAGCATCCCTTCACCGAACACGCACGTCGCACCGGTGATTGGGGACCGCTGCGGCTGTCCGACTTCTGGACCGAACAGCAGCTGCTGGAATCGCCGCTGTGGCACGAGGTCTATCGCCACGTCGGGATCGGGCGGCTGCTGGCGGCGGCGTCTTTCCGCACGGATCGCGTCGGCACCTTGAACGTGGGTCGTGCGCTCTCCGCTCCCGACTTCTCCGAACGGGACCGCACCATGATGCGATTCCTGCTCCCGCACTTCGTGCAGGGACTTCAGGCCGCCGAACGCGTGACCCGGCTCACGCTCGGCCAACCGGCCGCGCTGCCCGAACTGGGCCTCACGAAGCGCGAGGTGCAGGTGGCCGCGTGGCTCGCCCGGGGGTGCACGAACGAGGAGATCGCCCGACTGCTCGCGATGCAGCGGCGCACGGTCGAGAAGCACGTCGAACGCATCCTCGTGAAGCTCGGTGTCGAGAACCGCACCGCGGCGGCGGTCGTCATGAGCGAACGCTTCGCCCCGGACGACGGCGAGAGCGCGGAGGCGCCGGAGCCCTCACCGGGCGGCGTCAGCCGGTAGCCAGCTCACGTCCACGACCTCGAGTTCGGCGTAGTCCTCCACGCCTTCGGGCGAGTGCCAGCGCGCCACGCCCCGGGACGGGAGCCGGTGATTCCCGAATCGGCCGTGCTGGCTCATCGGCGTGCTCCAGCGCTGCCGAACGAACGTCCTCCCGTCGCCGGACGCGCGCAGGCGGTCGTCGGAGACGAAGTCGGTCAGCTGGCCCGAACTGTCGAAGCCGAGCCGCGCCCGCACGGTGTTCCCCGCGTGAGTGAAGACCGCCACCGCCGTGTCGAACGTCACCGCTTCCCACGTGACCGTCGAGTCGAGCAGCGAAGCCGGCGCGAGCATGGCCATGTCGTTCAGCAGCGTGACCGTCTCCGATCGGTCCATCTCGGGTCCGCTCGCGCGCAACACGGGGAAGACCCCGGCGATCCGGATGTCCATGCTCGCGTGCCCGTCCACGAACCGGTGCAGGCCGATCACGGGCAGTCCCATCATGGTCGCTCGCAGGAAGAAGAACCGCGCCGGCGGGCGGGTGAAGCTCACCTGCTCGACCTCCATCGGCATCCACGGCGTGGATGCGCCGCTGCGGATGCGGCCGCGGAAGCGCGCCCGGTACTCGACCGGGAATGCCCGCCCGATCGCGCCCGCCCATGCGACGTAGCGCTGCACGGGATCGGGCACGCCCACGAGTTCGTCCGCGCTCACGACGTGCGCCTCGGGCGCTGCGGCGCGCGCGGCCGCCACGTCCCGCTCGAATCGCGCACGCAGTGCGCCGCCCGTGCGCACCTGCCAGCCGAGCCAGGCGATCGCCACGAGCAGGACCGCGAGCGCCACGAACGCGGCGCGACGAAATGCGTGCATGCCGCCCTCCCGGGTTGCGAGCGGATCGAACCCGGGACGGCCGCCACGATCACCGCGTCACGACCACCCGGGTGCGAGTCGAGCGCGCGCCCTGGGTGAGGCGCGCGAAATAGAGCCCCGGCGCGACGTCA
>JBGANH010000196.1:0-8609 GCA_044222365.1 Candidatus Eiseniibacteriota bacterium
GCGGACGGTGCGTCGAGAGTTCGAGCGTGCCCGCGAGGGCGTCGGAGCCGTTCGAGGCGCCGCCGGCGCCCGGCGTCGCGTCCACGTTCTCGATGCGGTCCATCGAGACGAGCGAGGTCTGCGCGCCGTGGCCGCGGCCGGTCTGCAGCCGCACACCGTCCACCAGCACGAGCACGCGCTCGCCCGAAAGGCCGCGCATGGACACGTGCGACGCCCACGGGCCGGTCTTGCTCATGTCCACGCCGGGAATGGCGACGATCGCGTCGCTCACGGTCGCGGGCGCGAAGCGCACGAGCTTCGAGCGGTCCATGCGCACCGAGGTGCCGGACGCGCGCCCGTCGGCGGCGTTGCGCGTGCCCTGGACCGTCACCGGCTTGAGCACGGTGATCGTGTCCTGCATGCGAAGAGGAGCCGGAGTCGTCTCGCCGGCGAGAGCCGCCGGAGCCCACGTCGCGGCCGCGAGAATCAGGCCGCCCACCACCGCCGCCGCACCACCCGTGTAGGTCTTCATGGGTCCGAATATCGCCCCGTCGTTCTCTGACGGGTATTCGGATGAGTGCGGAAACTGCGCTCCGTAGAACTACTGAGCGCCGTCCGGCCCCTCGATCAGCCCCTCGCGGATGGCGAACTGGGTCAACAGGGCGACCGAGTGCAAGTCCAACTTGCGCATCAGGTTGGCCCGATGGGACTCGACGGTCCGGGTGCTGATGTTCTGCGCCGCCGCGATCTCCTTGGTCGTGAGCCCGCGGGCCACGGCCGCCAGCACCTCGCGTTCGCGCCCGGTCAGGCGGGCCAGGGCGCTTTCGCTCGCCCCGCCGGTGCGGACGCTGTCGGCCAGCGCCTTCTGCGCGCGCTCGCTGAAGAACGAGCCGCCGGCCATGACCGTGTCGATCGCCGCGACCAGGTCCTGCACCGCGAGATCCTTGAGCAGGTAGCCGTTCGCGCCCTCTCGCACCGCGCGCGTCACGTACTCCGGCTGGGCGTGCATGGTGAGCACGACGATGCGCGTGTCGGGCGCGACCGTGCTCGCCTCGCGCAGCACCGAGAAGCCGTCGCCGTCGGGCATGTTGAGGTCGAGGATCAGCACGTCGGGCGCGTTCGTGCGCAGGAAGCGCAGCGTCTCCGCGCCGCTGCCCGTCTCGCCCACGCACTCGAGGTGCGCGACGGCCTCGATCACGCGGCGCACGCCGGCGCGCACGAGCGGATGGTCGTCGGCCAGCAGGACGCGCGTGCGCGCCGCCTTGTCGTCGGAGGGAGTGCTCATGTGGCGCTCTTATGCGGCAACCGGGCCTCGACGCGCAAGCCGCCGACCGCGGCGGAGGCGAGCTGCAGCTGGCCGTTCACCGACGTGACGCGCTCGCGCATGCCGAGCAGGCCGAGGTGCGGGCGCGGGTTCGCGCCGGCGCCGCGGCCGTCGTCCTCGACCACGAGCTGCACGCCGGACGCGTCGCGCGTGAGCTTCACCCACGCGCGCTTCGCACCCGAGTGGCGCGCGACGTTCGTGAGCGCTTCCTGCGCGACGCGGTACAGCACGAGCGCGACGTCCGGCGCCCACGCGTCGTCCTCGCCCGCTTCGACCTTCACCTCGATGCGCGTGCGCGTCGTGAAGTCGTCCGCGAGCGCCTTGAGCGCCGTGACGAGCCCGAGGTCGTCGAGCGCCTGCGGGCGCAGCAGCTCGCTCAGGTTGCGCACCTGTTCGAGCGCGCGCGCGGCGAGCGCCGAGGCCTCCTTGCGGCCCTCGAGGTCGAGCTCGATCTTGAGCGCGGTGAGCGCCTGCCCGGCCTCGTCGTGCAGTTCGCGCGCGATGCGGCGGCGCTCTTCTTCCTGCGCGCGGAGCAGCAGCTGCGAGAGCTGCTCGAGCTGCTGCGTGCGCTGCTCGAGCTGGCGGCGCTCCTGCCCGAGGACGAGCACGAGCGTGCCGACCGTGACGCTCACGATGAAGATGATGTCGAGGAAGACGCCGTACAGCACGCCCTGCCCGAGCGGGCGCAGGAACGGGTAGTCGAGGTGATGGAAGCCCCAGAGGATGTACACCCACGCGAGCATGCGCGCGCCCGACGAGGGGAACATGCGGTTGTGACGCCAGAACACCGTGCCCGTGGTGAGCGTCACGCCCGACAGCAGCACCACCGACGACGCGCCGGCGATCGCCATGTTGTGCATGACGAGCACGGAATACGCAGCCCAGCCCACGGCCACGAGCCCGACGAAGAGGTAGCGGCGGCGCCAGCGCACGTTGCTCGAGAACTGCTGCGCGGCGAGCAGCAGCAACAGCGCGGTGATACCGGTGAGCGCCTGGTGCAGGAACAGCCAGACCTCGTTGCGCACCGGGTCGAGCAGGTAGGCCGAGATGAGCCCGAGCCGCGTGGCGTAGAGCATCCACGCGATGCTCCACGTCGCGTACCAGCGCTGCTTCTGCTGGCGCCACAGCCCGAAGTGCACGCCCGCGAGCACGAGCGTGAACAGCGCCTGGAATGCGAGTGCGAGCAGGTCGGTACTCATGGCTCTCCGGTGGCGGGAAGTGGGCCGCGAGTATCGGCGGGCTGGCGAGCCGCGGGCAAGTGCGGAAGCGGTACGGCGGCCGCGCTAACGGTAGAGCGACTTGAGCGCGCCCCAGCTGCTGCGGCGCGTGGGAATCGAGGCGGGGCACGTCGGCACGGCGGACTGCCAGAGCACCAGCGATTCACCCGCCGTGACGTGGGAGAAGTCGCCCAGGCCGGCCGGCTGCGTCCACTTGATCGAAGTGATCGTGGCGCACACGGGCGCCTCGCAACCTGAGCACGCCCCCGGACCGACGGTCTTCGAGTGGTCGAGCGTGAGCGCGAACGCGTCGTAGGTCGTGTCCGGACTCACCGGTCCCACGTCGGCGAACGGGCGCGCGATGAGCAGGAAGAGCCGCGTGCGCGACGGATTGTACGAGTAACCGGTCATGTAGGTCGCGATCCCACCGGCCGAACCGCTCGCCCACAGCTTCTCGCAGCCGTAACCCTCGCCCGACATGAAGTCGAAGTACATCGAGAGCGCACTCTGCCGGCACGCGCCGGTGTTCTTGAACGCCCACCAGTCCGGCCACGCCGTCTCGGGCGTCGTGAGCATGTCGATCACGACCTCGAGACCGTTCATATCCGTGACGCCCGCGGGCGGCACGAACGAGCCCACGATCGTCTCGCTGCCCACGTTCGTGTCGCACGCGAACGTGCGCGTGACCGTGCCGCCGTTCTCGAGGCAGCGGTCCCACGCGAGCATGGCCCGCGGTGCGCCGAGTGCCCGCGCCGGAACGCCGGCGGCGACCACCAGCACGGCGATCGCGGCTACGGTGGCAATCAAGAAGTGACGCATGGGCGGCTCCCTCTCCCGGGCGGAATCCCGGAAGGCATTGGAGCACTTCGCACTGCCCCTGCGCCAACGACTATTTCACCCGCGGTGCAACCTTGCCGGGCGGTTTTCCCGTAGAAGCACCGCTAGCAGAGTGATATCATTCTGCAAGCACTCGATCGAAAGGAGATCGCAAGACCATGTTCCGTGAGAAGGCAGTCGCTTCCCGTCCCGGCTACTTCATGCTGGTGCTGCTCCCCCTGCTTCTCGTCGCCAACATCGCGTTCATCGTCTGGTGTGCGAAGGCCGACAACGGCCCGCTCGCCGCGGTCGGCGGCCTCGTGCTGACGACGCTGGCCATCATGCTCGGCGGGTTCTTCGTCGTGGAGCCGAACGTGGCCTCCGTGCTCGTGCTGTTCGGCAACTACGTCGGCACGGAGCGGCGTCCCGGCCTGTGGTGGACGAACCCGTTCATGACGAAGCGCAAGGTGTCCATGCGCGTCCGCAACTTCGAGAGCGCGAAGCTCAAGGTGAACGATCACGACGGCAATCCGATCGAGATCGCCGCCGTCGTCGTGTGGCGCGTGGTGGACACGGCCGAAGCGCTCTTCCAGGTGGACAACTACGACAACTTCGTCCACGTGCAGAGCGAGGCGGCGCTGCGCAACCTCGCGACGTCGCATCCGTACGACGCACACCAGGACGACCAGCTGTCGCTGCGCGGCAACACGGCCGAAGTGGCCGAGGCGCTGAAGGTCGAGATCCAGAACCGTCTCGAGAAGGCGGGCGTGGAAGTGATCGAAGCGCGCATCAGCCACATGGCCTACGCCGCGGAGATCGCCAACGCGATGCTGCGCCGCCAGCAGGCGGCGGCCGTGATCTCGGCGCGCTCGAAGATCGTCGAGGGCGCGGTGAGCATGGTCGAGATGGCGCTGGACGAACTGAACAAGCGAAACGTCGTGCAGCTCGACGAGGAGCGGAAGGCCGCGATGGTCAGCAACCTGCTCGTCGTGCTGTGCAGCGAACACGAGACGCAGCCCATCGTGAACGCCGGCACGCTGTACCAGTAGGCACGGAGGTTCACGGTGGCGGAACGCAAATCCTTCCTGCTCCGGATCGACCCGGCGGTGTTGGACGCCCTGCAGAAGTGGGCGTCCGACGACCTGAGGAGCCTCAACGGCCAGATCGAGTTCGTTCTGCGCCGCGCGCTCCAGCAGGAAGGTCGCGGCCCCGCATCCGAGGGGGCCGCGAAGAAACGCAAGACCGGAGGTGGAACGTGATGCGCAAGCCTCGCCGTGAACGCACGGCGCAGGACGCGGCGCTCGAGGCGCTCGCGGCGTTCGATCCCGAATCGCGCGAGACGCTCGAGTGGAAACAGCCGAAGGCCTGGACCGCGAGGCACGAACTGATGTGGCGCGACCGCCCGGTCGCGCGCGTGACGACGGAAGGTTTCTGGTCGAACAGGCGGACGATCCAGTTCGCGCACGCGAGCTGGGACGTGCGCGAGACGGGCTTCGGCGATCTCGTCGTGGACGGCCCCGAAGGCCGCCGCGGCACGCCGTACCTGCGCCATCGCAGCGGCTTCCTCTCGGGCAAGCTCGAGCGCGCGGGGCTGCCCACGCTGCGCACGCACACGGGCGGCTTCTGGCATCCGTGGTGGGAACTGCGCGACGGCGAGGACCAGCCGCTCGTCCACATGGACCTGCGGCAGGGCTTCTCGCGCACGGAGGCGACGCTCGTGCTGTTCGACGCGGCACGACGGCTGCCCGACCTGCCCGCGCTCGTCGGCATGAGCCTGCTCGCCATGCTCGTGGGCCAGAAGCACAACGCGCACGCCGCGAGCGTCTGAACGCCGGCGCGGCTGGCGGCGCGCTCAGTGATACAGCGACTTGAGCGCGCCCCACGTGCGGTTGCGCGCGGGGGTCAACCGTTCGCAGGACGTGCCGCCGTTCCAGATCACGGAATAGCCGCGATCGGGAAAGAGTGACGTCCGCACCGGGTTGGCCGGATTCGCCAGGGTGCTCGAGCCGCTGGAGTTCAATCCGATGCAGATGCCCTGCGCGCAGCCGGCGCACGCGCCGGAGCCCACGGTCTTCAGGTGGTTCACGGTCAGCCGCAGGCCGTAGTACTCGGTCGCCGGGTCGAGCGGCGCGGCGGCCGCGGACGGAATCGTGGCACTCGCGCGCAGTACGATCCGGCGCAGCTGTCCGTCGAAGAGGTACACCGGCGTGACGGTCAACGAGGCGAACGCCTGTCCCATCCACGGGTCCGCGCACGCACCGCTCGCGGAGGTGAAGTCACCGCTCGCGAGAAGCGAGCCGCGACGGCAGCCGGTCACCGGCGTGAATGCCCACCAGTCGGGCACGACGGAGTAGTCCTCGAGGCCGATCGAGAGCATCGTGTCGAACTGGTAGATCGCGTCCGTCGCATTGCCGGGCTTGAACGAGACGTACAGCACGTCGGAGCCCGTGTTCGTGTTGCATGCGAAAGCGCGTGCGGTCGCTCCGGCCGAACCACAATCGCTCCACGCGAGCCGCACCGCTCCATACTGCGCCCGCGCGGGAAGAGCGAGGACGCCGGTGCATGCGAGCGCGAGGAGCGCGGACGTGACGAGTGAAGTACGCATGTGGGTTTCCCCCGGGCGAAAGGCCTCGGAAAGTGTGCCATCGGAACCCCCGCCGCGGCACGGGCAAAGTCGCCCCATGTGGCGTTTCGTCGGCCTGAACTCCCGTCCCGAGGGGCCGGGACGCTCCGCCGCGCCGGGAACTTTCCCCTTCCCTCGCGTGTTTGAACGCATAGAATACCGGCGACGACTTTTCCCCCGGGCCATCCACCGTGGAGGTGCTGCATGCGTTTTCGCCCGCTGCTGGTCATCGGCGGACTCTTCGCCGTGATCGCGCTCGCCATCGTGCTCTCCTCCTGCGGTGGGGGCAGCAGCTCGACGAGCCCCGGCACGGGCGGTGGCGGTGGAGGCGGCGGTCCGACCTTCGACCTGTCGTTCCCGGCGACGGGCACCTCGCGCACGTTCACGTTCGCGACCGCCGGAACCTGGAACTACCAGTGCTCGCCGCACGGCAACTGCTGCGGCATGACGGGCTCGGTGGTGGTGAGCGCGAGCGCGACGGACGACTCCGCGCTCGTGTCGGTCGGACCGGGGAACACACTGTCGTATTCCCCCGCGACGGTGACCGTGAAACCCGGCGGCGTCGTGCGCTGGGTCAACGCCAGCTCCGCGACCAACCACACCGTGACGCGCTGACACCCCCACGACGCTTCCCCCGGGTGTGACGCACGCCTGTGGCGGCCCCGCCACAGGAAGTGCCGCACCGGAGCAGCGCCCGCCGACTCCCCAGGGCGGGAAAAAGCCGCGAGAATCGCGAGATTCCGCGGCTTTTTTCGTGCCCGGGCGATGCTGGCACATGCCCTGCTCTACTGGTCCTCCGTCCACGCACCACGACGCACGGAGGAACGCCATGAACGCCTCGACGACACTGCAACGCTGGACCGCCACGGGCCTGCTCGCCACCACGATCCTGCTGACGCTCGCGCCCGCCGCGGAAGCCGGCCACCGCTGGCGCCGCTACAAGGGCGCCGACTGCAACAACCGCCGTGTCGAAGTCTCGCGCGTCGTCGTCCGCGAACACAGCAGCGCGGGCCCGGCGATCGCCGGCCTCATCGGTGGCTTCATCCTCGGCGCCGCGGTGTCGCAGTCGCGTCCGGTCGTCGTGCACGAGCGCGAATGCGCCCCTCCGCCTCCGCGCTGGCGCTACTACGACCCGTACTGCGGCGACTACATGGAAGACCTCGACGAGTGCCGCGTGCACTGCCGTGACCACCGTCACCCGCGCGTCGTCCGCGTGATCGACGTCGAGACCGGGCGCTGCGTCCGCGACCTGCGCTGGTACGACGGCGGCTGGCACGAAGAGGACATGGACTGGGACGACTGACCCGAAGCGGTCGTCCGCACGCAGTGAACCGGTGGCGGTGAAGCTGGAACAACGGGGAGCGTCCAGGCTCGCACGGCCGGTTCACTCACATTCGAGGGGCGTCACCGCGAGGTGGCGCCCTTCGCGCTTCCCCGGCCGGCACTCGGCACTTTCGGTGGAACCAAACGGTCGTTAGGCTGATGTCATGTCTTTCCCCCCGTCCGCTTCCGTCCGCTGGCCGCTGCAGCTCGCCGACGCCGTGGCGACCGCGCGAGCCGCACGGCCCGCACAGCGCCTGAAGACGCGCCCGCGGCTGTGGGCGCTGCTGCACGCCGGGCTGTTCGCCTCGCTCCGTGCGCAGGCCGGGCGGGTGACGGCGGTGTCCCGGGAGGACCTCGAGGACCTGGCGTCGCAGAAGGCGTTAGAACTCCTGCTCCGGGCCGAAGAAGGGGCGTGGGATCCGGGAGGACGCGCCGAGCACGAGATCGCCGGCTACATCGCCCGGGTCGCGCGGCACGCGCTGGTGGACCTGGCGCGGCGTCGCGGCCGCGAATGCCCTCCGCCCGAGGACGACGAAAGCTGGGCGGTGGCGATCGCGGCGCACACCGGTGAACGCGCGGGCCCCGAGGAGGAGTTCGCGGCGCGCGAGTTCGTCCGGGAGTTGCGCGGGTGCCTCGAAACGCTCGCGCCGCGTGCGCGGCACGCGTGGTTCCGGCGCGTCTGGCTCGAGCGCCCGAGCCGCGAGATCGCGGTGCGGCTCGGCGTGAACGCGGCGCACGTGGACGTGATCGTGCAGCGCGCCCGCGCGGCGCTGCGCGGCTGCATGGAGAAGAAGCAACAGCCCGAGCCGCAGTTCCGGCCCGGCGCTTTCGTGGACCTGTGGTCGTGGCTGTCGGTCGAACCGCCGGAGGCGGTCGCCGGCCCGACGGGAGAACCGGATGACTCCGAACCCTGACGCGCACGAAGAGCACCTGAGCGACTCGTGCTGCGCGGATCTCGTGCTCGGACTGCTCGAAGGATTCGAGCGCGAGCAGGCGCTGGAACACGCCCGCACCTGCGCCGAGTGCGAGGACCGCGTGCGTGCTCACGCCGCGGCGTCCGAGCGCGCGAACGCGGACTGGATCGCGCACGTCTCCTCCACTCCCGTGCCGTTGCGCCCGAAGTTCGCGCTGCCGCTGCCCGCGATCTTCGCGGCGGCCGCCGCGCTCGTCGCCGTGCTCGCGCTGCCGCTCGTGCTGCGTCACGACGCCCGCGAGGAACTCGCGCCGCAGTGGCTGCCGCCGACGGGCGAGGTCGTGCGCCTGCGAGGCGAGAGCGCGCCCGACGCGCACCTGACCGCGGGACTCGCGGCCTACGAGGCACGCGACC
>JBGANH010000197.1:0-8919 GCA_044222365.1 Candidatus Eiseniibacteriota bacterium
AGCGCGTCCGCTGGGAGTGGCTCGCCGAGGTTTTCGACAACAAGACCTTCCGCGTGCCCGGCGAGGGCGCCGCGCGCATCGAGGCCTTCGGCGCCTCGCGCTGGCAGGGCACGGTGAACGCGAACGGCTCGTGGGACAGCCTCGCCGCCGTCGGGAACGGCCGCTTCGTGTGGGACGGCAAGACGCTCGCCGTGGACTCGCTCGTCGCCGAATCCCCGGCGGGCAACCTGCGCGGGCACGTGCGCTGGTCGCGGCAGGGGTGGGAGATCGGCGGCGACGCGCGGCACGCGAACCCCGAGCACTGGCACGCCCTGCACCTCGAGCACTGGCCGGCCGGCGACATGAACGGCCGCTTCCTCTACAAGGTGATCACGGGCAAGCCGAACTCGCAGTCGCGGCTCACCGCCGACCTCGTGACTTCGGAGTGGGTGAAGTGGGTCGTGGACTCGGCCCGCGTGGTCGTGGACTTCCCGGCCGTGGCGCAGGACTCGTTCCGCGTCGAGGGCTGGCGCCGCGGCGGACTCTTCACGCTCGACGGACGCATGGACGGCAAGGGCTGGAGCGGGCCGTACACGGTGGACAACCTGCCGCTCGAGGAGTGGCCCGACGGCCGCGTCACCGGACTGCGCGGCATGCTGCTGCACGCCGAGGGCCGCGTGGACAGCCGCGACGGGGCGTTGTTCGTGACCGGCGCGCTCGACGGAGCCGGCACCACTTGGAGCGCCGCGCAGTTCGCGCGCTGGTCGTTGTCGGACGTGCGCGGGCGGCTGCTGCCGACACCGGACATGGACGCGTCGCTCGTCGCGACGGACGGGTTCTTCGTCGGCATCCACCTCGACTCCGCCGATGCGACGCTGCACCTGGGCGACCAGCGCGTGCAGTTCTCGCCGGTACGTGCCGCCGCGGGCGACACGCTGTTCGCGCTCGAGGGCGGCGCGTCGTGGGACCGGCAGGCACGCTGGAGCATGCAGTGCACGTCGGCGCGCGCCACGAGCGACCAGTTCGCCTGGTCCGCGCAGCCGCCTCTCGTCATCTCCGGCGATCCACACGGCACGCTGTTCGACCGGGTGATCGCCGACGACGGCGACGCGCACCTCGAGGCGCGCGGGCGCTGGGCGCTGCCCGGCGGCTTCTATGACTTCTCGATGCGCGCGACGAAGCTCGACCTCGGGCGCGTCGGCATGCCGCTCGACTGGGGCATGGGCGGCAGCGGCGACGGGCACCTGCTCGTGAGCGGGCGCTACGGCGACCCGAGCTGGACGTTCGAGGGCCGCGCCTCGAAGCCGGCCTTCGCGTGGCACGCGGCCGATTCGCTGCAGCTCTCGCTCGGCGGCCGCATGCACACGCTCGACGTGCGGCGCTTCGCCTACCAGCTCGACGGCGGGCTCGCGGTCGGATCGGGTCGCGTCGAGCGCACCGAGCAGGCGTGGCCCGATTCGCTGACGGCGACGGCCGTCGTGCGCTGGCTCGCCGACGCGGGCTCGTGGAACGGTGACCTGAAGCTCGAGCGGATGCCGGTGGACCATCTCGGCGCGCTCTCGAAACAGGCCGAGGGCTGGCACGGCCGTCTCGACGGCTCGCTCGAACTCGGCGGCAGCCCGCCCTCGCCGCACTTCAGCGCCGAAGCGCGGGCCACGGATTTCGGCTGGCGCGACTACCGTGCCGACCGCGTCGAGGCGAGCGCGCGCTACAGCGACGGAGTGCTCGAGGTGCCCGGCACGCGCATCACGATGCTCGACGTGGTTTCGACGATTTCCGGCCGCATGCCGGTGAAACTCGCGCTCGGGCGGCCGCCCGAACTGCCCGATGCGCCGATGTCGTGGAGCGTGGACGTACCGCGCGGCGACCTGCGCCTGCTTCCGGCGCTCGTGCCCATGGTGCAGTCGGCGCGCGGCCGCTTCGATCTCACGGCGGCCGTCACCGGCACCCCGAAACGTCCGAAGCTCGTCGGCAACGGTCACATCCGCTCGGGCATCGTGCGGCCCGCGGGACGTGAGGAGATCGTCGAGGACGTGTACGCCGACCTGCACTTCGACGAGGAGCGCATCACGCTCGATTCACTTTCGGCGCGGCAGGGGCGCACGGGCCAGGTGCGCGGGCACGGCCTCGTGAACATGGACGGGTTCCTGCTTCGGAACTACCACTTCGATCTCGCGCTGCGTGACTTCGCCTCGAGCCAGGCCGGGTTGTACGCCATGCTCTTCGACGGCGACTTCGAGGTCATCGACGGGCCGCGCGTGCAGGGCGTACGGCTGCCGCAGGTGATCGGCGACATGCGCGTGAAGCGCGGCGTGATCGAGTTCGACTTCGCCAACCAGTCCGAAGTACAGAAGCGCGCCGCGATCACCGAGCCGCTCTACTGGACCTACCACATCCACATGGGTGCGGCGCGCAACCTGCGCTGGCGGCCACCGGACGGCGACATCGAGTTCAACGCCGACCTCGACCTCGAGCAGACGCCGGACTCGCTGCTCATCTACGGCGAGATGCACGCCGTGCGCGGGCACTACTTCTTCCTGAGCAACCGCTTCAAGGTGACGCAGGCGGACCTCACCTTCGACAACCAGAAGGGCGTGGATCCGACCATGGACATCGCCGCGCAGACCAGCCTCATTCCGTCGAACAGCGAGTACAACCGGCGCCGTGCGGAGACCATCACCGCGACGATCACCGGGCGGGCGAGCCAGCCCGTGATCGCGCTCGACGGTCCGGACGGCTGGGACCAGCGGGAAGTGCTGCGCGAGCTGACGTACGGCCGGTTCGTGGACGGCGGCGGCTCGCTCACGGCCGACCCGCTGCAGAACTACGTCACGCGCCAGCTCACGAACCAGCTTTCGCGCGACCTGTCGAAGTTCTTCAACGACGCCATCACGCAGTGGGAGGTGCAGCGCGAGCAGGGCGAGCTGCTGAACGGGCAGGGCGGCCTGGTCGTGACCATCGGCGGGGACATCAACCCGCAGTTGTCGTGGAAGTACAGCCAGCGCCTGCCGGGGCTGGAGCGCAGCTCGACGGTCCCCGGCGCGACCGGGCTTTTCGAGCGCGACGTCGAGGTCGAGTACCGCATCAACCGGTTCATCTACGTGACGAGCGAACTGACCCAGCCGCGGACGGTCACCGGGCTGGCGTCGTCCGCGTCCACGAAGACGAACTTCAACCTGAACCTCAAGGCGCGCTGGGAATACTGAGCGGCCCGTCCGTCGTTCCGGGGGAACGCCCCGGGCCCGGGCGGTGTAGAGTGCGGCACGGCGCGGACGGGCACGCGCCGGAACACCGGGCCGGAAAGGAATGCACAGGATGCGACTTCGTGGTGCGGTGGTTCTGGCGTTCGCGATGCTCCTCGCGGCCGTGGCGGCGCCCGCGCATGCGCAGTACTTCGGCCAGAACAAGGTGCAGTACGGGACTTACGACTGGCGGTCGATCGAGTCCGACCACTTCGAGGTCTACTTCTACGCCGGCTCCGAGAGCCTCGCCGTGCGCACGCTCGATCTCGCCGAGAAGACCCAGGCCGAGTTCTCGAAGCGGCTCGCGCACCGGCTCAGCAAGCGCATCCCGATCATCCTGTACGCCAACCACAACGACTTCTCGCAGACGAACGTCACTTCCGAGTTGATCGACGGCGGCACCGGCGGCTTCACGGAGCTGCTGCGCGACCGCGTCGTGGTGCCCTTCACCGGCTCGTACGAAGATTTCCGCCACGTGCTCGTGCACGAGCTCGTGCACGCCTTCCAGTTCGACATTCTCTACAACGGCACGGGCGTCTCGCTCTTGAGCGGGCAGGGCTTCTTCCAGATGCCGCTCTGGTTCGCCGAGGGCATGGCCGAGTACTACTCGCTCGGCATGGAGCCGAACGCCGAGATGTGGTGCCGCGACGGCGCGCTCACCGGCTACGTTCCGCCGCTGCCGTGGATGGGCGGCTACCCGGTGTACAAGTTCGGGCAGTCGGCGATCGCGCTGTTGCACGAGCGCTACGGCGACGACCGCTTCCGCGACCTGCTCAAGCGCGCGCGCCAGATGCGCAACTTCGACCGCGCGTTCGAGCGCACCTACGGGCTCACGGTCGAGAAGTACGACGAGCAGTGGCGCACGTGGCTGCGCAAGACCTACTGGCCGACGGTCGCGAACCGCGAGCACCCCGAGGCCTACGGCAAGCGGCTCACCGATCACCGCCGCGACCAGAGCAACCTCAACATCGCGCCGTCGGTGTCCCCGCAGGGCGACCGCATCGCCTACTTCTCCGACCGCAAGCAGTACACCGACATCTACCTCATGTCGGCGTACGACGGCCGCGTGCTGCGCCGCATCGTGCGCGGTGAGCGCAACGTGCAGTTCGAAAGCTGGCCGCTGTTCCGCAGCTCGATCGCCTGGTCGCCCGACGGCCGCAAGCTCGCGCTCGGCGCGAAGAGCGCGGGCAAGGACCGGCTGTACGTCGTCGACGCGCAGAACGGCAAGGTCGTGAAGACCTTCGACCTGCCCTGCGAGGTGCTCGCGTACCCGGCGTGGTCGCCGGTCTCGGACTCGATCGTGATCTCCGGCATGCACGAGGGCCGCAGCGACCTGTACCTCGTGGACGTGGGAACGGGCGCGGTGTCGCGCCTGACGAACGACACGTGGGACGAGAAGGAGGCGTGCTGGTCGCCCGACGGCCGCCGCATCGCCTTCGCGTCCGACCGGCTCGCGCCCGTCGTGCTGCATCCGGCGCCGCCGGACAGCGGCTACGGCCGCTACGGCCTGTTCGAGCTCGACCTCGCGGGCGGCGAGGCGAAGCTGCTGCTCGACACGTCCGGAGAGGACCAGTGCCCGCAATGGTCGCCCGACGGCCGTCGCCTGACCTTCATCAGCAATCGCGACGGCGCGCCGAACCTCTACCTGTTCGATCCGGCCGACCGCAGCATCCTGCAGCTCACCGACCTGCTCGGTGGCGTGTCGAGCCAGTCGTGGTCGAGGACCGGCGACCGGCTCGTGTTCTCGGCGTTCGACCGCGGCGGCTGGGACGTGTTCGCGGTGCAGGAACCACTCTCGCTCGACGGTACGGTGGCGCGGCTGCGCCACAAGATGCCCGGGGCCGTGCTGACGGTCGAGCAGGCCGTCGGCGGTGCGCGTCCGGGGGAGAGCGCCGCGCCCGTGCGCGGAGCGCTCGCGACCCTGTGGCCCGATTCGCTGTCCGTGCCCGATTCGTCCCTCGGGACCTCGCGCCGCCGGCCGGAAGGGCCGCGCACGCCGCTGCCCGGCATCGCGAACGAGCCGCCGGCGTGGGGCGACGGCATCGGCATGAACATGCCCGGGACCGGGCCGTACGTCGCGCCCCCGCCGCCGGACACGGCCGCGCCGCGGCCGGTGCGGACGCCGCTCGTCGAGACCGGCGGGCCGTTCGCGCTGTCGGACTCGGTGCTCTCGCAGCGGCCGCGTCCGTACCGCTGGCGCTTCGGTGCGGAGCAGGCGAACGGCGGCTTCGCGGCCGCGAGCGGCTACGGATTCGCCGGCAGCACGTCCATCCTGTTCTCGGACTTCCTCGGCGACCGCAACCTGTACGTCGCGACCGACGTGTATCCGGGCGCGCTCGAAGAGACGAACGCGCTCGTGCTGTACAGCAGCCTGCCGCGCCGCTGGGACTGGGGCGCCGGCGTGTTCCACTTCAAGAACTACATGCTGTCGCGCACGACCTCGTTCGGCGAGCAGCTGAGCAGCGCGCAGATCTTTTCGGAGCGCAACTACGGCGTACTCGCGCAATCGTCCTATCCGTTCGACCGCTTCCGCCGCGCCGAGTTCCAGGTGACGCAGATGTTCGTCGAGCGCACGTTCTACGCGCGCGACGACTTCGGCTACTACTACCGTGGCCCCAAGGAGACGCGCTCGGTGACCTCGCCGTCCGTCTCGTGGGTCGGCGACAACTCGCTCATGGGCTACTACGGGCCGGTGAACGGTTCGCGCTACAACGTCACGTACGCCCCGAGCCTGAACCTTTTCGGGAACTCGCTCGAGTACCAGACGTTGTCCGCGGACTTCCGGCGCTACTGGGATCTCACGTACGGGTACACGTTCGCGACACGCGTGATGGGCGCGGGCAGCTGGGGACGTGATCCGCAGGCGTTCCGGATCGGCGGGTTCTCGACGCTGCGCGGCTGGCCGGACTTCGACGTGGTGGGCTCGCGCTTCACGCTCGTGACCACGGAACTGCGCTTCCCGTTCATCTCCCAGCTCGGCGTCGTCGGCCCGGTGCCGCTCGGCAGCTTCAACCTGAAGGGCGCGATCTTCTCGGATGCGGCGCTGTCCTGGAACGACGGCGACCCGTTGCGCTTCTCGGCGGTGGACGCGAACGGCGCCCGGCGCCTCGTGAGCCCGAAACTCTCCTTCGGCACGGGTATCCGGACGTTCTTCCTGTTCGCCCTGTTCAAGCTCGACGTGGCGTGGCGGACGGACTTCCACGACACCAGCAGCCCGAGGTATACCCTCGGTAGCCCCGAGCTCTTAGATTCGGCGCGCGTAGGACTCGCACGTTCGGCGTGCGCACCGGAGGGCTTTTCGGCAAGCCCGCGCCGGGACGGCCAGCGTCCGCCCCGGCGTTGTCCACGCCCCGCCGCATCCCCACGTAGCGCGGGCTTCGTGCAACGTGCACGGGTGGGCTCCCATCTTTCCACTGGATTGGGCGGCGGGCGGTCCGATATCTTCGTGGGCGTCTCCACCGGGGTTCTTCGTGGGTGCGCTCGCGACGGATCCCTCGTACAGACGAATCGCCACGGACGCAGAGCGCGGCTCGTGCCGGTTCCCACAGACAGGAGAGAGAGCATGTCCTCGCCCCGTAATGCGGTGCGGCTGGCCGTGATGTCCCGTCAGCCCCGCACGTTCGACGCTCCGCGCCTTCCCGATGGCCACCGCTCGCCGGTGAGCACGTACTTCGGGCGCCACGTCCTCGACCTCATCAAGCTGCGCGAGAAGCTGCCGCGCGAAACGTGGACGAGCCTCGTCTCGACGCTGCGCCACGGCACGCCGCTGACGAAGGAAGTCGCCGAGACCGTCGCGTCCGTCGCGCGGGACTGGGCCGTCTCGCACGGCGCCACGCACTTCACGCACTGGTTCCAGCCGATGACCGGCCTGACGGCCGAGAAGCACGACGCGTTCATCGACCTCAACGTGCAGATGTCGGGCGAGTCGCGCGTGCTCGAGAAGTTCTCGGGCTCGCAGCTGTGGCAGTCGGAGCCCGACGCCAGCTCGTTCCCTTCGGGCGGCATGCGCTCGACGTTCGAGGCGCGCGGCTACACGGCGTGGGACCCGAGCGTGCCGATGTTCCTGGTGGAGTCCGCGAACGGCCGCACGCTGTGCATCCCGTCCGCGTACATCAGCTATCACGGCCACTCGCTCGACCACAAGACGCCGCTGCTGCGCTCGATCGAGGCGCTGAGCACGAACGCGACCGCGTTCCTCAAGCTCCTCGGCGACGTGGACGTGAAGCACGTCGCGGCGACGCTCGGCATCGAGCAGGAGTACTTCCTCGTGGACCGCGCGCACTTCGCGCTGCGTCCCGACCTCACGCTCACCGAGAAGACGCTGCTCGGCGCCGCTTCGGCGCGTCACCAGCAGTTCGAGGATCACTACTTCGGCTCCATTCCGTCGCGCGCGATCGCGTTCATGGAGGAGCTCGAGTACGAGCTGTTCCGACTCGGCATCCCGATGCGCACACGCCACAACGAGGTCGCGCCGATGCAGTTCGAGATGGCGCCGATCTTCGAGGACGTGAACCTCGGCAACGACCACAACGTGCTCGCCATGGACGTCGCGCGGAAGGTCGCGCTGCGGCACGACTTCGTGTGCCTGTTCCACGAGAAGCCGTTCGCCGGCATCAACGGCTCGGGCAAGCACTGCAACTGGTCCATGTCCACGGACCGCGGCGAGAACCTGCTCGACCCGGGCAAGACGCCGCACCAGAACCTGCGCTTCCTCGCGTTCCTCGCCGTGTGCCTGAAGGCCGTGTACGACTCGTCGATCGCGCTGCGCTTCTCGATCTCGGGCGCGAACAACGACCTGCGTCTCGGCGCGAACGAGGCGCCGCCGGCGATCCTCAGCGTGTTCGTCGGCGACCAGCTCACGCAGATCATCGAACGCGCGATGGCGGGCGAGGCGTCCAAGGATCCCGAGCACTTCGTGCTCGAGATGGGCGTCGCGAAGCTGCCGGCGCTCGCGAAGGACAACACCGACCGCAACCGCACCTCGCCGTTCGCCTTCACGGGGAACAAGTTCGAGTTCCGCGCCGTGGGCAGCTCGGCGAACACGGCGGTGCCGATGTCCACGCTCAACGCCGCGGCCGCCTCGGCCCTCGCCGAAATGACCGCCCGCCTCAAGAAGAAGCTCGACGCCAACCCCGGTCACCGCGACCAGGCCGTCGCCGAGCTGCTGCGCGAGGTGTTCACGGAGACGGCCGCCGTGCGCTTCGAGGGCAACGGCTACTCGGACGAGTGGAAGAGCGAGGCGAAGAAGCGCGGGCTTCCGAACCTCGTGGACACGCCCGCGGCGATCGCGGCGGTGCGCGAGAAGAAGGCGCACCAGTTCCTCGTCGACACCGGCGTGCTTTCGGCGGTCGAAGTCGAGGCGCGCATCAACGTGGCGATGGAGCGCTACCTGAAGCAGGTGACGCTCGAAGCCGAGACGCTCGTCGAAATGGTCACCACGCAAGTCGTGCCCGCGGTCGAGCGCCAGCTCGCCGTGACGGCTTCCGCGTGGAAGGCCGTGACCGACGCCGGCGTGGCGGCGAAGAACTCGCCTTACGCGACGCGTGTCGCGGGCATCGCGAAGGGGCTCGACACCGTGCTCACCGGTTCGGCCAAGATCAGCGCGCTGCTCGGCGAACTGGCCGGCGTGCACGACGAGCTCGAACACTGCAAGCGCCTGGGCGGCGAGATGCGGCCGCTCATGCAGTCGGTGCGCGAG
>JBGANH010000198.1:0-8587 GCA_044222365.1 Candidatus Eiseniibacteriota bacterium
GTGCTCGCGCGCATCCTCGCGCGCATGGACATGACCATTCCCATGCCGGGCTACGGCCGCTCGTTCGACATCGGCATCCAGTTCTCGGACTACCGCATCAATGCCGGACTGCCGGATTCGCTGTTCGCGTCCGCACCGAAGGGAGCGCGCAAATGAGCCGGCTTGCTCGCCTCGCGCCGCGCGCGTGCTTCACCGCCGCGGCGCTCGCCCTGTGCCTCGCCCCCTCGCTCGCGCGGGCGCAGGGAGCGCCGGCGGACTCGTCGTTCGACGCCTACGTGCGCTCGCTCGCGGACTCGACCGACGCGTTCTTCGGGCTCACCGCGGCGGCGCCCGACACGGCGGGGCTCGACAGCGCGCTCGCCGTGGGCCTCGCGAAGCCGCCCGGGGCCCGCGCGGCGCGCGTGTCGTGGAGGCCCTCGCTGGGCCACCGCCAGGCGTTCAACCGCGCGCTCGGCGTGACGCTGGGCGGCAGCGTCGCGGTGGGCGCCACGCGCCGGTGGGGCCGCGCGAGCGGCTGGGCCGACTGGGCGAACGGTCCGAACCTGTGGCTCGGCGGCGGTTCGTACACGAAGCGCTGGGGCGGCGAAGAGGACGAGGACCTGAACTACGGGCTCGGCCTTTCCGTCTCGCGCGGCTGGGCGCCGTTCGACCGCGACCACTTCGATCGCGCGTTCGATTCGATCTACGCGCTGCTGTACGGCAACGACCGCAACCACTACTACCGGACCGACGGCGCGGGCGCGTCGTTGTCCTTCGGGCGCAACGGACGCTGGGGCACGATCCAGTACCGCAACCAGCTCGAGTCCCCGCTCACGACGACGGCATCCTGGAACCTGACGCGCTCCGAACCCGCCGTGTTCGAGAACCGTGCCGCCGCGCTCGGGCGCGCGAGCGAGGCCAAGGTGACGCTCGGTGGCCGCGTACCGCGCGTGCCGGTGACGCTCGAGGCGCAGTGGTGGGGCGCCGGTGGTCCGCTCGGCGGCGACTTCGACTACTCGCGCGCGCGCTTCGCCGCCGGCGGCGCGTTCCCGCTCGGCGAGCTGTTCGCGCTGCTGCCGCAGGCGCACTACGGCCGGGTGACCGGCGACGTGCTGCCGCAGAACGCGTTCTACCTCGGCGGCGGCGCCGGATTGCGCTCGGCCGAGGGCAAGTCGCTGCAGGGTGCGGGTGCGGCGGGCGCGTGTCTCGAACTGCTGCTGCAGGACGACGTGCTGCACGCGCTGCACCTGCGCCAACCACCCACGTTCCCGATCCAGCTCTCGGTGTTCGCGGGACTCGGCGCGGCGTGGGGGTACGACCCCGTCACGGGGCTCGCGCTCGCGACGGACGCGAACTGGCCCGAAGCGCGCGAGTGGCAGCCGGAAGTCGGCGGCGCCGTGCTGTACCGCCCGGGCATTCCGCAGCCCGACTACTTCGTGCGCGTCGCGTACGCGGTGCCCGTCGGGCCGGGGAACCGCGAGCCACGTCTCGCGCTCTCGCTCGGCACGATGCTGTCGTCGCTGCATCGCCGGTAGCACGCGGAGAAAAACCCCGGCGGGTCTCCCCGCCGGGGCTTCGCGATCCCGCCCGTCCCCTTGCCCTGGCACCCTGCGGGTCGGTGATCACGTGAACATCGAAGGCCGGCGCTGCGCGCGGCCTAGCGCGTGCGGTCGTTGTGCTTCAGCCGCGCGATGCGGCGGCTCTGCTGGTTCTGCGCGTGCGCGAGCTTGCGGCGCTCGTGCGGCGTGACCACGCCGTCGGACTTCGCGCGCGCCTCCATGCGGTGCACGTGCACCTGGCCGCGCACGAGCTGGCGCGTCTCGCCGCGCGTGAGTTCGCCGCTGCGCACGCCGTCGCGGATGCGCTCGGCCTGGCGCGCTTCGCGGCGGTCCACGCGGGGCGTCGCGGCGTGCGCGGAGGCGATCGTGGCGGTGACGGTGGCGAACGCGGCGACCAGCAACAGCACTCGGAGCGTCTTCATCTCTTCCTCCTCTGGAAGATGGCCGGTGGCCTCGTGGGCCGCCGAGGGGAACAGCGTTGCGTGACGCTCATGCCCTACTGCAGGGCGCGTGCCGACCGTGCCGGCCCCGGCGAATGCCGCGAATTCCCGCGAAAAGGCCGATTTTCCGGAGAACGCAAAGCGACCGGGTGAACCGTGGGGTTCACCCGGCCGCGCACGCCGTGGACGGAATCGTCCAGCAACGTTTCCGTGGCTTCGAGCGTCGGGAGCGCAGGGAGCGCCGGGCGCTCAGCGCGTGGCGCGATCCAGCGCCGCGAGCGCACCGCCGAGCAGCCCGCGCACGAACTTCACCGCCGCGACCACTTCCGGGTCGCGCCAGTGCAGCCACACCCAGCCCGCGAACAGGAACGCCGCGAGCGGCAGCACGGCCATCACGACCGCCCACGCGCGCATCACGCTCATGGCGACCCAGCCCCACCACGGCAGCGAGTCGCGGTGCCACGAGTTCGGGCGCTCGCTCATGCGCGCAGGTCGAGTTCCATGTAGCGGATGCCCGGCAGCGGATTTTCGTAGTAGCGCTCGATGTCGCGGAAGCCCAGCGACTCGTACAGCGCGTTCGCGGCGAGCATGCGCTCGCGGATCGTGTCGAGCCGCATGCTCGCGTAGCCGATCGCGCGCGCGTCCGCGACGACGCGCTCGGCGAGCAGGCGCCCGAGGCCGCGGCCGCGCGCGGCGTCGCGCACGTAGAGCCGCTTCATCTCGGACACGCCCGGCGCGAACTCGCGCAGGCCGATGCAGCCCGCGAGCACGCCGTCGCATTCCGCGAGGTACAACCGCCCCGTGGGCGGCGCGTAGCGTCCGGGCAGCGAAGCGAGTTCGGCTTCGAAGCCCTGGAAGCAGAGGCTGAAGTCGAGCCAGCGTTCGTACTCCCGGAACAGTGCGCGCACGTCGTCGAGGTCGGCCTCGACGGCGGCGCGGAGCGTGGGAGCGGATGCGTTCGTCATGAAACGAAAAGTAACCCGCCCGCGGGGACACTGCACGCTCGACACGGCCGCGATGGGCTGCCTATGGTGGCGCGTCCCGTCTCCGGAGGAATCGCTTCATGCATGGTTCGCTGCTGTGGCTCGCTCCGCTGTTCCTGCTCGCCGCCGTGACCACGTCCGGCGCCCAGACGTCTCCCGTCTCCGGCCGTTTCGTCGCGCGCGAAATCACCGTCGCGGGCGAGAAGCACAAGTGCATGGTGTGGCTGCCGCCCGGCCACGACACGAAACGGAAGTGGCCGTCGATCGTGTTCCTGCACGGTTCGGGCGAATCGGGAACGGACGGCGAGCGCCCGACGTGGGTCGGGCTCGGCCCCGCGCTCAAGGCACATCCGGAGCAGTGGCCGTACGTCGTCGTGTTCCCGCAGAAGCCCACCGATCAGGAGGAGTGGGAGGAACGCGAGGCGGTCGCGCTCGCGGCGCTCGAAGACGCGACGCGCGCATTCGGCATCGATCCGAACCGCGTCGCGCTCATGGGCATGTCGCAAGGCGGCCACGGCACGTGGTTCATCGGCGCACGCCATCCGGAGCGCTGGCGCTGCCTCGTGCCCATCTGCGGCTACGGCCGCCCGCACTGCATCTCGGGCCGAATCGCCGGGCTTCCGGTGTGGGCGTTCCACGGCCTGCGCGACGACGTCGTGGACCCGCGCGAGACGCAGGCGACGATCGCGCAGACGCGAGAGATCCGGAAGCAGCGCGGGCTCGATCCCGAGTCGGCGCTCCTCACGCTGTTCCCCGAAGCGAACCACAACGCCTGGGACCCCGCGATCGCGCACGACTCGCTGCACGTGTGGCTGCGCGGGCAACTCGGCGTGCGCTGACCCACCGCCACCATCGGAGGTTGCATGCAGTTCGTGTTCATCGGTCTCGCGGCCGGCGTGCTGTCGGGCCTGTTCGGCATCGGCGGCGGAGTCGTGATCGTGCCGGCGCTCATCCTGTTCGCGGGACTGAAGGCGAACGACGCGACGGGCACGTCGCTCGGCGCGCTGCTGCTGCCGGTCGGCCTGCTCGGCGCGTGGAGCTGGTGGCAGAAGGGCCACGTGAACGTGAAGGCCTCGATGCTCATCGCGCTCGGACTCGCGATCGGCGCCTTCTTCGGAGCGCAGCTCGGCCTGCGCATGTCCGTGCCCGTGCTGCAGCGCTCGTTCGCCATCTTCCTCGTGGCGGTCGCCGTGCAGTTGTGGATGAAGGCGTCGCACTGAGCGGCCGGAACGTTTTTCCAAGGCGGTAACACGCGCGTCACCGGTTCGCTCCGGTGGCGCGCGTAGTGTTTTCGGCGAAGGGAACGAACGGTGCCGGCCATCCGGCGCGGGTCGAAACGGGAAACCGGGCCCGCGACGGACGAAGACGGAAGGCGCGTTCGGATCCCACCAGTGACCGCTTGCCGGTGCGCGGGTCGCCACCTCTGGCCCTCGGCGCCACGACCTCGACGGCCGGACTGCGGTGCGAGCGCCGGGTGTCGCCCCCGCGAGGGCGAAGCCTGGCGTCTTGCGTCGGCGGCGGGCGCCCCTCGCGCGAGTCGCGCCCCCTATCTCGCGTGGATCTTGAGCTGCCCCCACGAGCGGCGGGTGACCGCGGTCGGGGCGGCGACGTGCACCACGCCGCCGGTGCAGCCGGGCAGCAGCGGGACGTTGTCACCGTCACGCATCTCGGCGAGCACGCACTGCACCGGCGCGTCCCCGGGCACGAGCGCCTTGAATCGCACGTACGCGGCCACGCCCGGGCCCTGCGCGCTGCCGTCGAGCTTGGCCACGTCGAGCCACGCGGTGTCGGCCGGCGCGCTCACGTCGAAGATCATGTGCTCGAACCACGCGCCGCCGCCGTCGGTGAAGACGTTGCCCGCGGTGATGCTCACGAGCTGGAGCCGGGACGCGGAGAACGACCACGCGGTCTGCATGCCCTTGAGGTCGGACACGGCGTCGCACGTCACGCGCAACGTGAACGTGGCGCCGACCTGCACGGTGGTGTCGGCGGGAGAGATGCTGAGCACGGCGGCGTCCGAGGACCCCGCGGGGCACAGCGCGAAAAGGGCGAGCGTGACGGCGAAGAACAGGCGTTTCACGAGGGACATGTGCACTCCGGCGGATGGACTCATGGCAGGCGAACCAGTGTGGCGGCGGCCGAGCGGCCCGCGGCTTCGAAGCGGATGCGATAGACGCCGGGCGAAACCCTGCGCCCAGAGTCGTCTCGACCGTCCCACGACACGCTGCGCGTGCCCGCGGACCGGAAGCCCGAATCGAGGTGCCGCACGGCGCGTCCGGCCGGATCGAACACCCGCAGGTCCTGGCGCCCGGAAACCGGGCAGGCGGCGTCGATCCACTGGTCGCTGCGGGAAGGATTGTTCCGCACGCCGAGCTTCAGGTCCGACGGGACCTCGGCGGGCGGCACGTCGAGCACCACGCCCCACTTCACGAGCGCGTCGCGCGTGATCGCGGGGTTCACGTACAGGCCTTCGGAGTAGAACTGCACCCGGCGCAGTCGCACCCACGTGACGCCGGGCGCATTCGACGCGCGGAACCTGAGCACGCACAGCTGGCTCGGCCCGCTCAACGTCGCGCCGTTGCACAGCAGGACGTGGGAGATGGACAGGCTGTCGCCCGCGGCGGAGAACACGAAGAACGTGTTCGAGCAGGCCGCGCGCATGCTGCTGCCCTCCTGCTGCGTGATGGGCGAAGTCGGCAGGAACGTCAGCTGCGACGGATCGTATTCGACGATCGCGTCGTAGCCGTTGAACGCCGCACCCGTCACCGGCACCTGCAGCGTCAGCGTGAACGTCGCGCCGGGCGCCACGGTCAGCGTCTCCGGACTCACGGCGAGTGTCACGGCCGCGCGTGCGCCACCGGCCGTGGCGAACGCCAGCAGGATCGACACGAGTGCGAGGCATCGAAGCTCGAATCGCATGTGTGGCTCCGGGGGAAGGTCCGCCGGTCGGGAAGGAGGCGCCTCGCGGCGCCTCCCTCCCTTCCGACGGGACTGCTTACGGCATCAGCACCAGCCGGCGCGACTGCTTCACGCCGGGCGAATCGAAGCGGACCATGTACAGGCCGGCGGCCACGGTGCGGCCGTCGTCGTCACGGCCGTCCCACACCAGCGTCTGCTCACCGGCGGACAGGTTGCCGTCCACCAGCGTGCGGATGCGGCGGCCGACAAGGTCGTACACCGCGACGCGCGCGTGTCCGTCCTGAGCGAGCGCCAGGCGCAGGCTCGTGCGGCCACGGAACGGGTTCGGGTACGCCATGCCGAGCAGGGTCGTGGCCGGCGTCACGGGCTTGGAACCCGCGAGCGAGACCGGCCGGTTCGCGGCGTCACGCGCCGTGATCGAACGGACGGTGACCGAACCTTCGCCCGTGCCGATGCGACGGAACACGACGTTCGCGATCACGCCCTCGCCTTCGACGCCGGCGCCTTCGCCCATCAGCGCGAAGTCGACGACGCCCGGGGACGGCGTCAGCACGAGGGCCATGCGGCCCTGCGCGTTCAGCAGCTCACCCGCTTCCACGGACACGAACTCGACCGCGGAGTGGTCGTAGTCGAGCGCGATGCTCGCGCCGAGCACGTCACCCGCGCCCGACATCGTGATGGGCACGACGAACTGTTCGGCGGACTGCGACGTGCGCGAGGCCGGAACGATCTCGATCCGGTTCGAGCCCGCCGCGGCGAGCGCCGGGCGATCCTGCGGCGCCGAGACGACGCTGTAGTTGATCGCGAACATCATCAGGTCCTCGAAGCCGACCTTGTTGTCCGTCGTGGGACGGGCGTTCACGGAGAAGTCCGTGGTCGGACCGACGTCGAGGTAGTTGAACGGACTCGCCGGCGCCAGCGTGATGCCGTAGTGCGCACCCAGCAGCGAAACGTCGGCCGTGCTCACGGCGTTGTTGCCCACGCCGGGCGTGAAGCCGTTCGACACGTCACCCAGATGGTAGTTCAGCGTGCCGTTCGTGCGATTCGACACGGGCGACATGTTGCCGCACGCGTCGCGCGAGAACGCGACGTAGTACCAGAAGTCGCGCGTCGCGGGCTCGTCGTACTGGCCCGAGGCCGTCACGCCCGTGAGCGTCCACGCGCCGGACGGCGGATACGACGGAGCGGCCGGAGCGGCGCCACCCGCGTCGTCGTACTCGGGATACTGGCCGAACGGAGCGCGGTAGACCTCGATCGCCGCCGCGTCCACCGGAGCGGTGAACGTGAGCTGGATCTTGGTCGTGCCGTCGCCGTCGTTGCCCGTCTTCTTCTGCGCCGCGGCCAGGTTCGCGATCGCGACCGGACCGCCCGTGTCGATCGAGATCGACAGCGCCGGACCGGCGCTGGCGGCGATCGGGGCGTTGAGCGGGTCACGCATCGTGACGCTCGTGACCGTGATCGTGCCGGTGCCGTCCGGTCCCGGAGCCTTCGCGACCGCGACGTTGAACAGGTTGCCGGTCACGGCCGTGGCGCCCGCCGTCGGGCCGAGGATCGCGCAGTCCACGGTGTAGGAGCCGCCACCGTCGTCGAGCACTTCGAAGTGCGTGCCGCCGACGCCGGACAGGTAGGCGCCCTGCGTGACGCTCGAGGTCCCCGCGCACAGCACGAGGTTGCTCGACAGCTGGAACGTGACGCTGTAGCCGCGCAGGCCCTCGGAGGTGCTCCGCGCGACGTCCACCGGAATCGTGATGCAGGTGTTCGCGGCCGACAGGCACGACGGAGCCGGGCCCGGCGTGACCGCGTTGTCCGGCGCGGCGGTGAAGCCGCACGCGGGGTTCGTGTCACCGGTGACGAGCCACGGAGCCGACACGACGCCGGCGCCGAGGATGCCGTTGGCGCCGCCCGCGCCGGGACCGCCGGCATTGCCCCACCAGTTCGACGCGGCGAGGTTCGTGGCCGGGCCCGGGCCGTAGTAGTACCAGCCCGCGGTGAGGTTGCCCGCGATGCCGTTGTGGTTCGCGTCCACGGAGACGCCACCCGCGCCACCCGTGCCGACGCCCCACTCCCAACCCGTGATCTCGGCGTTGGTGATGGTGGCCTGCAGGTCGGCGCCCTCGGAGTACACGTCGATGCCCTGCGTGCCCGCGCCGGAACCGGTGAAGCAGCCACCGTTCACGACGAAGGTCATCAGGTTCGACTGGACCGCGTTCGGGCTCGTGGCGCCCGCGAACGCACCGTCCTCGAACGGCTGCGCCGGCGGAGGCGTGCGGCCGGACGAGTTCGCCGGGGTGCGCGCGGCGTTGGCCAGCGTGGTCGCGAAGCTGTTGTACAGCTCGACGCCCAGCGGCGCATAGCCGGACGGGCCGGTCGTGGCGGTGATGCTCGTGCCGCTCACCGAGCCGCTCGCGTCCTGGCTGTAGACCGAGTACTGGTTGCCGCTCAGCGTGCAGTTCGACACCGCGACCGTCGCGGGGCCGAACAGGAGCACGCCGCAGGCGACGACGCTCGGACCGGTGTAGTAGTTGCCCGTCACCGTGCAGTTGGCGATCGAGCCGCTCGAGCTGAACGTCTGGATGCCGTTCTGCGCCGTGACGCCGGTGGGACCGGCGCCGGTCACCGTGCAGTCGTGCACGTCGACCGTCAGCCCGGCGCCCGAGAGCGCCATGCCGCCCTTCTGCCAGTCGGTCGCGGTGCAGTTGCCGACCTC
>JBGANH010000199.1:0-8583 GCA_044222365.1 Candidatus Eiseniibacteriota bacterium
CGCTCGGGTTGAGGCGGTACGCCTGCGACAGGTCGGGCACGAGCCGCACGGCTGCGGTCGAGTCCGACAGCAGCTGCAGCGCGCGCTCCTCGGCCTGCCACTCGGGGCGGGCGAGCGCGAGGTAGATGATCTGGATGCCGATCTCGTCGGCGACGCGCGGCAGGTCCTCGATCGACCCGATCACCTCGACGCCGCGGATCTTCGTGCCCACGAGCGCCGGGTCGGGCGCGATGAGCCCGTGCACCGCGAGGCCGAAATCGCGATGACGGAGGATCTTGTCGAGCACGAGTTCGGCGAGCGGCCCGGTGCCGACCACGAGCACATGGCGCAGGTTGCGCCCCTGGCGCCGCAGCGACCGCAGCCACGCGCGCAGCGTGATGCGGCTGGCGGCGAACAGCGCGATCGACGTGAAGAAGAACACCATGATGACCAGGCGCGACAGCTCGCCCCGCACGAGGTAGGAGCCGAGCGCCGCGAGCGCCGAGGTCACCGCCATGGACTGCGTGAGCGCGAGCAGCTCGTGGCCGAGCCGCGCGGTGCGCGCCGAGCGGTAGAGCCGGAACGAGCGCAGCACGAGCAGCGCCGTGGGCACGAGCACCGCGCACGTCCAGACGTACAGCCGGAACGGCGGGATGCCGAGCGGGGCGTCGATGGGGAGCGCGAAGAACCGGAGCCAGTAGGCGAGGAACCACGCCCCGGCGACGATGGCGCCGTCCACGACGAACATGGCGGAGGCGAAGAGCTGGCGGCTGCGTGCGAACATTGCGCGGGACTGTAGTGCATGGGGCGTGGCGCGCGGAAACGGGGGGCCCTCCGGCCGAGAGCCCCTCGCGGCCGGGTTCCGGGGAGGCCGTTCGTCACTTTTGTGGAGCGCCCCGCCGCGTCCGGGTGTATGCCTTCCCACATGGACACGCCACGGCTTCGATTTTCGCGCGTGCTCGCTTTCGCGCTGCTCGCGCTCGCGCTCTCCGGGTGCTCGACGAGTTCGTCGGTCGCGCCGGGGGTGAACCCGCCGCCGAGCGCGAACTCTCCGGAGAAGCTCGTGCGCCGGATCGAGTGGGACTGGAACCAGCGCTCGGACGACTACGTGAGGCTGCTCACGGCCGACTTCCTCTATGTGCCGGCCGACGGGGATTCGGCGGGCAACGCCGGCAGGATCTGGAACCGTGAGGCCGAGAGTTTCGTCGCGCAGCGCATGTTCGCGCGCTCGGGCGTGTGGCCGCAGATGAACAGCCTGGCGTTCCAACTCGAGCGGGGCGCCCTGGTCGAACTCCCCGATCCCCGCCCGGGCAAGCATCCGCGCTGGCACAAGATCGTGTCCTCGAACGCCGAGGTGTCGGCGAACCTCACGCTCGACGGATCCACGCCGCAGGTCTACCTGCTCACGGGACACTTCACCTTCTACTGCGTGCGCGGGGACTCGGCGCAGATCCCGCTGGACCTCCAGTGGGAGGGGGTGACCCCGGACTCGACCCGGTGGTGGATCGAGCGCTGGGAGGACGGAACGGTCTCGACGACCGAGCCCGGGATGCACCCGAACCCGGCCGGGACCACGACCTTCACGGGGCTGAAGAACCTGTTCCTGCCCGTCCGATAGGCGACACACCCAAGTAATCCGCGGGTCCGGCGGTGGCCGGCCGCGTCGCCGCGCCCTCCGGGAGTCCATCGGGCGCGCCCGGCCCGGCCCGGGGCGACCCCCGAACTTTCGCCCCCGGACCCGCACTTTTTTCGCCTTTCCGGCCCTCCGGCGCCTCCGGCGGCTTGGCGGGAGCGCGGACTGTCGGCTATAGTCCGCCGCCGCATACGCAGGCCCGTCCCACGGGCTCGATAGACGAGAAAGGAGCCCGCCATGGGCCTCATCCAGAAGATCGAAAACACCCAGCTGAAGTCCGACGTCCCGGACCTTCGCCCCGGCACCACCGTCGAGGTGAGTGTGCGAGTCGTCGAAGGCGACAAGACCCGCCAGCAGAAGTTCAAGGGCGAGGTGACGAACATCCGCGGCGCCGGCATGCGCAAGACCTTCACGGTCCGCAAGATCTCCGAGGGCATCGGTGTCGAGCGCACGTGGCCGATCCACTCGCCGTCGATCGCCGACATCAAGGTGCTCGGCCAGAAGCAGGTGCGCCGCGCCAAGCTCTTCTATCTGCGCAAGAAGAAGGGCAAGGCCGCTCGCCTGAAGGAAAAGGCGCTTCCGGGAGAATCGGGAGCGAAGTGACGCAGGTTCGCTGGCGCCGGTTGGCGCGCGCCGAGGCCGAGATGGCCGGGACGCGCACGACGGTGGCCGGGGTGGACGAAGCCGGACGCGGGCCGCTCGCCGGTCCGGTGGTCGCCGCCGCGGTGGTGCTGGACCTGTCGCTGGAATGGGACGGTCTGGACGACAGCAAGCAGCTCACCGCTGCGAAGCGAGAAGCGTTGTACGCGCGGGTCCTCAACGGGGCCCGCGCGTTTCGTTGGTGCGTGGTGGGCCCGCGTGCGATCGACCGCGACAACATCCGCCGCGCGACGTTGTACGCGATGTCGCGCTCGGTGCGCGGGCTCGCGCTGAAGCCCGAACTGGTGCTGGTGGACGGGAAAGACACCGCGCCCGGCCTGACGTGCGAGCAGCGCGCGGTGGTGGACGGCGACGCCACGTGCCTGTCGATCGCGGCCGCGAGCATCCTGGCGAAGGTCGTGCGCGACCGGATCATGACGCGTCTCGACCGCGTGTGGCCGGCGTACGGCTTCGCGAAGCACAAGGGCTACGGCAGCCCCGAGCACATGGCGGCGATCCGCGAGCACGGGCCCTGCCCGGCGCACCGGATGAGCTTCGCGCCGATGAACGCGCTGGAGCTGCCGCTGGTGTGAGCTCCGGGCGGGCGCCCGCGCCCGCTCGCGCCCCCGTGCTACATTCCCGCGCACTGCACTCGCCCCCGCATCGCAGGTGAGTCATGGGGTTCGCGCAGGATCGCGGCCGCGCCGCCGAGGCGATGGCCGCGTCGTATCTGGAACTGATGGGCTGCCGCGTGGTGGCGCGCAACGCGCGACTGGGCGGTGTCGAGGTGGATCTCGTGGTGGACGATCTCGGCGTCACCGTGATCGCCGAAGTGCGCATGCGCACCCGCGGCGACTACGGAGGGGCCGCGCTCACCGTGGACCACCGCAAGCAGCAACGGCTCGTGCGTGCCGCGCTGGCGCTCGAGCAGCAGGGCGCACGCCGGGTGCGCGTGGACGTCGTGGCGGTGGACATCACGCCCGACGGCGCGACGCTCACGCACTACCGGAACGCCGTGACGGAGTGAGCACCCCAGACATGGTCCGATTGCCCCGCATCCCGCGACTGCCGCGCCTTCCCAAGGTGTCGGACCTGCCGCGCGTGCCCGACCTCTCGCGCATTCCGCGGATCAAGCTGCCGCGCATGAACGCGCACTGGAAGGCGCGGCTCCGCGCGCAGCGCGCGTGGTGGCGGCGCCGCCTCCGTGCACTGTCGGACGGGCACGAGGTGCTGTTCCCGGCCGAAGGCGGCGGCGTGGTCGGCGTCGCGACGCTGCATGCGTCGGCCGCGGCGGGCCCGCGCATCGCGGTGCTGCACGCGACCGCCGGCAGCGGGCACAAGACGGCGGCGATCGCGCTCTCCAACGCGCTCGCGGCGCAGTCGCCCGACGCGATGGTGCGCGAGGTCGACACGCTGCTCTTCACCTCGCGGCTCTACCGCACGAGCTACTCGCAGGGCTACCTGCACGTGTCGTCGAAGGCGCCCGTGATCTGGAGCGCGGTGTACGCGCTCTCCGAACAGCAGCGCATCGTGCGCGCGCTCGCGCCGGGCCGCGAGGCGTTCGACCGGCTGTCGCTGCGGCGGCTGCTGCGCGTCGTCGACCGCGAGAAGCCCGACGCGATCGTGTGCACGCACTTCCTGCCGGTCGAGGCGCTGTGGCCGCGCCGCCGCGCGGGCAAGCTGCCGGTGCCGCTGTACGTGGTGATCACGGACTTCACCGCGAATCCCGTGTGGGTGTATCCGCACGTCGACCGCTACTTCGTGGCGAGCGACCTGGTCGCGGACGAGCTGCACGAGCTGGGCGTGCCGCGCGAGCGCATCGAGGTCACGGGCATCCCGGTGGATCCGCGCTTCGCACACACGATCGGCCGCGACGCGGCGCGCGCGCGCTTCGGGCTCGATCCCGCCGGGCACGTGGTGCTCGTGATGGGTGGTGGCAGCGGCGTGGGCCCGATGGCCGAACTGTCGTCGCGGCTCGTCGCGCTCGGCTCGCAGCCGCAGGTCGTGGTCGTGTGCGGCATGAACGAGAAGCTGCGCCGCTCGCTCGAGGACACGCCGGCCGCGCGCGCGGGCAAGCTCAAGCCGATCGGCTTCACGCACGAGGTCGACGCGCTGCTCGAAGCCGCCGACGTGGTCGTGAGCAAGGCCGGCGGGCTCACGTGCTCCGAGGCGCTCATCAAGCGCACGCCGCTCGTCGTGTTCCGCCCGACGCCGGGGCAGGAGGTGCGCAACACGCAGTACCTCGAGTCCGGCGGCGCCGCCGTGCACGCGAGCACGGTCGAGGACGTCGCGCTCACCGTGGAGCGCTGGCTCGCCGATCCGGCCGCGCGCGCGCGTGTGCGCGAGAACGCGGGGCAGCTCGCGCACCCGAACGCGGCCGCCGACATCGCGGCGCGCGTGCTCGAGGCGATCGCGAAGCAGCGGAGCACGAAGAAGCGCTAACGCTCCCCGCGCGCAATCCTCGCGAACGCTTCCAGGTCGTCGTAGCGGTCCTGCCACGTCGTGTACATGACCGCGGTGACGCCCTTCGTGCGGTCGAGCACGGGCAGTGCGGCGCGCAGGTCCGCGGGCGAGCCGTCGTAGTAGCCGGCGTACACCTGCCAGTGCCCGCGCGTGGCGAACCCGCGCAGCGAGGGCTCGAGCCTGCCGTGGTTCCAGTTCGCGATCCCGAGGCGTGACGGCAGCAGCGCCTGCACGGGCGCGAGGTCGCCGCGCACGAGGTAGTAGTTCGTTCCCGCATTGTGCAGCGGGTCCACCATGTCGTTCCACACCAGCACGCGCGCGTCGCCCGCGGCTTCGAGGCACGCCTCGAGGTTCGCGGCCAGCACGTGCGCGGCGTCGCGGCCGCCGGCCGTGCAGGTGGCGTCGAGCCCCAGCGCGCGGATCTCGTCGTGCATGAGGAACAACGTGCGCGCGCCGAACAGCTCGCGCACGCGCGCGATCTCGTCGCGCTGGCGGCGGAGCACGGCGGTGTCGGCGAGGCATGCGGCGACCTGCCCGCGCAGCAGCACGGCGGCGTGATGCCAGCTCGCGCGCAGCCGCGTGCCGTCGGGCCGGTTCACGCGGATCGCGGGCGGCTCGTGCCAGTAGTCGAACTGTCCTCGCCACGGCCGCATGCCGAGCAGCGAGTCGCGCACGAACGGGAAGTCGCGCCCTTCCGCGAGTCCCTCGAACGTGAAGGGCAGCCCCGGGCGGCGCACGAGGTTCACCGGTCCGCACTCCTCGAGCGACCAGTCCGACCACGTGAGCGTGCCGCGCGCGCCCGCGGCGACCGAGAACGTGATGCGCACGCGGCGCGCGTCCTGCGAGTTGAAGACGACGTCGCGTGACTCGGCGCCTCCGGCGCCTCCGGCGCCGCCTGCTGCGGCAGGTGGTGGAACGACGGCATGCGCCAGCTCGCGGCCGTCCGCCACGACGCGGATGCGCGGCTCGCCGCGGAAGCCCTCGCCCGTGAGCTTCACGCGCACGTGGTAGCAGCGCCACGGCGACACCGTGACGTTCCAGCCGACGCGGCTCACGCCGTTGCCGGGGACGACCGCGCTCGCGCCGTTCACGCGGCTGAGCACGTCCGCTTCGTCGGGCCTCGCCGCCAGCGCCACCGGCGGATCGGCGACCAGCCGCGCCACGCCGCCGCGCACTTCGAAGAGCGCGCCGCGCACGGGCAGGGCTTCGGCGAGGTTCGGGTCCATCGCGAGCAGCGCGCCCTGCGCCCGGCCGACGAGCGACACGCCGGGCACGATCTCGAGGCCGAGCCGCCCGGCGAGCGAGCGCAACGCCCGGGCGCGCGCGAAGTAGGCGGCGTCCTGCGCCGCGAGCCGCGCGAACTTCGGATCCACGAGCACGACGTGCGTGTAGCCCGCGGCCGCGGCGCGCCGCCACACGGGCTCGATGCGCCGGAGCGCGCCCGAGTCGGCGAGGTTGGCGCCCTGGTACAGCCACAGTTCACGCGGCGCGGGGGCGGCCGAGGCCGGGCGCCACGGCGCCCGCGCCACGAGCAGCGCCAACGCCACGGCGGCGGCCGGCAGGAGAACGGCGAAACGTTTCATGGGCGCGCAGCGTAACGCAGGCAGCCCGCGTCATGGAGCGTTCGCCCGTCCTGTGGCACCCTGCGCGGCATCCCCGATCTCCCCGCAGACCGATTCCCGAGGTACTTCCCATGCGTCGCGCCCCTGTGATGTTCGCCGTTGCCCTCGCGCTCGCCTCCGCCGTCCCGGCGCAGGCCGCGAAGATCGAAGGCTTCTTCCTCAAGATGGACCCGCTCAGCGAGGTCTCGCGCCAGTTCGGCCGTCCCGGCTACGGCGGCGGGCTCGAGGTGGTGGGCGAGCTGCCCGGCACCTACAAGCTGATGGCCGGTGTCGGCGGGCTCGAGGTCGTGAACCTGCTCTCGACCACGACCGAGTTCCGCGACGTGACCACCGGGCTGCGCATCGAGCAGCAGACGACCCAGAACTACGGCCGTCTCTACCTGGGCGGCCAGTTCGGCTCGCACAGCAGCGGCTTCCTGCGCCCGTACGTGGGCGCGAACGTCGCGCTCGTGTGGTACGGCATCAGCACGGACGTCGTCGTGCCCGACGATCGCGATCGCGAGAACGAGATCCGGCAGAACCTGCGCGACGAGAACGAGGTCGCCTTCGGCTGGGACGCGAACGCCGGCGTGGACCTCAACATGAACGACAAGTGGAGCGTGGACGTCGGCGTGCGTTACCTGCACTCGTACGGCGTGCCGCAGCAGCTCGGCGCGGGTTCGCGGCGCATCGAGCCCGACTACTTCCAGCTCAAGATCGGCGTGGGCTTCAACCCCGCGCGCCTCTGAGCGCTCCCGAACGGCAACGAGACGGCCGGCCGCCCTTGCGGGCTGCCGGCCGTTCGCATACTGCGGGAGATGCTTGAGCGAGGTGTCATTCCCGGTCTCTCGCAGCAAGACCGGAGCGGGGAGGATGGATCCTCGACGCGCGGTGGTCGTTCTCTCGCCCCGTCGGATGCCCGGGGCGGCGCACACGATTCGGGATTTTTTCCCCCGACGCGGGGCGGCCCGGAGCTTGACCCTGCCGCGCGGCCGACCGTAGCGTGCGGCTCCCGAGTTCCCGCCACTTCCACCCGGCATCCGGTGACCCCCGTGCACACTTCGTTCGACACACCCGAACTCATCCGGCGCACCCTCGCGGGCGAGCGCGTACCGCTGGCGCGCGCCATTTCGTGGGTCGAGAACGAGGCGCCCGGCTCGGTCGAGCTGCTCGACGCCTGCTTCGAGAAGTCGGGGCGCGCGTTCCGGCTCGGCATCACCGGCCCTCCCGGCGCGGGCAAGAGCACGCTGGTCACGAGGTTGGCGCAGGAGTACCGCCGCCGGGGCGAGACCGTGGCGATCGTGGCCGTGGACCCGACCAGCCCGTTTTCGGGCGGCGCCCTGCTGGGCGACCGGGTCCGCATGACCGAGCTTTCCGGCGACCCGGGCGTGTTCATCCGCTCCATGGCGACCCGCGGCAGCATGGGCGGACTGGCGGTGCACACCGCGCAGGTCTGCGACGTGCTCGACGCGGCCGGCTTCCAGCGCATCCTGATCGAGACCGTGGGCGTGGGGCAGAGCGAGCTCGAGGTGGCGCAGACCGCCGACAGCACCGCGGTCGTGCTCGTGCCCGAGTCCGGCGACGCCGTGCAGGCGATGAAGGCGGGCCTGATGGAGATCGCGGACGTGTTCGTGATCAACAAGGCCGACCGCGAGGGCGCCGAGCGCGCGTCGTTCGCGATCCGTTCGGCGCTCGAGCTGCGCGCGCACACGGAGTGGAAGATCCCGGTGCACCTGACGATCGCGTCGCAGAACGGCGGCGTGAGCGAACTGGTGGACCGGTTCGAGGAGCACCTCGTGTTCCTGCGCGAGACCGGCACGCTCGAGGAGCGCCGCCGCGCGCGTCTCGAGCAGCGGCTGCAGGACCTGCTTCAGGCGCGGCTCTGGCACGCGTTCCGCGATCGCGTCGGTGACGAGCGCTGGCGCGAGGCGTTGGCCGAACTGGCGCAACGCCGCCGGACGCCGCACCAGGCGGCGGAACTGCTCGCGGGGCTGTAGCGGCGCGAGCGGCGGTGCGACCGCGCGCGCAGGCGAGCCGATTCACTTCGCCCTTGACCGCGTTCGGCTCGCCGCGAGTTCGATCGCGAGATGCGCTCGCGGATGTGCGCCTGCTCGGCCGTGCTTCGCGCCTGCGCGCATCTGCGGCGCTCGAAATCACGCGTGATACAAAGCGCGCACACCCGCCCCCGAAGCGGAGTGCGCCGACCGAGAAGCAAGAGCGTGAAGCGAGCGCCGAGCCGAGCGAGGGCCCGCCGTCGAAGTCTCGCAC
>JBGANH010000200.1:0-8573 GCA_044222365.1 Candidatus Eiseniibacteriota bacterium
CAGCACGACGTCGGCACGCAGCGCGGCGAGCGCCGCTTCGCGCCGCGCCCGCCCCTCGGCGTGACGCACCGATAGCGCGTCGAAGCCCGGCACGCCGCGCGGCGCGCGGGCGCAGCCGGGTACGAGCACGAGCGTCGAGGCGAACAGGCACGCGCCGACGAGCGAAGCGTTCCCCCGTCCGCGCCGGAGTCGGTTCACGCGCGCGTCGCCAGCCACTCGCGCACGAGCGCCGCCACCTCGCGCGGCGACCGGCCGTCCGTGAACACGCGATGCGCGGCCACTTCCGCGTACAGCGCCGCGCGTTCGGCGAGCAGGGCCGCGAGGCGGTCCTCGGGCGCCCCACCCGCCAGCAGCGGACGCGAACCCGGCGTGGCGGCCACGCGGCGCGCCGCTTCCGAGGGCGAGACCTCGAGCCACACCGTGTCGCATCGCTCGCGAAGCATGCGGCGCCGGCCCTCGTCGAGCACGACTCCCCCGCCGGTCGCGATCACGCGCACACCGCTCGCGACCGCCTGCGCGAGCAGTTCGCTCTCGCGCGCGCGGAACCACGCCTCGCCGGAACGAGCGAAGAGTTCCGCGACGCTCAGGCCCTCGCTCGCCTCGAGCATCGCGTCGAGGTCGGCCACCGACGCGCCCAGGTCCCGCGCCAGCGCGCGCGCCGTCTCGGTCTTGCCGGAGCCCATGAGTCCCACGAGCGCGACCGGCTTCGCAGCCTTCTTCTTCTTCATGTGTCGGAGCCTAGCCCGGCGGCTTCCGATGCGGCAACCGCCGGAGCGGAAACGGCGACCGCCGGTCCTGGACGAGGACCGGCGGCGCCGGATGACGGAAGGGATGCGGGAGGTCAGTTCGACGCGAGCGTCGTGATCAGGCGCGGGGTCACGAAGATGATGAGCTCGCGGTTCTGCTTGACGGTGCTCTCCGAGCTGAACAGGTACCGCAGGAGCGGCATGTCCTTCAGGATCGGCACACCGCTGCGCACGGTGGACTCGTTCGTGCGGATGAGACCGCCGATGACGGCCGTCTGACCGTCGTCCACCATCACGCGCGTGTCGGCTTCCGACGTGTTGATGATGATGCCGCCCTGCACCGTGGACTGCGTCGAGAGGTCGCTGACCTCGGGATGCAGGTCCATGATGATCTTCTTGTCCTGCGTCAGGTGCGGCGTCACCTTGAGCTGGATACCGATCGTCTGCAGCTGCGACACCGGATTGCCGGCGACGTCCTGCACGATGAGCGGAATCTTCTGGCCCACGACGATCTTCGCCTCACGGTTGTCCACCGTGGTGATGCGCGGGTTCGAGATGATGTTCGCCTTGCGGTTCTCCTCGAGCGACTGGAGCTGGACTTCGACGAAGCCCCAGTTGCGCGAGATGCCGTAGGTCAGGCGGTTCGACGGGTTCGCGATGCCCGAGTTCTGCTCGACACCGATCGCGCTCTCCTTCGAGCGGTCCGGGTTCGGGAAGCTCGGCGGGTTCGGGCCGGTCTCCGAGAAGAACTCGGCGTCCGCACCGTCGGTCGGACCGACGTTCCACTCGATGCCCAGGCTGCGGAGCGCCGAAGCGTCCACGTCCACGAGCTTCGCCGTGATCTCGATCTGCGGCGTGGTGGAGTCGAGGTCCATCGCCATCTTCGCGACCGCGTCGAGGTTCGCGGCGAGGTCGGTGATGATGAGCGAGTTCGTGCGCTTCTCGACCTGGATCGAGCCGCGCTTGGTGAGCGCCGGCTGCAGCGGCGTCGCCAGTTCCTGCGCGTTCGCGTAGTTCAGCTTCACGATGCGCGTCTCGAGCGGCACGAGCTCGAGCGTGCGGGCGTTCGCCGTCTCACGCTCGACCTTCTCGGCGTTGAGCTTGGCGGCGTCGTCCACACGGATCACCGAGCCGTCCTCGACGTAGTCGAGACCGCTCGCGCGGAGCACGGCCTTGAGCGCGTCCTGCCAGGCGACGTTGCGCAGGTTGATCTTGACGGTCGCCTTGACGTTCTGCCCCATGATGATGTTGCGGCCGCTGAACTCCGAGATCGCGCGAAGCACGGTCCGCAGGTCGGCGCCTTCGACGTCGAGGCTGAAGCTGCCGCTGCCGGTCCGCACCAGGCCCACCTGCGAACTGGCCGTGGACTGCTGCGCTCCGGCCGAGGCCGGAATCATGGCCAGCACGAGGCCGGCCGCCAGAACGAGGCCGAGGATGGCCTTCTTAGCGAGCATTCGAATCTCCCTTCCGCACCAGTGGAATCACCACCGACTGAGTCTGCCCTTCCGCCGTCAGGTTCACGACCACCGCGTCGCGCCGGAGCGCTTCGACGTAGCCGTTCTGCACCTTGTCACCCTTGCGAAGCACGAAGCTGTTGCCACGCACGTCCTCGGCCAGAGCGAACTGGTCCGTGGCTCCCCACACCACGCCGACGATCTTGATGCCGCCGACGTCGAGCGGAGCGTCGCCACCCACGTCCGAGCCGACGAACTCGCCGTCCACGAGCGACTGGAACGGATCGCGGCGGCCGAGCGCGTTGTACTGGTACGTGAGGTGGTCTTCCATGTGAGCCGGCTCGGCCGGCTGCGACACGGGATCCTGGGTCACCGCGTGCACGACCGCGGCGCCGCCTTCGGTCGCGGCCGCTTCGGCCGAGACCGGCTGTTCGACGGGAGCCGGCGTGTGCGCGACCTGCACCGGCTTGGCGGCCGAAGCCGTCGCGACCGCCGGAGCGTCCTGCGACTGCGAGCCGCCCGTGACCATCTTGATCGCGTAGCTGGCGCCACCGATGACGAGCACGGCGACGAACGCGATCACGCGATTCACGACCGAGCGCTTCACCTGCTCGACGAGCTTCGCGACGAAGTTAGGACTTCCGGCCATTGGCACCTCCCTGGTTCGCAGCAGCCGCGGCCGGCGCCGTGTTGAGGCTGTAGGCCGAAGCCACGAACTCCGCCGTGGTCGAGCCGTCGTCCGACTTGAGGTTCGTGGTGAGCTTGAGGTTCGAGACCGTCACGATCCGGCGCAGGTTCGAGAGTTCCGCGAGGAACGAACCGACGTCGTGGTAGTTGCCCGTCACCGAGATCTGCACCGGCATCTCGGTGTGGTACTCGGACGGCTTCTGGCCCGCGGGCTTGAACATCACGAACTGAACGCCGGTCTGCTGGCCGGCGAGCGTGATCTTGCGGAGCAGCACCGACAGCTGGCGGTCGGCCGGAAGCAGTTCGGAGGCGAGCTCCCAGCGCTGGTGCAGCTGGTCGTACTCGGCCTCGAAACGCGGCAGGTCGGCCACCGACGCGCGGGCGCGAGCGAGTTCCGAGGACTTCTTCTCGTAATCGGCGCGCAGCGTGGCGATGTGCTCCTTGCCGTTCTGGAATCCGAACGGCAGGAAGTGCGTGAAGTAGAAGAAGCCCAGCGCCGCACCCGCGAGGAAGATCGCGAGGAACAGCTTCTGCACGGCCGGGCTCTTGATGTCCAGGTTGGCCATGTCGCGTTCCCTTCTAGTTGGCGCTCGGGTCCGGAGTCACCTGGCAGGTGAGCCGGAACTTCACGACGGTCTTGTCGGTCACGTTGCCCTTCTCCGCGACGGACAGCTCGACGTTGCCGAAGAGGTCCGAGCGCTCGAGGCGGGCCATGAAGTCCGACACGACCAGGTTGGAATAGGTGACCCCCTCCAGACTGAGGGTGGAGCCGGCATCCTGCGTCGCCCCCGTCAGCCAGAGGTGGTCCGGAACGCACTTCGCGAGCTCATCCATGAGCCGAACGCTCTGCGTACGTCCCGATTCGAGGCGGTGAATGATGCCCATGCGCAGGTCGAGCTCCGCTCGTTCCTGCGCGAGCTGGTTCACGCGCGCGATCTGCGGCGCGAGCGCCCGCGATTCGTTGTCCACCTGCTCGATCGACTTCTCGAGCCCGGTGACGGCGGTGCGCTGCGACATCACGGTGCCGGCGATGACCAGGGTGGCGAGTCCGAGAATCGCCCCGGGGAGCACCATGTCTCCCATCTTGAGGTCGATCGAGATGGACTTGCGCTGGGCCTTTTCCTCGCGCGGCAGGAGATTGACGCGAATCATTTCTTGTCCCCCTGTCGGCGCAACGCCAGACCGATACCGACCGTGAGAAGGGGCGCCACCTTCGCCACGTCCTGCCCCGCGAACAGGGCCGGGTCGTACTGCACGCGCGACAGCGGATTGACGATCTCCGCCGGCACGCTGAAACGACGGTTCAGGAACTCCGGCACACCCGGCGTGAGCGCGCTGCCGCCGCACACGAGGATGCGGCTGATCGCGCCCGCCTCACCCGACGTGCGCAGGAAGGCCTGCGCGCGTTCGAGCGCGGTGGCGATGCCTTCGCAGGCCTGCTCGATGACCGGCGCGACCTCGAGGCCCGGGCCCGACTCGCCGCGCACCGCGGCGGCCGCTTCGGCCTGGCTGAGGTTGAACTTGCGCTGCACGGCCTCGGTGAACGTGTTGCCGCCCACCTGCAGGTCCTTCGTGAAGTACGGCACGCCGGACTGGATGATGTTGATGTTCGTCATCTCGGACCCGATGTTCAGGACCGCGACGACCTCGTCGGGGCCGAACTCGTAGTTCGCCTCGATCGCGTTCTGCGCGGCGAACGAGTCCACGTCCACGACGGCGGGCGTCAGGCCGGCTTCGCGGATCAGGTCGCTGAAGGACATCACCATGTCCTTCTTCGCGGCGACGAGCAGCACCTGCATCTGCTTCGGATCCGCCGGCGCGTCGCCGAGGATCTCGAAGTCGAGCGAGACGTCGTTGATGTCGTACGGGACGTGCTGCTCGGCCTCCCAGTAGATGGCCTGCTGCGCGTCGTCCGCCGACAGCTTGTTCATGAGGATCTTCTTCACGATGACGGCGCGGCCGGACACCGCCGCGGCGACCGTGCGGGCCTTGATGCCGCGCGACTCGAGAAGGTTGGAGATGGCGTCGGTCACGAGCTGGCGGTCCATGATCTCGCCGTCCACGATGGCCTCGGCCATCGGCTGCGAGATGCCCCAGTTCACGAGGCGAAACGTCTTGTTGGACTGGGCTTCCAGCTCGACCACCTTGATGCTGTGGCTGCCGATGTCCAATCCGACGAGCGACTGCTTCTTGCCGAAGAGCATGGGTTTCACTCCCTGAAAGCGGTGCGGGTCCTGGCCGGCATGCTCGACGTCGCCTGTGACGACGCATCCGTCCTCGACCTGGAGAGCGACAACGACTGGCACACTTCGCTCTGCCTGCCGTGCCTTGAATCGTCAGACTGCGCCGGAATCTGAAGTGCGTTTTTCACGGCGTGTTGCATGTCCCTTCCTTCCGGGTTCCGGGCGTTGCGGGCTGCGCGACTCAATGGAGAACGACTCGGGGCGTGCCGAGCCGGGCCTTGACCAGGTCCGCGCGACCGGTTTCGAGCGCCGTCCGGATCCGGGCCATCTCCTTCTCGGCCAGATCCTTCAGGTACTGGTTGCCCGTCGATTCGCGGATCTGCTTCCACAGCTGCCAGGCCACCGCGAGGCTGCCGGTGTTCTGGTGGCTGAAGGCGGCGAACTCGCGGGCACTTGCGGGCGCGCCGGGCAGGCGCGAGGCGAGTTCGAAGTACTCGGCGGCGTGCGGCAGGTCGCGGCCGTTGGGCTTCACGTAGTAGAGAAAGCCGGCTTCGAAGGCGAGCCGTCCGCTGCGCGGGTTGTTTTCGAGCCCTTTGAGGATGAGTCGCTCGGCGGCCGGAAAGTCCTGGCCCTCCTGGGCGAGGGCGAAGGCACCGAACACGTAGGCGCTCTCGAAGCGCGGCGCGAGCGACGTCAGGATGTCGAAGACGTGCTCGAGGTGCTCGAAGCGGTTGTCCTTCTTCCGGTGCGCGCCGTAGTACTGGACCGCGCGCAGCCAGGCCATGTCGGCGGCGGTCTCGGCGTGACCGAACGAGGCGGTACGGACGTTGCGGCCGGACGGGTAGTACGCGAGTTCCTCGAGCGGCGACGCGTGCGGCAGGGTGCGGGCGGCGAAGTCGGCGAGGTGGTACACGGCCGTGCCGAGCGCGAGCGCGATCCCCCACGCCACGATCATCCGCACGCGCAGCGGGCGGATGGCGGCGGGACGCGCGAGCGCGACGCTCACCGGAAGTCCCTCGATTCGAACGCCGCCGCGCCGAGCGCGAGCACGCAGCCGCAGTACAGCAGCGCGTAGCCGCTCGCGAGCGACAGGTGCATCGCCGAAGTGGTCTCTCCCACGGCCGCCAGCGTGCGCATGTTGAAGAGCGACAGGTTCGGCAGGACGTTCGCGACGAACTCGAGCAGGTGGCGGAGCGACTCGGGCGCCCGCGTCGCGAACGCACGCAGGTCCTCGCACCACTGGCCCGCGAGGAAGAACCCGAGCGTGTAGAGCGACGACAGCACGGGCGTGGACAGCGCGGAGAACATCACCGCGAGCGCGGTCACGACCGTCAGCTCGAGACCCGCGAGGTAGACCGACTGCGCGACGGGGGCCCAGTACGCGCCACGGCCGAGCAGCGCGAGCACGGCCCACAGCGCGAGCCCGAGCACGCCCGAGACCACCCACAGGGCGCCACTCAGTCCCGCCCATTTGCCGATCAGGTAGACCGGGCGGGGCAGCGGGCGCGAGAGCAGGTTGAAGATCGTGCGGCGCTCGATCTCCTTGGCGACGAGGCTGGTGCCGACGAGCATGACGACGAGCAGCCCCAGCATCGTGATGGACGAGAGCCCGAGGTCCACCGTCAGCCGCAGCCCTTCGCCCATGGCGAGCGGGCGCGCGACCTGCGCGACGGCGAGCAGGACGAGGCCGGCGACGACCATGCCGGCCAGCACGCGATCGCGGATGGCCTCCCGGAACGTGTTCTGCGCGATCAGCACGGCGTTCATGCGGACCTCCGTTCGCGGTTCGCCTGGATGGCGGACGACTCGGCGGCCGCCATGAAGAGCTCCTCGAGCGTGTTGCGCTGCGGCGTCACCGCGCGCACGTCCACGCGGTGCGAGACCAGCCAGGCGAGCACCTCCTGCTGGAGCGTCGCGTCGGCGAGCGTGAAGATCGTTTCCTGCGCGCGCTGCGTGCGGACGAGGCGCCCGTTCCATGCCGCCGGCAGCTCGAGCAGCGGTGCGCCCGCGCAGCGGAACTCGATCCGCGCGCCGGCGCCGTCCACGAGTTCCCCGACCGTGGCGACGCGCTCGAGGCGGCCGCGCAGCAGGATGGCGACGCGATCGCAGAGCATTTCGACGTCGGGAAGGATGTGCGACGAGAACATCACCGTGACGCCCCGCTCGCGCTGCTCGAGGATCAGGTCGCGCACGTCGCGGCGGCCGAAGGGATCGAGCCCGCTCATGGGCTCGTCGAGGATCACGAGCTCGGGATCGTGCACGAGGGCCGCGGCGAGGCCGAGACGCTGGAGCATGCCCTTCGAGTACTTGCGCAGGACGAGCTTCTCGCGATCGCCGAGGCCCACGCGGCCGAGCCAGTGGCGTGCGGCCTTCGCGGCATCGCGCCCCGGCTTGCCGGACAGCTGCGCCACGAACTCGAGGTATTCGACGCCGTTCAGGTAGTCGTAGAAGTACGGCTGCTCGGGAAGGAAGCCCAGGCGTACGCGGCTGCGCACGTGTTCGATCGGCTCACCGAGAAGCCAGGCGGAGCCGCTCGTGGGCTTGAGCAGGCCCGTGAGGATCTTCAGCGTCGTGGTCTTGCCGGCACCGTTCGGGCCGAGGTAACCGAACACCTCACCGCGATGCACCTCGAGATTCAGGTCCTCGAGACCGCGAGTGGTCTTGAGGGTCCAGTTGCTCCGGTAGGTCTTCGTGAGGCCGGAGATCCGGACCGCGCAATCCGCGGAAGGCAGTGCACTTTGCCCGGAAGAACGGCCAGCTTCCGGCCGGTCTGCAAGGGCGTTGGCCGCGGCGGGCGCGGCCTCCATGTGCGAGCGGGAGTCCATGTCTGCGGGAAATCCTTTGGCGGACTTGACGTTGCGACACCGGCGCGGGATTGCGCCCATTCAGCCGCGTGTCGGGATTGCAACGCCTGTGCCGCACGACGCACCGCAGGTCGCACGTTGGTGGGCACTTTGGTACCGCGGGCCCACCGCCCGCCCGGGGCCGCGAAGAACTCAGCGGCCGCTGGTCAGGATGATCGAGATGTCCGCGAGCTTGCCGCGGCCGGCGATCTGGTAGAGCTGGGCCGCGGAATCGCAGTACGTCACGATGCCCTTCGTTCCCGAGGTCGCGAGCGGCACCGTCCACGTGCCGTACTCGTAGGCGTTGCCCGAGCCCGCGGTTCCCGTGAACGGATTGCGGAAGTTCGCGCCGTTGTTCGGAAGCCGCGTGGCGACGTCCGTGGCGGCCGAAGCGTACACACCGTCGCTCTCCACCGAATAGTCCTCCGCAGCGACCTGGAAGCCGTGCATGTTGGACTTGGTGGTCCCCTCGCGCGCGCGGTCGGTCATGGCGACGAAGTTCGGAATCGCGATGGCGGCGAGTACACCGATGATCACGACCACGATCATCAGCTCGATCAGCGTGAAACCTCGGTTGTTGCTCCGCATTTCTGGGTCTCCTCCAGGGGCCCGAGGGTACCAGGCGGGTCTCCCGGGATGGTGGGGTCACGAATCCGTTCG
>JBGANH010000201.1:0-8767 GCA_044222365.1 Candidatus Eiseniibacteriota bacterium
GGGGCCGGACCACCACGCCTACGTGACGACGCTGACCGCGGCGCTCCGGGCGTCGGGGCTCGAGGACGACTTCCTCAAGGTCCAGATCGTGCAGTACGTGAAGCTCATGCAGGGCGACGAGGAAGTGAAGATGAGCAAGCGGCTCGGGCAGTTCGAGACGCTCGCCGACCTCGTGGACGAAGTGGGCGCCGACTGCGCGCGCTTCTTCTTCCTGCAGCTGTCGAGCAACGCGCACCTGAAGTTCGACATGCAGAAGGCGAAGGAGAAGAACGACACGAATCCCGCCTATTACGTCCAGTACGCGCACGCGCGCTGCTGCTCGCTCGCCCGCAAGGGCGCCGAGCGCGGCCTCGTCGCGGAAACGGGCGCTCCGGGGCCGCTCACGGCCGCGGAGGAGGTGGCGCTCGTGCGCAAGCTCTCGACGTTCCCCGAAGTGGTGCGAGGCGCGGCGGCTGCGCGCGAACCGCACCGCGTGCCGACGTACCTCATGGAACTGTCGGCCGAACTTCACCGCTACTACCACAACTGCCCGGTGCTGAAGGCGGAGCCCGAGGTCGCGCGGCATCGGCTGCGCGTCCACGACGCCGTCCGGCAGGTGCTGCGCAACGGCCTCGCGCTCATGGGTGTGTCCGCGCCCGAGAGACTCGAGCGCGAGGAGGAGGCCGAATCATGACCGCACCGCATCGCATTCTCGTCGTCGGTTCCGTGGCGCTCGATTCCATCAAGACGCCGTACGGTCAGGTGGAGGACGCGCTCGGCGGTTCGGCGTCGTACTTCTCGTTCTCGGCGAGCCATTTCGCGCCCGTGTCCGTGGTCGCGGTCGTCGGTGACGACTTCCCGCGGGAGCACCGCGACAAGTTCGAAGCGCGCGGGGTGGATCTCTCGGGGCTCGAGACCGCGAAGGGCGGCACGTTCCGCTGGCGCGGCGAGTACATGGCCGAACTCGGTCATGCGCACACCCTCGAGACGCAGCTGAACGTGTTCGCCGATTTCCACCCGAAGGTCGGCGCGAACCACAGCAAGGCCCCGTTCGTGTTCCTCGCGAACATCGACCCCGAGCTGCAGCTCGAGGTGCTTTCGCAGATCAAGAAGCCGCTGCTCACGCTTTCGGACACGATGAACTACTGGATCGCGCGCAAGCCGGACCGCGTCTTCGAGGTGCTCCGCCGCGTGGACGTGGCGCTGCTGAACGAGGAGGAGGCCCGCGCCCTGGCTGGCGAAACACACCTCGCGAAGACCGCCGAGAAGCTGCTCGAACAGGGCGCGAACGCCGTGATCATCAAGAAGGGCGAACACGGCGCGCTGTACCACTCGCGCGAGGAGCGCTTCATCACTCCGGCCTACCCGGTCACGGCCCTGTGCGACCCGACCGGCGCCGGCGATTCGTTCGCGGGCGGCTTCATCGGCATGCTCGCGCGCTTCGGCCGCACGGACGGCGAGGCATTGCGCCAGGCGATGGCCTGTGGCACGGCCATGGCCTCGCTGGCGATCGAGTCGTTCAGCCCGGTCCGGCTCATCGAGACGGAGACCGCGGAGATCGAGGGACGCGTCCGGTCGCTGCACGGCATGGTGCACTACGACCTGTTCCCGATGTTCTGAGTCCCCACTGCAGGCGAATGCCCCATCCGCATGTGACATCGGGCCTTGCGGATGGGGCATCGTGCGTCTAGGCTGCTCCGCAGCAGTGCGCTTCGAGGGGGGAAGGATCTCATCGTCATGAACGTCACCAGCACCACGCTCGCCTCGAAGGCCGAGGCCGCCATCCGGCGGCTCCGGGAGATCGAGGGCGTGAGCGTGCACGCGGATGGAGACGCCATCCGGGAAGTGCACGTCCTCACCAGTTCCGAGCGGCCCGCCAAGAACATCGTTCGCGACGTCCAGACCGTGCTGAAGACCCGGCTCGGGGTGACGATCGACCATCGCGTGGTGTCCGTCGCGCAGGCCAGTCCGGGCAGCGGCGCGGAGTCCGGCGCCGAGCCCGACGTCGCCGCCGCGATCGCGCCCGCCGCCGCCCCGGTCCCGGCTCGCGAGCCCGAGGTCGTGCGCGAGGAGCGGATCCGCTTCGAGAGCGTGAACCTGTTCGTGTCCGGCCCGCGCACGCAGGCGCAGGTCGAGCTTCGCTGGAAGGGGCTGCCGCGCATCGGCAGCGCGTCGGGCTGGAGCGCCCGGGACGAGGCGCACCGCCTCGTCGCGCAGGCGACCGCCACGGCGGCCCAGGAATTCCTCGCCGATCCCATGGCGATCGGCGTGCAGGGAGTGGAGTTCGTCGAGATGGGACGGCATCGCACGGTGGTCGTGATGCTGTCGCTGCTCGCGAACCGGCAGGAAAAAGTGGTGACGGGCAGCTGCGTCGTCGAGCAGGATACGCCGCAGGCGGTCGTCCTCGCGACGCTCGCCGCCCTGAACCGAGTGCTCGGCGGTTTGCGTGTGAAGGAACCCACCGAGTACGTGCTGCGCCCGACGACCAACTGAAAACCGCGCCGGCCTCGTGCCGGCGCTCGAGACGACGAGACCGGCGACCCACACGGAGGCGAGCGAAGCGGAGCACACACCAACAGCGAAGCGGACCCATCTGCGGGACTCACGTACCCCTCGCAGAATCCCGATCCGAAAAGGAGGTGGGTCTCAATGGACTTCATCTACGAACTGATCGAGTTCCTCGGTCGCGCTGGCTGGTAATGCACCGTAGGTCCTGATTCCAGGACCGGATTTCTCCGCAGTCGTCGCCGGTCTCTCGCTTTTCACGCCCCGCCACACGGCCCCCGGTATTCACCGACCTTGAGCGAAACGCCGTCCATCCGGCATCCGTTCCTGTTCCGCGCCTACTACGCCGCCGTCCTGATCGGCGCCGTGGCGCTGGTGGTGTCGCAGTTCCCCGCGGCTGCTCCGGCGCGTGCGGAACTCCTCGTGCTGGCCGGCGCCTTCGCGGTGCTCGCCGTGAGCGAATGGCGCCCCATGGCGCTCCCCGGCGGCGGCTACGCCACGGCGAGCACGATCGTCGCGCTGCCGCTGCTGCTCGTCGTGGGCCCCTTCTGGGTCTCCGCCGTGGACGCCGCCGTCAACGTGATCGTGCACGGCGTGCTGCGCCGCCGCGGCCCGGACCGCGTGCTGCACAACATGGCGATCTACACGCTCGGCTACTTCGCGACCGCGGCGGCGTTCACGGCGAGCGGCGGCGCGATCGGCGACGTGCGGTTCCCTCTCCACGCCTGGCCACTGCTCGCGGCATGCGCGACGTACTTCGTCGTCAACTCGGGCTGCGTCTCGATCGTGATCGGGCTCACCGCGGGCCCGAGCCCGTGGCGCGTGTGGCAGCGGAACTTCCAGCAGGGCATCCTGCACCACCTGTCGTTCGTCGCGCTGGGCGCGCTCGTCGCGGTGGTCTGGTACGCGGCCGGACCGTGGGGGATCGCGCTCTTCGCGGTGCCGTTCCTCGTGTCGCGCTACTCGTTCCGCGTGCATCTCGAGCTCCGGTCCGACCTCAAGGAGTTCGTGCGCGCGCTCACCGAGGTGCTCGAGGAGGTGGACCCCTACACGCGGCACCACTCGGTGCGCGTGTCGCAGTACGCCGTGCGGCTCGCGCGCGGACTCAAGCGCCCCGAGTCCGAGGTGGACGAGATCGAGTACGCCGCGCTCGTGCACGACCTCGGCAAGATCGGGCCGCAGCACCAGTACATCCTGCAGAAGCCCGGGTCGCTGTCGCACGAGGAGCAGCGCACGCTGCGTGCCCACCCCGCGGCCGGAGCCGAGATCGTCGCCAAGGTGCGCGCGCTGCGCCGCGCCTCGGAGATCGTGCTCTCGCACCACGAACGTCCCGACGGCCTCGGCTACCCGTTCGGCCTGCGTTCGGTGGACGTGCCGATCGGCGCGCGCATCCTGAACGTGGCCGACGCTTTCGACGCGATGACGTCCGACCGTCCGTACCGGCGCGCGTTGCCCATGGACGCGGCGTTGCGCGAACTCGAGCGCGGAGCCGGCACCCAGTTCGACGCGCAGGTGGTGAAGTGCCTGCTCGCGCTGCATCGGGTGGGCGAGTTCCCGCTCATCCCGAGCCCGAGCAGCGAGGACCTCCAGCTGCTGCGCCTCAAGACGAAGGTGGGTGGCTGATGCGCTACTCCGACGCCGGGGTGGACATCTCGCGCTCCGACGCGATCAAGGACCAGGTCGTCGCCGAGATTCGCAGCACCTGGGGAGAGACCGTGCGGCCGCTGGTCGGCGGATTCGCGGGCGTGATGCGCTATCCGGGCGCGGCGCCGCTCGTCGCCGCGACCATGGACGGAGTCGGCACGAAGCTGCATCTCGCGATGCGCGCGGGACGGCTCGACGACGCCGCGGCCGACCTCGTCTACCACGGCGCGAACGACCTGCTCGTGCACGGCGCCCGGCCGCTCGCGTTCCTCGACTACGTCGCGCAGGCGAAGCTCGACCCCGAGGCGGTGCTCGCGGTGGTCCGCGGATTGTCGCGTGCGTGCCGCGAGGTGGGCGCGGCGCTGCTCGGCGGCGAGACCGCGGAGATGCCCGACACCTACCTGCCCGAAGTGATCGACGTGGCCGGCTGCATGCTCGGCGTCGTGGACGACGCGGCGCTGCTCGACGGCAGCCGCGTGCAGGCGGGCGACGTGGTGCTCGGCCTCGCCGGTTCCGGGCTGCACACGAACGGCTACTCGCTCGCACGCAAGGTGCTGGCGGCGTCCGCCCTCGCGCTGAGCGACGCGCTGCCGGGCGGATCGGGCGAGAGCGTGGGCGAAGCGCTGCTGCAGCCGCACCGCTGGTACGGGCGCGCGCTGCTGCCGCTCGCGGCGGCCGGGCGCATCCGCGCGATGGCGCACGTGACCGGTGGCGGCATCTCGGGGAACCTCGTGCGCGTGCTGCCGGAGGGTTGCCGCGCGCGCGTGCACATGACGTGGCCCGAGCCCGCGGTCTTCCGCTGGCTGCGCGAAGCGGGCGGCGTGCCGCTCGAGGACGCGCGCACGGCGCTCAACCTCGGTTGCGGCATGGTCGTGGTGACCGCGCCCGCGGAGGCGGCGGCCGTGCTCGAAGCGCTGGCCGCAGCGGGTGAGGCCGCGTGGCGGATCGGTGACGTGACCGCGGGCGAACGCGGCGTGGAGTGGACGGCCCCCTGAAGAGCAGTGCACACGCCCCCGAGGCGTGGAGGTGGCGGTGGAAGGGCGGACGGAACGGGGACGGGAGCGCGCACGCCAGGGAGGCGTCGCGGGGCACGCGAGGCTCGAGCCCGTGGAGCTCGTGGGCGAATCGCCGGCGTGGCGTGAACTGCTGGCACAGATTCCCGCGGTCGCGCGCAGCGGTCTGCCGGTGCTGTTGCTCGGCGAGACCGGCACCGGCAAGGAGCTCGTCGCACGCGCGCTGCATCTCGCGAGCGCTCGCGCCGGTGCGGCGTTCGTCGCGCACAACTGCGGGGCGACGCCCGACACGCTGATCGAGAGCGAACTCTTCGGTCACGTGCGGGGATCGTTCACCGGCGCGGCGGGCGACCGCGAGGGGTTGTTCGACGCGGCCGAGGGCGGCACGCTGTTCCTCGACGAGATCGGCGACGCGAGCGCGCTGCTGCAGACGAAGCTGCTGCGCGTGCTGCAGGAGGGCGAGGCGCGGCGCGTCGGGGAGACGCGCGTGCGGCGGGTGGACGTGCGCGTGGTGGCGGCGGCCTGCCGCGCGCTCGACCGCGTCGTCGGCGCTCGGCGCGTTCCGCCTGACCTGTACTTCCGGCTCGGCGCGGTCCGCTTGCGGCTGCCGGCGCTGCGCGAGCGCGGGCGCGACGTGCTGCTGCTCGCGCGGCATTTCCTCGCGCAGGCCGCCGCGCGCGCGCACTTTCCACCCGCCGGCGCTCGAGCCCGGGCTCGCCGAGCGCCTGCTCACGTACCGCTGGCCGGGCAACGTGCGCGAACTCGCGAATGCCTGCCACTTCGCCGTTCGCGTCGCCGGGGCGCGGCACCTCGTGACCGAGGCGCACTGGCCGGAGACGCCGTTCGCCGAAAGCGTCGCCGAACACGACGGGCTGCACGCCGAGACGCGCGCGCTCGAGGAACGCCGGCTCCGGGAGGCGTTGCGGCGGACGCACGGGAACAAGACGCAGGCGGCGCGCGCGCTCGGCTTGAGCCGGCAGGGGCTGATCAAGAAGCTCCAGCGCATGGGGCTCGCGAAGATCCCGGTGTCGCTTGACGATGGCGAGGGCGCTGTCTAGCGTGCGTCCGCACTCGGAACGCGGGCCCTCGACGGGCCCCTCGCGCCGCGGAGCGGCGCCGCAAGTGAAACGGACGGGAGGTCGCGTGCCCAAGAAGGCTCTGAAGATCGGACTCATCGGCGTCGGCGCGGCCGCGCAGGTGAACCACATCCCCGCGCTCATGAAGATCGAAGGGCTCGAGCTCGTGGCGCTCTGCGACCGCGATCCCGAGAAGGCGCAGCGCGTGGCGCAGAAGTTCGGCATCCCGCGCGCGGTCGGCCGCACCGAGGACCTGCTCGACGACGACACCCTCGACGCGGTGGACATCTGCACCCCGAACTTCCTGCACGCGCCGATGGCGATCGCCGCGCTCGAATCGGGCAAGCACGTGCTGTGCGAGCGCCCGCTCGCGCGCAGCAGCGAGGAAGCCGCCGCGATGGTGAAGGCGGCGAAGAAGGCGGACCGCCACCTCATGTGCGCGGTGCAGCACCGCTTCCGTCCCGACGCGCAGCTGCTCCGCAAGTTCGTGGACAAGGGCGATCTCGGCGAGATCTTCCTCGCGAAGGCCGGCTGGCTGCGCCAGAAGACCGAGTGGGACTCCGACGAGTGGCGCCGCCAGAAGCGCGAGTCCGGCGGCGGCGTCGTGCTCGACCTCGGATTCCAGATGCTCGACCTCTCCCTGTGGGTGCTGGGCTCGCACAAGGTGACCTCGGTCACCGCGAGCGTGCACCGCACGAAGAAGGGCGACGTCGAGGACAGCGCGACCGCGTTCTTCCGGCTCGAGTCCGGCGCCACGCTGACGCTCGAACTGTCGTGGGGCCTGCTCATGGAGAAGGACTTCGCCTACCTGAACCTGTTCGGTTCGGGCGGCGCGGCCCTGCTCAATCCGTTCCGCGTGCACAAGGGCATGCACGGCACGCTCGTGAACGTGACGCCCGCGCTCGAGACCCCGAAGAACCAGTACAAGCAGTCCATGGAGGCCCAGGTCGAGCATTTCGTCGAGACCTTGCGCACGGGCAAGAAGCCCATGGGCAGCGCCGACGAGGTGCTCGCGGTGATGCAGCTGATGGACGCCGTGTACAAGAGCGCCGAGCTGGGCAAGGAGGTCAAGGTCGGGTGAGCCGTTCCCGATCGGACCTGTGGCTTTCCGCCGCGTCGGGCCTCGCGCTCGGCGCGGCGTTTCTTCCGTGGTCGGGCGGGCCGCTCGCGTGGGTCGCGCTCGTGCCGCTGCTCTTCGCGCTCGAGCGCCGCATGGGCGCGGGTGAATCCGTGCGCGCGTGCTTCCGGCTCGGCTACGCGGGCGGGTTCGTGTTCTTCCTCGTCGGCACGCACTGGATCGGGCTGCTCTCCGACGTCGCCATGACCGTACCCGTGCTCAAGTACGCGGGCTGGGTGTTGTCGGCCGGGTACCTCGCGCTGTTCTGGGGCGCCGCGGCGGCCGGAGCCGCGTGGCTGGCGCGGCGCTCCGGAGTCCGCGCGCGGTGGACGTTCGCCGTTTCGATGATGCTGATCGAGTGGGTGCGCGGATCCGGGGACATCGGGTTCCCCTGGTTCCAGCCCGGCTACACGCAGTACGCGCTTCCTTCGCTCGGGCTCGCCGCGGCGGGCGGCGTGTTCGCCGTGACCGCCTGGGTGCTGCTCGTGAACGCGTGCGCGCTCGGAGCCGCGCGCGACCGCACTCCGCGCGACGTCGCGGCCCTCGTGCTCGTGCTCGTGGGCGGGCTCGGTGTGGGCGCGTGGCTGCGCGGCGCGCCGTCGCCCACCGGTCCGGCGCAGCCGCGCGTGGCGCTCGTGCAGGGCAACATCCCGGGCGAGGAGAAGTGGTCGGGACAACACCAGGAGGAGATCCTCGCGCGCTTCCTCGCGCTCTCCGACAGCGCGTTCGCCGGTGAGCCCGCGAAGCCCGTGATGGTCGTGTGGCCGGAGACGGCGACGGGTTCGTACCTGCGCAAGCAGCTCGCGCAGTCGATCGCGGTGGCGCGCTGGGCGGCGCGCACCGGCGCGGCGGTGTTCGCGGGATACGCCGACTACAGCTACGACGCCAACGGCAAGCCGCAGCCGTGGAACGCGGCGGGCATCTGGAGCCCGGACGGGCGGCTGTCCCCGACGTACGCGAAACGGCACCTCGTGCCGTTCGGCGAACGCATGCCGTTCCAGTGGCTCGTGCCCGCGCTCGGGCGCGTGGACTTCGGCCAGGCCGAGTGGGCGCAGGGCAAGGGTCCCGTGGTGTTCGACGGCCCGGCGGGGAAGTTCTCCGCGCTCATCTGCTTCGAGTCGATCTTCCCGGAACTCGCGCGCGCCGACGTGCGCGCGGGGTCGCGCTGCCTCGTGATCGTGACGAACGACGAGTGGTTCGGGCGCAGCGCCGCGGTGTTCCAGCACGCGGCGATGGCGCGGTTCCGCGCGGTGGAGAACGGCGTGCCCGTGCTCCGTTGCGCGAACACCGGGCTCACGCAGGTGATCGACGCGCGCGGTGACGTCGTCGCCGAGGCGCCGGCATTCCGCGCGGCGGTGCTCGTCTCCGCGGTGCCCATGCCGCGGCCGGGGGCGACGCCCTACTCTCGCGCGGGGGACTGGCCGGTCGCGGTC
>JBGANH010000202.1:0-8644 GCA_044222365.1 Candidatus Eiseniibacteriota bacterium
GCCGCCTCGGGCGCGCGATGCGCTGGCTCGACGCGCGTCGCGCGCCCGAGGCGGCCGCCGCGGTCGAGGCGGCGCTCGCTTCGCGCAGCGACTCGCTGTTCCTCGCCGCCTACGCGCTGCGCGTCGCCGCCGATCCCGCCGGCGCGATCGCCGCGGCGAAGCGCGCGTACGCGGGCGCCACGACGCCGCTCGCGGTCCGGCAGGCGGCCGTGCGCGCGATCGGCGCGACGCCGTCGCTGTCGGCGGGCGCGTTCCTCGGCGAGCGCCTCGCGGAACTGCGCCGCGGCGCGCTCGATTCGGCGCTCGTGTTCGACGTGGTCGAGGCGGCCTCGCGCGCCTCCAGCGTGTCGATCCGTGCCGCCGCGCGCGCCGCCGTTCCCGCGCCGAACGCCGACTCGCTCGCGACGCTGTGGCCGCTTCTGCGCGGCGGCGACGCCGCGCGCGGGCGCGAACTGTTCGAGAACCACCCGGCCGCGCAGTGCGTGCGCTGTCACTCGGTGGACGGTGCCGGCGGCAAGGTCGGGCCCGACCTCGGCCTGATCGGTGCACACGACCGCGCGTACCTGCTCGAGTCCGTGGTGCAGCCCAACGCGCGCCTCGCGCCCGGCTTCGGCACCGTGACGCTCACGCTGCGCGACAGCTCGAACGTGACCGGCATGGTGCGCGAGGAGGACGCGCGCGCGATCCTGTTGTGGGCGGACGACGCCGTGCGCCGCGTGCCGCGTGACTCGGTCGTCGCGCGCTCGGACGCGGCCTCGGTGATGCCGCCGATGCTCGGCGTGCTGGCGCCGGGCGAAGTCCGCGACGTGATCGCGTACCTCGCCACGCGGCGCGAGTCGGCGCCGGACGTGCCGCTCGGCGCGCCGCTCGAAGCGAGCGCGGCTCCCGTGTCCGATCGCAGCGCCGGCGGGCTGCCGCTGCGGCTCGAAGGCCGCACGTTCGCGCGCGGCTACGGCGTGCGCGCGCCGCACCGCATGACGTTCGCCGTGCCCGCGGGGGCGCGCGCGTTCGTCGCCCAGTGCGGCGTGGACGACGCCTCGCCCGGCGGCATGGCGGGATTCTCGGTGCGCGTGGACGGCCAGCTCGCGTGGAGCTCGGGCCCGCGCAAGCTCGGCGCGCTCGCGCGCGTGTTCGTGCCGCTCGACGCGGGCGCGTCGCGCGTGGAGCTGGTCGTGGACGACGGCGGCAACGGCCCGGCGAACGACGCCGCGGACTGGGCCGGCGCGGGGTGGCTCCGCTAGCGGGTGACGTCTGCCGCCATCGCCGGCGGCAGCGGGCCCAGCTCGAGCCACACGATCAGGAACCCGTCGGGCGACTGGTAGCGCCGCTCGTCGATCACGCCGAGCCCCTGCATGGCGCGCGCGGCGCCGGGGCGTTCGACGATCTCGTTCCAGCCCGGCCACGCGCGCTCGCTGCTGCGGAACGCGAGGACGACGTGCTTCAAGTCGAGCCGCCGGCGGCACGCTTCGACGTCCGCGGGCGTGAGCGCGAGGTGCACGACGGGATGGTTGGTCTGCCACGCGAGCGCGGGCCCCAGGTTGCTCATGAGCGGTTCGCCGGGGGCGAGCTTCTCGTTGAGCAGGATCGAGAGCGACGTGAGCGTCGCGCTCTCGGGCACGCCGCGCTCACGCGACGCCTCGCGCGCCTCGGCGTTGCCGCCCATCGTCGCGTATCCGCCCCACGCCAGTGCGAGCGCGCCGAGCGCCGCGACCGCCACGCGCCGTCCGCGCGCGCCGAGCCACTCGCCGCCCTCGCGCCGCACGAGCGCGCACAGCGCGAGGAAGCCGATCGGTTCGGCGAGCACGCGCGCCGTGAACACGTAGCGCGTCCACGGAATGCTCACCGCGGCGCTCGCGAAACCGAGCGCCGTGGCCGCGAGCGCGGCGAGCGCGGCGGCGGCGAGCGGCCGCTCGGGGCGGCAGCGCCAGAGCCACAGCGGGATCGCCGCGAGCCACAGCCCGCGCGGCCCGATGAGCAGCGACAGCGCGAGCGGCCCGGTGTTCGCGAGCGCCTTGCCCGCGAGCAGCGCCGCCGCGGTGCCGCCCGAGGGCAGCTGCGGCAGCTCGGGCAGGTGGTAGAGCGAGAACCAGCTGCGGCCCTGCACGCGGTCCCACACCACGAACTTCGTGAGGTCCCAGCCCGGCGAGCCGAACGCCTGCCACTTGTAGAACCACCAGGGCGCGAGCGGGATCGCCCAGCCCGCGAGCACGAGCACGCACGTGCGCAGGCGGCGGCCTTCGGGCGCGCTCCAGCCGGCGGCGAGCGCGAACACGGGCGCGAGCATGAGCATGTTCGCGCGGAAGAGCCCCGTGAGCCCGAGCACGATGCCGTACTGCAGCGGCAGGTAGCCCGGCGCCTCGAGCGCGATGCCGAGCAGCGCGAAGAGCAGGCCGAGCGTGAACGGCAGCTCGGTGAAGCCGCCCATCGCGAAGTGCTGCGCCTCGGGGTCGAGCAGGAACGACAGCGCCAGCACGAGCCCGGCGCCGCGGCGCAGCAGCGGGGTCGCGTCCGGCCACCAGCGCGCGAACAGATGGCGCACCGCCAGCGCGAGCCCGGCGCCGAGCATGAGGTAGCAGCAGAACGGCACGATCAGCGTGAGCCAGCCGCGCGGCTCGGACCCGGCCATGACCGCGCGCGCGGGGACGAGCTTGAAGATCGCGGCCTCGACCAGCACGAGTCCCGGCTGCACGACCGCGAGCGGCCACGGCGGCTGCGCCTGCGTCGTGAGCTCGATCGGCAGCGCGAAGGGGGTGGCGAACTTGCCGTGCCACGCGAGTTCACGCGCGGCGAGCGCGTACTGCGCCGTGTCGTATCCGAGCACCGGCGACTTGCCGCCGAGGTCCCACGCCTGCGCGTGCAGCAGCCAGAGCGCGGCGCCGCAGAGGAGCAGGAAGGGAAGCAGGGCCAGGTCGGCGATGCCGTGGCGTTGTGGGGTCATGGCGGCGCACAGTACGCGCGAGCGTGTCCGCGGCTCAACCGTCGGCGCATTTGCCGCGCTGGCCGGGGCGGGCATTGCGCCGGGTCGCGCGGCACCGGCAGAGTGCCGCGGTTCGCACGCCACCGTCCCGTCCTCCCGGAGGCCGCATGATCCGCCGCCCGATGCTGACCGCCGCTCTCGCGCTCGCCTGCGCGCTCCCGTGCACCGGGCTCGCGCGCGCCGCCGACGCTCCCGAAGCGCGCCTGCCGCGCAATCCCTGGCCGCGCACGCAGTCCGTCCGGCTCAAGTTGGACGCCGACAAGCGTTCGTACTCCGGCCTGATCCGCGCCGAGCTGAACGTGACCGCGCCGGTGGACTCGGTGCTGCTGCATGCCGAAGGGCAGAAGCTCGTACGCATCTCGCTGCTGCAGAACGGCGACACGATCGCGGTCGAGCGCCGCGGCGGTCCGCACGGGCTGCTCGTGCTGCGCGCGGCGCGGCCGCTGGCGCCGGGCGCGGCGGCGCTCGAGATCGAGTTCACCGCGATGTACGGCACGCGCGCGGTCGGGCTCTACAAGGTGAGCAAGGACGGCCGCGGCTACCTCTTCACGCAGTTCGAGGCGGACGACGCGCGCGAGGCGTTCCCGTGCTGGGACGAGCCGAACTTCAAGATCCCGTACCAGCTCACGCTCGACGTGCCCGCGGCGCACGAGGCGGTGAGCAACACGCCGATCGCGAAGAGCGAGACGAAGGACGGCTGGAAGACGGTCGAGTTCGCGCGCACGCCGCCGCTGCCGAGCTACCTGCTCGCGCTCGCGACCGGTCCGCTCGAGTTCACGCCCGTGCCGGGTACGAAGTTCCCGACGCGCATCGTGACCGTGCAGGGGCAGAAGCAGCTCACCGCGTTCGCGGCCGAGTCCACGCCCAGGCTCGTCGCGGCGCTCGAGCGCTGGTTCGGCATGCCGTATCCGTTCGCGAAGCTCGACCTGATCGCGGTGCCCGAGTTCGCGTACGGCGCCATGGAGAATCCCGGCGCGATCACGTATCGCGACGACGCGATCCTGCTCGATCCCGCGACCGCGACGGTGGGGCAGAAGCGCAGCGTCGTGAACGTGAACGCGCACGAGCTGGCGCACATGTGGTTCGGCGACCTCGTCACCATGGCGTGGTGGGACGACCTGTGGCTCAACGAGTCGTTCGCGGACTGGATGGCGGCGAAGATCAGCGACGAGGTCTACCCCGACTACCGCCAGGGCCTGAACGACCTCGCCCGCCAGCAGGCCATCAAGAAGTCGGACGGCGTGCCCTCCACCATGGCCATTCGCACGGACACCGGCGCCAGCGGCGCCGGGCTGCAGAACATCGGGCTCGTGTACGCGAAGGGCAACGCCGTGCTGAGCATGTTCGAGGACTTCCTCGCGCCCGACGTGTTCCGCAAGGGCGTGCGCGAGTACCTGAAGAAGCACGCGTGGGGCAACGCGACCGCGGCCGACCTGTGGAGCGCGCTCGACGGCGCGAGCGGGAGCGCCGTGTCGGCGGCGATGTCCACGTTCACCGACCAGCCCGGCATTCCGATGGTGCGCGTGGTGCCGATCGCCGGTGGCGTGCGGCTGACGCAGTCGCGCTACTCGCCGTACGGCGTGTCGCAGCCCGACAAGAAGTGGCACGTCCCGGTGTCGCTGCGCTGGTCCGACGGCCGCACGGTGCGCGTGCAGCGCGTGCTGCTGAAGGACGCCGCGATGGACGTGAAGCTCACGGGCGCGGGCGCGGGCCGGATCGCGTGGCTCATGCCGAACGCCGGCGGCCACGGCTACTACGCGTGGGGCATGCCCGACAGCATGCTCGAAGCGCTCGCCGCCGCGGCGCCGGAGGCGCTGAACTCCCACGAGCGCGTGTGCTTCCTCGGCAATCTCGCGCAGCTGCTCGACGCGGGCGACGTGCACGGCGACACGTACCTGCGCGTGGTGGCGCACTTCGGGAGCGACCCCGAGCCGCAGGTGCTCTCCAGCGTGCTCGGCCTGCTCGGCGCCGCGCGCGGCGCGTTCGTGCCCGACTCCGCGGCGGCGCCGTTCGCGCAGTACGTGCGGCAGACGCTGGCGCCCGCGCTCGAGCGGATCGGCCTGGAGCGCCGGGCGGGCGAGGACGAGCTGCTCGGGACCATTCGCGGCGACCTCATGACGTGGCTCGCGCAGCGCGGCGGCGACGAGCGCGTGCGCGACTTCGCGCTCGAGCAGGCGAAGCGCTACCTGGCGGACTCGTCGAGCGTGGATCCCGGGATCGTGGAGGCCGTGCTCGAGCTGGCGGCGCAGAAGGGCGACGCCGCGTTGTTCGAGGAGCTCGCGCGGCGCGCGGAGGTGGCGACGGTGCCCGCGATGAAGCGGCGCTACCTGGGCACGCTGGGCGCGTTCCAGGACACGACGCTCGAGTCGCGCGCGCTGCAGTACATGTTGTCGGACCGCGTGCGGTCGTCGGAGTCCATGCTCGTGCTGATGGGCTGGCGCGGGAAGAACGAGGCGGCGGGCGAGCGGTTGTTCCGCTGGATGATGGAGCACTACGCCGAGATCGCCGCGCGCATCCCGCCGCCGGCGCTGCGGTTCCTGCCGATGATGGGTTCGGGTTGTTCGGAGGAGCGCCTGCAGGCGACGAAGGCGTTCTTCGGCGACCCCTCGCGCGGCATCCCGGGCGTGGAGACCACGCTCGAGCGCGTCTCCGACCAGGTCCACGGCTGCATCTCGCTGCGCGAACGCGAGGGCGCGGCGGTGCGGCGCTCACCGCTGGAGTCGCTCGGGGCGAAGTGACGCGGCGCTGACCGTCCGTTCGATCGCGCTCACCCGAGCGGGCGATCTCCGCGACTCCGGGAAGGACCGGAAAGACGGAAGAGCGCCGGCCTCGAGGGCCGGCGCTCTTCTCGGAGTCGCGGGGAAGTAAGGAAGCTCAGATCACCGAGAAGTCCGGCGCCTTCGCGATCGCGCCCGCCTTCACCGCGCGCTCGTACAGCAGCGCGATGCCCTTGCGGCCCTGCTCGCCCATGTCGAGCGTCAGGTCGTTCACGTACATGTGCACGAACTTCTTGCCCTGCGGCACGTCCAGCCCGCGCCCGAACTGCAGCGCGTAGCGGATGGCCTCCTCTTCGTGCGCGAACGCCGCGTCGATGGACTTGCGGAAGCCCACCGAGCACGCCTTCATCAGCTCGGGACCCAGGTCGCGGCGCACCACGTCGAGGCCGAGCGGCACGGGCAGGCCGTCGCGCTCCTTCCACAGCTCGCCGAAGTCGCACACCTTCTGCAGGCCCTCGGCTTCGTACGTCAGCTGGCTCTCGTGAATGATCACGCCGGCCTCGACCTCGCCCGCGAGCACCGCGCGCGGGATGTCGTCGAACATCACCTCGACGGTCTCGCACGCGGGGAACTCGGTCTTCAGCAGCAGCGCGGCGGTCGTGAGCTTGCCGGGAATGGCGACGCGCTTGCCGGCGAGCGACTCCGGCGTGCGCTTCGTCTTCGACACGAGCACCGGGCCGTAGCCCCAGCCGAAGCTCGCGCCGCACGCGAGCACCGCGTACTTGTCCGCGATGAACGAATACGCGTGCGCCGAGACGGCGGTGATCTCGAGGTCGGCCTTCTCGATCGCGCGCACGTTGAGCGACTGGATGTCCTGCAGCACGTGCTCGACGTGGCAGCCGTCGATCACCGCCTCGCCGGTGTGGAAGCCGTAGAACATGTAGGCGTCGTCGGCGTCCGGGCTGTGGCCGAAACGAACGGTGCGAACCGAAGTCGAAGGCGTGCTCATGACTGTTCCCGTGTGGTCGGAGAGAGGTAGAGCTTCAGCCGCGCGAGTGCGCGCGGCCAGGCATGACGGTATTGCTCGGCGTGCGGAGCGTATTCGGGCGAGTCGGGCAGCGAGTGGCGCACGACCAGGGTCGCGCCGCCGTCCCGCGGTTCGACGTCGAACTCGATGCGCCCCGCGTCGCGGTTCGGATAACCCTGATGGCCGCCGACGCACGCGCAGTGCGCGGGCGGGCGGAACTCGCTCCACGTCGCCTCGTACGGCCACGACGTGGACTCGAGACGGTGCCAGCGCATCGTGAGCCGGCCGTCCTCGTGCGCCTCGCTCTCGCACGCGTCGCAGAACCAGCGCTCGAGATGGCGGCCCTCGGTGATGGCCTTGAACACGCGCTCGGCCGGCGCGGCCAGCAGCACGTCGAACGTCAGCGTGGTCGTCGCGCTCATCCGGCCACCGGGAGCTTGCGCTCGTGTGAGCGGCGGTAGAGCTCGGCGCGCAGCGCGTCGAGTCCTTCGCCGGTGCGGGCCGACACGACGAAGCAGCCTTCGTACTCGGCGCGCAGCGCCGTGGCCGTCTCGTCGTCGATGCGGTCGCACTTGTTGAAGACCATGAGCCGCGGCGGGCGCGGCTCCTTCAGGATCTGGTCGAGCACGTGATCCACCGCGAGGATCTGGCGGCGGAAGTCGGGATCGCTCGCGTCGGTCACGTGCAGCAGCGTGTCCGCCTCGATCGCCTCGACGAGCGTGCTGTGGAACGACGCGACCAGGTGATGCGGCAGCTTGCGGATGAAACCGACCGTGTCGGTCATGAGCACGGTCTCGCGCTCGCGGCTCACCATCTGCCGCGTCGTCGAATCGAGCGTCGCGAACAGGCGGTTCTCGACGAACACGTCCGACTTGGTGAGCGCGTTGAACAGCGTGCTCTTGCCCGCGTTGGTGTAGCCGACGAGCGCCGCGCGGTACTCGCGGCGGCGGCGGTTGCGCTGCGTCTCGCGCTCGCGTTCGACCGCGCGCAGCGACTCCTTGAGCTTCGCGATCCGGTCGCGCACGAGACGGCGGTCGGTCTCGAGCTGCGTTTCGCCGGGACCGCGCGTGCCGATGCCGCCGGCCTGCCGCTCGAGGTGCTTCCACATGCCCATGAGGCGCGGCAGCGTGTACTCGAGCTGCGCGAGCTCGACCTGCAGGCGCGACTCCCGCGTGCGCGCGCGGCGCGCGAAGATGTCGAGGATCAGCTCGGAGCGGTCGATCACCTTGCGCTTGGTCGCGGTCTCGAGGTTGCGCACCTGCGCGGGAGAGAGGTCGTCGTCGAAGATCAGCAGCTCGGCTTCCTTCTTCTCGCAGAGCGCCTTCAGCTCCTCGAGCTTGCCCTTGCCGATGAAGTGCGCCGGATGGATCGTGCCGCGCCGCTGCACGAGCGAGCCCACGACGCGGCCGCCCGCCGTGTCGGCGAGCAGCGCGAGCTCCTCCATGGAGCGCTCGAGATGCTCTTTCTCACGGCCGGCGTGGCCGACCAGGACGGCGTTCTCCCAGCGCGGCGGGCGCGGGACTTCGTAGGGCGCAGCCTTCAAACGTTCGCTCCGACTTCCAGCTCGTACGAGCACTCGGTGAGGTTCTCGATGCTGCCGTCGGCGCGCACCGCGACGAGGTCCTCGATGCGCATGCCCATGCCGCGCGAGGGGTAGTACAGGCCGGGTTCGATCGAGACGACGTGGCCGGGCTCGAGCACGGCCTTGTTCTGTTCGCCGCTGCGCAGGCCCGGGCCCTCGTGCACCGCGAGCCCGACGCCGTGGCCGAGCGAGTGCACGTAGCCCTCGGTGGCGCTGGCGTTGGTGCGCAGGGTCGCGTGCCCGTGGCCCTCGAGGATGTCGCAGGTCATTTCCTGGTACGCGCGGCACGGCTCGCCGGCCTTCATGGCGGCCATGACCTTGTCGAAGCTGTCCTGGCACTC
>JBGANH010000203.1:0-8441 GCA_044222365.1 Candidatus Eiseniibacteriota bacterium
CTCGGCGCCCTGCACGACCGCGGAGGCCGCCACCGGCGGCCGCGAACCGTCGCGCGAGACCGTGAGGTCCTCGAGCCGCGCGAGCGGCAGCAACTGGCCGCGCAGCTTCTCGAGCAGCGCGTACTGCTCCTCGGTGCCGCGCACCACGACCGGAACCGCGCGCCCCGGGGCGATCTTCGACTCGACGCGCAGGTTGCGCACCGCGTTCACGATCTCCTGCAGGAACGCGACCTCGCGCTCGGCGTTCGCGTCGAACCAAGCCTTCTTCGCGCGCGGCCACGACGCCATGGCGAGCGTCTCGCCGTCGTGCGGCATCGCCTGCCACAGCTCTTCCGAGACGTGCGGCATGAACGGATGCAGCAGGCGCAGGATGCCGTCGAGCACCTTCCACGACACCCAGCGCGCGGTCTTGAGGTCCACGCGCTCCTGCGGCGTCATGAGCTCGCCCTTGTCGGCGAGCGCCCAGCGCGGCTTCGCCATCTCGAGGTACCAGTCGCAGTACTCGTTCCACGCGAACTGGTAGACCGCCTGCGCGGCCTCGGCGAAGCGGTACGTCTTGAGGTTGCGCGTCACGTCCTTGATGGCGTTCGCGTAGCGCGACAGGATCCAGCGGTCCGCGAGCGTCAGCTCGAGATGCGACTCCTTCACCGTGTTCAGGTTCTCGTCGCCGAGACGCATGAGCACGAGCTTGGTCGCGTTCCACATCTTGTTCGCGAAGAACTTGCCCGTCTCGAGGCGTTTCTCGTCGAAGAGCAGGTCCTGCCCCGTCGGCGTCTGCACCATCGTGAAGCGCACGGAGTCCGCGCCGTACTTTTCCATCATCGCGAGCGGGTCGGGCGAGTTGCCGAGCGACTTGCTCATCTTGCGGCCCTGCGCGTCGCGGACGATGGACGTGAAGTAGACGTGCGGGAACGGCGTCTCGCCGAGGAAGTGGTAGCCGGCCATGATCATGCGCGCGACCCAGAAGAAGATGATGTCGCTGCCCGTGACCATGAGCGAGTTCGGGTAGAAGCGGGCGAGGTCCGCCGTCTTCTCCGGCCAGCCGAGCGTGGCGAACGGCCACAGCCACGAGCTGAACCACGTGTCGAGCACGTCCTCGTCCTGGCGCCAGCCCTCGCCTTCGGGCCGCGTCAGGGAGACGACCATCTCCTCGCCGCGATACCAGACGGGAATGCGGTGGCCCCACCAGAGCTGTCGCGAGATGCACCAGTCGCGGATGTTCTCGAGCCAGTGGAGGTACACCTTCTTCCACTTGGCGGGGAACATCTTCACCTTGCCCTTCTTCGCGGCTTCGATCGCGGGCGCGGCCAGCGGCGCCATCTTCACGAACCACTGCCACGACAGGTAGGGCTCGATCACGGTGTGGCAGCGCGAGCAGTGACCGACGCTGTTCTGGTGCTCCTCGATCTTCTCGAGGTAACCGGCGTCCTGCAGCGCGGCGACGATGCGCTTGCGCGCCTCGAAACGGTCGAGACCGCGGAAGTCGCCCGCGGCGTCGTTCATCTTGCCGGTCTCGTCCATCACGACGAGCTCGGGCAGGCCGTGGCGCTTGCCGGTCTCGAAGTCGTTCGGGTCGTGCGCGGGCGTCACCTTCACGGCGCCGGTGCCGAACTTCGGGTCCACCATGTCGTCGGCGACGATCGGGATCTCGCGGCGTACGAGCGGCAGCACGGCGGTCTTGCCGACGAGCTTCGCGTAGCGCTGGTCCTTCGGGCTCACCGCCACGCCGGTGTCGCCGAGCATGGTCTCGGGGCGCGTCGTCGCGACCACGATGAACTTGTCCGGCGCCTCGGCGAGCGGGTAGCGGATGTGCCACAGCGAGCCGGTGGACTCCTTGTGGTCCACTTCCTCGTCGGACAGCGCCGTCTGGCAGCGCGGGCACCAGTTGACGATGTAGCGCCCGCGGTAGACCAGCCCCTCGTCGTACAGCGACTTGAACACGTGCAGCACCGCGTTCGAGTAGCCCTCGTCGAGCGTGAAGCGCTCGCGCGACCAGTCGGGCGTGGTGCCGAGGCGGCGTTCCTGCTGGAAGATCAGCCCGCCGTACTGCTCCTTCCAGTTCCAGACTTCCTTCAGGAAGCCTTCGCGGCCGAGGTCGTGGCGCGAGATCTTGTCCGCGCGCAGCTTCTTCTCGACCACGTTCTGGGTGGCGATGCCGGCGTGGTCCATGCCGGGGATGTACAGCGTCTCGCGGCCCTCCATGCGCTGCCAGCGCACGATGGTGTCGCGGATGGACTCGCCCAGCACGTGCCCCATGGTCAGCGACCCGGTCACGTTCGGCGGCGGGATGGCGATGACGAAGGGATCCTTGCCGGTCGGCCGGGGCTGGAACACCCCGTGCTGCTCCCAGAACTGGTAGCGGGCCGACTCGATGCGGGCGGGATCGTAGGGCTGGGAAAGCGCCTCGGGATTGCCGGGACGCATGAAGGCCTCCTTCGAAAGATGAGTCGCGGCGAGGGGCCGGACCGGTCCGGGGGAGCTCACGGACACCGGGAAGGCCCTTGCCGGAACGAGGGGCGCGACGTTAACGGCCGTGCGCGTGGCCGGTCAAATCCGGCGCTCCGCGGCGTCACCGTCACTCGCTGGCCAGCACTCCGGGCGCGGGCTAGCATCGGCCGCCATGCGACTTCGCATCCCCTCCACTCTCATCGCGCTCTTCGCCCTCTGCGCGCCCGGCGCGCTCGACGCGCGGATGGCCCTCGCCGCGCCCGCCCAGTTCCTCCCCGTCGGCGATCCGCTCGAAGCGGAACTGCGCGTGCTCGACCTCTACGAGCCGGCCCCGGCGCTGCCGCGGCTCGTGCACCTGCACGCGCGCCCGCTGCAGTGGATCGAGCTCGGCGGGGACTCCGACTGGAACACGACCACGGGAGCGCGCGGTCTCGCCCTGCGCCGGCTGGCCCGCGCCCGGGCACTCGAGTGGCCCGGCGCCAGCGCCACCGCCGGCAGCACGCCGCGGCTGCTCGAGCGCGCGTGGCCCGGCGAACTGGGCGTCACGCTTTCGACCGGCGTCGAGGGCGCGCGCCGGTGGGACGGCCGCGACTCCGACTGGGCCGACGGCTCGGGCCTGCACGTGCGCACGGCGCTGCAGGTCGAGCGCTGGCTCGCGTTCTCGCACCTCTACCTCGGGCAGCTGGCGGACGTCTCCCGCTACAGCGACGCGGTCGTCTACGGCACGGACCTCGCCGCCGGCACCGAGGAGAGCTGGCTGTCGTACACCTCCGGCACGCGCTGGAGCGCGCAGCTCGGCCGCAGCCGCTGGCACTGGGGCCCCGGCGAAGAGGGCTCGCTGCTGCTCTCGAAGACCTCCGCGCCGCTGACCGGTCTCATGCTGCACACCCGCATCGAGCCGTGGCGCGCGGACCTCTTCCTGTTCGACGCCACCGTGCATCCGGGCCGCGGCGAGCAGCTCGCCGCGCACCGGCTCGAGTGGCAGCCGCGGCCGTGGGCGCGGCTCGGCGTGGCCGAGGCCGCGCGCTACCGTTCCGACGGGTGGCAGGGGCTCTACCTCGCGGGCGTGATCCCGTACTCGGTCGTGCAGCGGCTGCTCGACCAGGACTCGCGCGACACACCCGGCGCCAACCGGAACAACGTGCTCATGGCGTTCGACGCGTCGGTGCGCGTCGCGGACGGATCGCGCGTGTACGGCGAACTGCTGCTCGACGACGTGCACGCGCGCACCGCGTCCGTGCCCAACAAGTACGGCTGGCAGGCGGGCTGGGACGGCGCCGGCACGATGGGCGGGACGCGCATGACCTGGAACGCCGAGTACACGTGGATGTCGCGTTGGACGTACACGTCTTTCTACGGCCGCACGTACGCCGCGCAGGACCGCCCGATCGGGTGGCTCGAGGGGCCGGGGTCACGGCGGCTGCGCCTGCGCGCGAGCGCCGACGCGGGCCGCGACGTGCAGTGCACGCTCGTCGCGACGCGCACCGAACGCGGCGAGGAAGACCTCGGCGATCCGTTCGTGCCGGGCGACCCGCCGCCGCCGCCGTCGTCCCTCGCGGGCGTCGCCGAGCTCGAGCGTGCGCTCGAAGGCGAACTGCGGTGGTGGCCCGCGACCGGCCTGGACTTCTCGGTACGCGCGGGCCGCGCGTGGTTCGAGAACGCGTCGCACGTCGCCTCGGCGGCGGACGCGCGCTGGCGCGGCACGCTGGCGCTGCGCCTCACGCGCTGAACCCGGGGCCGGAGTGCGTGCACGGCGCACTCGGGAACGCTCTCGCCGCACTCGTCGGGAACGCGCCGCTCGCGCGGCGTCCCCTGCCCTAGCCTGCGGGGGTCGCTCCCTCGCGGGCCCCGGCCCGCACCGGCACCACCCTCCCTCCCGATCGAGGTCGTCCCCGATGAAACCCTTCCGCCTCCTCCTGCCGGTGGCGCTCGCGCTCGCGTGCGCCGTCCCGGCGTTCGCCGCCGGCGCCAAGCCGGCCTCCACGATCTTCCCGCGCGCGTACTTCGACACGACGTGCTCGCCCTGCCGTGACTTCGACCAGTACGCGACCGGTGGCTGGAAACGCACCGCCGTGATCCCGGCCGCGAACGCGAACTGGGGCGCCTTCGCCGAGCTCGCCGAGAACAACCAGCTCGCGATCCTCGCCATCGTCGAAGCCGCTTCGAAGGACAAGGCCGCGAAGGCCGGCTCCCCGGCGCGCATGGTCGGGGACTACTACGCCGCCTGCATGGACTCGGCCGCGGCCGAAGCCGCGGGCCTGAAGCCCGTCCAGCCGCTGCTCGGCGCCGTGGACGGCATGAAGTCCGTGGCCGACCTGCCCGCGCAGGTGGCGTGGCTGCACGCGCACGGTGTCCGCGGCGTGATGTTCAACTTCGGTTCGGGCCAGGACGTCAAGAACAGCGACCGCATGATCGCGCAGGTCGGACAGGGCGGCCTCTCGCTGCCGGACCGCGACTACTACCTGAAGACGGACTCGACCTCGCGCGCGCTCGTCGCCGCCTACGTGGACCACGTCGCCCGCACCTTCGTGCTCGCGGGCGCGGACCCGGCGGCCGCCAAGGCCGACGCCGAACGCGTGCTCGCGATCGAGACGGCGCTCGCGAAGGGCTGCCTCACGAACGTGCAGCGCCGCGACCCGAAGCTGCAGTACCACTTCCTGCCGTTCGATTCGCTCCGCGGCATGGCGCCGTCGTTCGACTGGTCGGCGTACCTGAAGGGTCGCGGCCGCGCCTCGCTCGATTCGCTCAACATCGGCCACCCCGGTTTCCTGCGCACGCTCGAGCCGCTGCTCGCCGCGACGCCGCTCGCCGACTGGCAGGCCTACCTGCGTTGGAAGGTGCTCGACGACGCGTCGCCGACGCTCAGCGACGCGTTCGTGCGCGAGAACTTCGCGTTCACGAGCCGCATGTCCGGCGTGCGCGCGATGCAGCCGCGCTGGAAGCGCTGCCAGCGCGCGGTGGACGGCGACCTCGGCGACCTGCTCGGCCAGCTCTACGTGCAGAAGCACTTCACGCCCGAAGCGCGCCGCCGCGCGCTGACGCTCGTCGAGAACCTCGAGGCCGCGCTCGCCGACCGGCTCGTCACGCTCGAGTGGATGAGCGAAGCGACGAAGAAGGCCGCACGCGTGAAGCTCGACGCGTTCGCCGAGCGCATCGGCTATCCCGACAAGTGGCGCTCGTACGACGGCGTCACGGTGTCGCGCGAATCGTGGTACGCGAACCGGCTCTCGGCGAACCGGGCCGAGATCGCGCGCAACTTCGCCAAGATCGGCCAGCCCGTGGACCGCGGCGAATGGCGCATGACCCCGCCGACCGTGAATGCGTTCTACAGCCCGACCTTCAACAGCATCAACTTCCCCGCCGGCATCCTGCAGCCGCCGTTCTACTCGCCCGACTGGGACGACGCCGTGAACTACGGCGCCATCGGCGCCGTGATCGGCCACGAGATGACGCACGGCTTCGACGATTCCGGCCGGCAGTTCGACGCCGCGGGCAACCTGCGCGACTGGTGGACGCCCGAGGACGCGGCGGCCTACACGGCGCGTGCGAATCAGGTCGAGGCGCAGTTCAGCGCGTACACGGTGCTCGACTCGATGCACGTGAACGGCAAGCTCACGCTCGGCGAGAACATCGCCGACCTCGGCGGCATCGCGCTCGCCTACGCCGCGTTCCAGAAGGCGATCGCCGGCAAGCCGCAGCCGAAGATCGACGGCTTCACGCCCGAGCAGCGCTTCTTCCTCGGCTACGCGGGAGTCTGGCGCCGCATCAACCGCGACGAGGCGCTCCGCACGCAGGTGCTGACCGATCCGCATTCGCCGGCGCACTGGCGCGTGAACGGACCGTTGTCGAACCTCGACGAGTTCGCGAAGGCGTTCGGCTGCAAGGAAGGCGACGAGATGGTGCGCAAGCAGGAGCTTCGCGCCCGCATCTGGTAGTCCTTCCCGCTCGCTCGACCGGCCGGCGGCCCACGCGGCCGCCGGCCGGACGTCTTTCACCGGAGGTCTCCATGCGCCCCAGCCGCCCCGTCCTCACCCTGGTGCTCGCCGCGCTCGCGCTCGCCGCGCCGTCCGCGCGCGCGGCCGAGCGTTCGTTCTGGAACCGCGCCGACATGGACACCTCGTGCCCGCCGTGCCGCGACTTCTACCGGTTCGCCGAAGGCGGCTGGCTCGCGAACACGAAGATGCCCGCGGGCTATGCCAGCTACGGCGGCTTCGAGGAACTCGCCGACCGCAACGAAGCCGTACTGCGCGGCATCCTCGAACGCGCCGCGGCCGACAGGAGTGCGAAGGCCGGCAGCGACGTGCGCCGCATCGGCGACTACTACGCGGCCTGCCTCGACTCGGCGCAGGCGGAGCGCGCGGGCCTCGCGCCGCTGAAGCCCGAGCTCGAAGGGATCGACGGCCTCGCGACGGTTCGCGATCTCGCCGCCCAGTTCGGGTGGATGCACTCGAACGGCGCGGGCGCGGGCTTCGGCTTCGGCGCCGGCCCCGACGCCCGGCGCAGTTCGCTCACGATCGCGATCGCGGCGCAGGGCGGGCTCGGCATGCCGGAACGCGAGTACTACCTCCGGACCGACAGCGCCTCGGTCGCCCTGCGTGCCGAGTACGTCGCGCACGTCGGCCGCCTGTTCGCCCTGATCGGCCGTCCCGACGCGTTCGGCGAGGCCGCGCGCGTGCTCGCGCTCGAGACGCAGCTCGCGCAGGCGTCCATGACGCGGCAGCAGCGTCGCGACCCGCGCGCCGTCTACCACAAGGTGCCCTTCGACACGCTCCGCGCCTGGACGCCGGGCTTCGACTGGGATGCGTACTTCGGCCGCCGCGCGATGCGCGCGCCGGACTCGATCAACGTGATGCAGCCGGAGTTCTTCCGCGGGCTGGCCGCGCGCGTGGCGGGCACGCCGCTCGCCGACTGGCAGGCGTACCTGCGCTGGCACGCGCTGCGCGACGCCTCGCCGCTGCTGTCGCAGGCGTTCGTGGACGAGGACTTCGCGTGGCGCAAGCGCCTGACCGGCGCGAACGAGATGCTGCCACGCTGGAAGCGCTGCATCGCCGCCACCGACGGTGATCTCGGCGACCTGCTCGGGCGCGAGTTCGTGAAGGTGAAGTTCCCGCCGGCCGCGCGCGCGCGCGCGCTCGCGATGGTGGACCGCCTCGAGGAAGCGCTCGGCGAGCGCATCGACGCGCTCGAGTGGATGAGCGACACGACGAAGGCCGCGGCGCACGTGAAGCTGAAGGCCTTCTCCGACAAGATCGGCTACCCCGACAAGTGGAAGGCCTACGAAGGCGTCGCGATCACGCGCACGTCGTGGCTCGCCAACCGTCTCGCCGTGAACCGCTGGGAGGAGACGCGCACGCTCTCGCGCATCGGCCAGCCCGTGGACAAGGGCGAGTGGGCCATGTCCGCGCCGACCGTGAACGCGTTCTACTCGTCGGCGTTCAACAGCATCAACTTCCCCGCGGGCATCCTGCAGCCGCCCTTCTACGATCCCGAGTGGGACGACGCGCTGAACTACGGCGCGATGGGCGCCGTGATCGGACACGAGATGACGCACGGCTTCGACGACCGCGGCCGCCAGTTCGACGCCGACGGCAACCTGCGGGACTGGTGGACGCCCGCGGACGCGGCGCGCTACAAGGCGCGCGCCGACAAGGTCGTCGAGCAGTTCGACGCGTACACCGTGAACGACACGCTGCACCTGAACGGCCGCGTCACGCTCGGGGAGAACATCGCCGACCTCGGCGGCCTCGCGGTCGCGTACGCGGCGTTCGAGAAGGCGACCGCCGGCAAGCCGCGCCTGCTGCGCGACGGCTTCACGCCCGAGCAGCGGTTCTTCCTCGCCTGGGCGCGCGTGTGGCGCACGCTCGAGACGCCGGAGGACCTCGCGACGCTCGTGGCCACGGACCCGCACTCGCCGGCCGTGTGGCGCGTCAACGGGCCGTACTCGAACCTCGAGGAGTTCGCGCGCGCGTGGGGCTGCAAGGAAGGCGATCCCA
>JBGANH010000204.1:0-8436 GCA_044222365.1 Candidatus Eiseniibacteriota bacterium
AAGAACTCGCAGAAGTTCCGGCGCGTCTTGTCGGCGATCGAGTCGGCCTCGGTCTCGTTGCACTCGTTGTTCAGGCGCGGGTTCCAGTGCCGGCAGTTGCGGCACGCGCGCAGGTCCGCGCGGCACTTCTCGCACTCCGCGTCGCGGGGCACGGGCTCGGCGTAGGTGATCGGGGTGCCGCACGAGTGACACACCAGCGTGGCCATATCGTCTCCATCGTGGTCATTGAGAGCGGGGCAGCAGCCGTGGCAGGGTCGCGCTTGAGCGCGCCGAACGCCACAGTCATTTCGCGGCGGCGCGGCTCCCCGCCCACTCGCCCCCGCGACGAGTCCGGCCATGTTCCGGCTGCACCCTCCGCGCCCGCGGTCCCACTGGGACGACGACTTCGACTCCGAAACCGACGACTTCCCCGAGCTGCTCGACTAACTCCCGCCGCTCCCCTAGCCTGCCCCGCCATGTTCGACGACGAACTCGACGACGACTCCGACATCACCGACGAAGCCCCCGAGCCCGAGCCGGCCGACCCGATCGAGGCGCGACGCGTCGCCGTGCGCAAGGCGATGCAGCGCTACCGCTCGCGCCTGCAGCGCAAGCTCGCCGGCCTGCACGACGACCTCGCGGAGTCCAAGCGCGGCGCCGAGTTCCGGCGCTTCGGCGAAGCGCTGCTCGCGTACGCGCACCAGGTGCCCGCGCGCGCGAGCAGCGTGTCGCTGCCCGATCCGTCCGATCCGTCACGCACGCTCGAGATCGCGCTCGACCCGGCGGTCGCGCCGCCCGCGAACGCGGCGCGGTACTTCAAGAAGGCGGGCAAGGCCGATCGCGGGCTCAAGGACACGCCGCCGCGCATCGCCGCGGTCGAAGCCGAGATCGCGGACGTGTCGGCCAAGCTCGACGCGCTCGCGCAGGCGTCCGCGGGAGACGACGACGCGGCGCTCTACGACGCGACGATCGCGCTCGAGCGCGTGCTGTTCGAACTCGGCAGCACGGTGCGCCAGCAGATCAAGGCCCCCGAGCCGCTCTCGCGCCGCGAACTGGGCGTTTCGGCCGCGAACGGTCAGCCACGCAGCAACGCCGCGCGTGCGCCGCGCGCGCCGCAGGCGGGCGCCGCGGGACCGGGCAAGCTCGTGCCCATGCGCTTCACGACGGTCGAGGGCTGGGACGTGCTGATCGGCCGCAGCAGCGAAGGCAACGATCACCTCACCGTGCACATGGCGCGGCCCGAGGACTACTGGTTCCACGCGCACGGCTGCCCGGGCTCGCACGTGGTGCTGCGCCGCGGCAAGGGCCCGAACGAGCCGAGCCGCGCGACGCTCGAGGAAGTCGCGAGCTGGGCGGCGTGGCATTCCAAGGCGCGCACCGCCGGCAAGGTGCCCGTGCACTGGACGCTCAAGAAGTACGTGCGCAAACCGCGCGGCGCGAAGGCCGGGCTCGTCTACATCGAGCGCGAACAGGCGCTCATGGTGCGACCGGTCGAGCCGCCCAAGGACCGCATGAGCGACGTCGTGGACGACGCGGCATCCGAATGACACGAAGCCCACCCGCTCGCGCGAGTGGGCTGCCTGCCGTGATTCGTGTCGCTTGGTGCGCGTACGACGCGAGCGAGTGCGCGGCGAGTCCGCGTGATTCGGGCCGCCGCGCTTCGCTCACCTCGCGATCACGACGCGGCGCTGCTCCCGACGCTCACCCTGGACGAGGCGAACGAAGTACAGCCCGGCGGGCAGCGCGCGAGCCTCGGCGACCGTCACGGCGTGCGCTCCGGCCGCGGCGTCCGGAAGCGATCTCCGCGCCACCACCCTTCCGCTCACGTCGAGCACTTCGACGCTCGCGTCACCGGACCTCTCGAGCGAGAACTGCAGGTCGAGCTCCCCTCGCGCCGGATTCGGCCGCGGCGGTGCGAGCGCGAATCCGGCCGGACGCGTGAGCGCATCGAGCGTCGCCGGCGTGAGCACCGCGGGAGCACTCGGGTTGTCGTGCTGGTCCACCGCGACCACCTTCACGTGCGTGTCGGCCTCGGGAGCGCCGCTCAAGTCGAACTGCGTGGACGTGGTGCTTCCGACCAGTGTGGACGCGTCGGTCACGAACGCCGCGCCGTGTCCCCGGTACACGCGGTAGCCCGCCATGTCGGCGGCCCAACTCGCGGCCCAGACCAGGTGCAGGCCCGACAGCGAGCGGGTCGCGGTCAGGCCCGACGGCGGTGGCGGCGCGATGTTGTCGACGGAGTACATGGAGTCCACCGGCGAGTTCCACCACAGCTCGTTGTTCACCGAACGCGCCTGCACGAACACCTGCGTCCACGGCAGTCCCGCCGACGAAGAGTCGCTCTCGGTGGGCACGGTGGTGGTATAGAACCCGAGCTGGGTCGCGGGCACCATGGTGACGTACTCCCAGTAGGTCGTGGTGGCGCCGAACTGCACCGCGCGCATCTGCCGCACCGATTCTCCGGGCTCGTCGGCCTCCCACTTCGCGGCGCCACTGCCGAGCGCAGCGAGCGCCGCCGCGGTGGGCACCGAGCGCCACACGTAATACCGGTTCACGTCGGTGATCGACGCCGGGCTGCGGTCGAGCAGCGACGCGCTCCACCGAGCGCGCAGCAGGCCGCCTTGATCCGACGGCACATCGGCGAGGGAAGTGAGATACGGCAGGTACCCCGGGTCACCCTCGAACATCGCGGTGATATGCATCGGGCCCGTCACCGTGACATACAGGGAGTTCAACTGCGACACGATATCGCCACTCCACCCGAGGAAGCGATAGCCGAGGACGGGGTACGCCCAGAGCGAGAACGTGGACAGGTACGGGAGCTCGGCATCGCTCGGGGAGCGACCGACGGATCCCAATCCGAGCGTCGTGATCGTGACGGGGAAGTTCACCGGCGTGAAGACCGCGGTGATCGAGCGATTGCGAGTCACCGTGATCGTGGTCGGATTGAGCGTCTCGCTCTCGCCGGGGTCGAGCCCGCTCCAGCGCGTGAACGTGAACCCGAACTCCGGCACCGCGGTGAGTATGACCTGGTCGCCGTATCCGAAAGTCGCGTGCGGCGGATCGAGGACGACGGAATTGTGGCCGTAGGTGTTCGAGGCCGCTTGGACCGTGTACGCGGCGGGAAAGAAGTGCGCGATCAGCGCCCCGGAGCCGCCTGCGCCGAGCGACAGCAGCGTGTCCGTGGAGTTCGCGAGCCCACTCCAGTGGCTGAAGGTCGCTCCGACACCCGGACGGGCGAGCAACAGGAATCCGGCGTCAGGGGAATATGCGGGCAGGTCGAGCGAACGCTGGACGGTGCCGGAGCCCTCGATCTGCAAGTCGATCGTCCGCGGCGCGGTCGCGAACCAACCGCGCACGACCGCGTCCGAAGCCGGCGTCAGGGTCTGGGACGCCGACGCGCCGGAGAGCGCGCCCGACCAGCCCAGGAACTGCGCTCCCGGGTCGGGCGTCGCCTCGCACAGCACGGGCGTGCCCGGCGCGACGCTCGGCACGGGGGGTGTCGTCGTCACCGTCCCGGGTCCGTGCGCCACGGCCGTGACCGCCACCTCACCTGCGGGCGCGGGCCCGCACAGCGACGCGTGCAGCGCCAGCGCGCCCGACGTGATCGACGCAATGGCCACGTCGAGTTGAGCGTCGCCATTCCAATCTCCCACGGCCGTGCCGACCATGGCGGCCCCGGAGCTGGTGCGCGTGCTCACGGCACCCTTGGTCCAGGCACCGCCGGAGATCGCGCCCTGCATCAACGTGAAGCTCGTGCTTCCCGAACTCGGAAGAACGACGTCGAGCACTCCGTCGTGATCGAGATCGAGGATCGCGACATCGTTCGTGTTGTCGAGGGACGTTCCGTTCTGGAAGCGCGTCGCGACGAAGTCGAACACGTTCGCACCGGCGATCGTCGTGTTCTGCACGACGACGACGCCGGGGTCGACCCCGACCACCAGATCCGGACGGCCGTCGGCGTTCATGTCCGCCGCGTGGACTCGCTTGGGCAGCCCCGGAAACGTGAACAGGTTTTCGGCGCCGAACGTTCCGGTCGGGTGACCCGCGATCGTCTGGCCGAACAACACGGCACCGCCCGACGTCGGGCCGAAAATGCAACCGAGGTCGAGCGCACCGTCGGCGTTGAGGTCCGCGATCGCCACGCTGAAGATCGCCCGGCCCGCCTCGTACGCCTGAGGCGCGCCGAACGCGCCGTTGCCGACTCCCGGACTGCCCTGCCCGCGCAGGACGTAGACACCGTTGTCCGCCCCGACGACGAGGTCCTCGATGCCGTCTCCTTCGAGGTCCGCGATCGAAATGCTGCGCGCCAGAGACGCGAGCGCGTACGAGACCGGCGCAGCCAGCGCATAGCCCGACGACGTGCGGGAACCGCGCAACACATGCACGCGTTGCGTCAGCAGGGAGACGACGGCGATGTCCGGTACGCCGTTGCCGTCGAAGTCCCCGACGGCGCAATCGCGCGCGCTGGACAGCCCCGTCGCTCGTGCGCCGAGCACCAGCCGACAGCCCGCGCTCGAGGCCGGATCCGGGAAGTTGAGGTACACACTCAACTGGTTCGCGTTGTACTCGGCGAGGGCGACATCCTCTCGCCCGTCACCATTGAAGTCGGCGGTCGCCATGTACACCGGATAGCTGCCCACCGGGTTCGCAGCGGGCGCCCCGAGCAGTCCGCTCGCGTCGGTCGGGCATGCCGCGCTCGCGGCGAGTGGCGCACAGACGAGCCAGGCTGCCACGACCGGCGTCAGGCGTGCTGCGCGGACGAGAAGTGTGTTCACGACATCCTCCACGGCCGCCGCGAGAATCGCACCCGGCGAGCGGCCTTCATGGAATCACCACGGCGCGCGCACGCAACACGCGCCCGCCCTGCTGGAGCGTCACGAAATACAGACCCGCGGCGAGTGGCCGCGGAGGCGACAAAGTCACCGGTCCCCCGGCGCCGACGACGCCCGCGACGCTGCGGGACGCCAGCAACCGGCCTCCGACGTCGAACAGGCGCAGTTCGGCGGGTATCGCGCGATCGAGCGTGTACACCACGGTGACCGCTCCACGAATCGGGTTCGCGCCGGCGATTCGCAGGTGCATCTCGACGGGTACGGCCTCGACCCCGAGCGTCGGCGGCACGACTTCGAGGGCTGCGCTTTCGTTTTCGTGCACGTCGATCGCCCGCACCCGCGCCACTCGCGCACGGCCGTCGAGGATCGGGACCCGGATGCGTGCCTCCTGCGTGAATGCCGCGAACGTCGTGCTGTCGGCGACGAAGCCCGCGGCCTCCCCCAGGTCCACGCGATAGCCGGCGAGATCGCCGGCCGTGCTCGGCGTCCATCGCAGCTCGTACTCGCTCGTCAGCCACTGCAGCACGGGAGCGCTCGGCGGATCCGGAGGTACGTTGTCGCGCGAGAGCCCCGAATCGATCGGCGAGTTCCACCAGATCGTGCTGTCCTTGGAGACGGCCTGCACGAAGGTGCGTACCCACGGATCCGGCCGGGACGGCGTCGCGTCGTGCTGAGTGGACACCACCATGCCGTATCCCTCGAGCGCCACGGCAGGCACGGTCCCCACCCACTCCCAATAGGTGGGTTGGCCGAAGTACCGGATGCGGCGAAGCGGGCGGCCCTCGGAAGGGGCCGGGTCATCGCCCATCCAGTGGGCTTCTCCGTTCGACACGGAAGCGAGCGCATCCGATTCACTGATGCCCCGCCACACCCGATACTCGCCGACGCGCGCGCCGGGAACGGAGCCCGCCTGATCGTACTCGCTTCGTTTCCAGCTGACCTTGACGCGGCCGCCCTGATCGAGAGCCACGTCGCGCACGCTGACGATGTGGGCGGCATAGCTCGGAGACGAGGTGAAATGAGCTACGACGTGCGGAACTTCCGTGACCACGAGCCTCACGAGGCGCGCGGTGTCCACGACGTCGCCGGACCATCCGGCGAACTCGTAGCCCTCCGCCGGAACCGCCCTCAAGTTGAGCGTGTCTCCGTACAAGAGCGAGCCCCACATCGGCCCCCACCAGAACACTTCGCCGAAGCCGATCGTCGCGATCTCCGGCCAGTAGTACTTTGCCCGGAACTGTGCGGACAACGTCGTGTCGCCCCTGACGAGCACCGTGATCGGATTCGCCAACGTCTGCACGCCATTGACGATCCAGAACTCGAACTCCACTCCCGGCGCCGGGACGGCCGTGACGCTCACCGGCGTGCCGAAGGGGTAGAGACCTCCCGGTGGATCGAGGACGAACGAAGCACCCGTCCCTCCCGTCTGATTGAAGAGAGTCAGGGAATAGAGCATGGGCGTGAAGTGCGCGGCCGCATGGACATCGCCCGTCATCGCGACCGAAACGCCGGCAGAATCCGCGATGAAGTCACCCGTCCAGCCGGCGAATCGCTCGTGGGGCCCCGGAACGGCCATGAGCTTGACGACTGACTCGTCGGGATAGACGTCGAGCGCCGGCGAACGCTGCACCGTTCCCACGCCGTCCACCGAAACGTCGAGCGCGTGCGTCGTCGTCGCAAACCAGGCGGTGGCGGTGCCGTGGCCGGTGACCGTCGTGGCGAGCGGGGTCTGGGAACCGGTGGCGGCTCCGCTCCAACCCGCGAACACCGCCCCCGGGGAAGGACTCGCGGTGAGCGTGACGGCCGTGCCGAGTGGCAACAGGCCCGCGGCGGGATTCGATCCCGTCGTGCCCGGGCCGATCGCTTCGAGCCCGAGATAGCCGAAGCCTGCCGCTTCCCTCGAACAGGTTCCGCGGTAGAGCGAGAGCCGCTCCTCGGAACGACTGACCAGCGCCACGTCCTCCACTCCGTCGCGGTCGAAATCGCGAACGAGCATGGCGCTCGGAGACGCGGTCGCCGGAACGTCCCATGTGCCGTTGATCGCATAGAGTTCCCCGTCGAGGGCACCACGGGCGAGCCGAAACGAAGCCCTGGAACCACGCGAGAACAACAGGTCCTTCACGCCGTCGCCATCCAGATCGGCGGCGCCGAACGCGAGGGATGGAGGCTCTCCCGGATCGGAGCCGAAGGACACCGGCGTGAGCGTCAGGGTGAACACCCGATCGGGGGTTCGATTCATGGCCACCGCCGCGCCCGAGGAGATGCCGGGCAGGAGCACGTCGAGCTTGCCGTCCCCGTTCATGTCCACGAGCTGGATCGCATCGGCCGCCGACTGGTTCGCCACGATCTGGACGTTGCCGAAGACGCCGTTGCCCCCGCCGTCCCCGGCCGCTCCCATGACGTACTGGATCCGGTTCGGCGAGTTCGTGCAGCCGATCAGGTCCAGAGCGCCGTCGCGATTCAGGTCACCTGCCGCGAGACAAGTCCACGTGCCTGTCGGGGCGACCGGCGCCGGCGGATCGAACTCCCCGTTTCCCACCCCACCGCCGGTACCGTGCCCGCGCAACTGCACGACGCCGGCCGTGCACGTCACCACGAGGTCGAGGATCCCGTCGTGGTTGAAGTCGGCCGCGACGACACCGCGCGCGTCGCTCGTACCCGACAGCGGGCTCGGTGTCGTGAAGCCCAGACCTCCGCTCGCGCGCGTACCCCGGCACAGTACGAGACCATCGGAGCTTCGGGTCGCGACCGCGAGATCGAGGAGTCCATCCGAGTCGAAGTCGCGCACGACGATCTGCGCGGGCTGGTTGAATCCGTTCACCGATCCGACACGAACGAATCCCCATCGCGTTCCGCCGGCGGCCGCGAGGAAACGTGCATAGATCGCGATGCGGCTTCCCGCCGCTTCCGCCATCAGCAGCTCGTCGTACCCGTCCCCGTCGAGATCCGCGGCGGCGAGCACCGACGGCTGGGCCGCCGTGGCCGTGACACCTGGCTCGCCAAGCACGTTCCAGAGCGCGCAGGTTCCCTCCGCGCGGGCGGCGGCGCAGCACGTCACGATCAGGACCGCGAGCGCCGATCGGACGATCTGGCCGGCGGACGGGCATGTCGCACGCATGCGGATCTTCCTCCGTGAAGATCACGTGCGGGATCAGGGGCTCCCGTTGGAACTGCGAACCAATGTGAAATGCATTCTACGAACCCACCCCGCCACCCGCAAATCGCGCTGTTCGCCGGTCTGGCATTCGGCCACGCCGGCGACCGAAGCGAGGCTCCGAGACTATTCTCGCCGCTTCCCCGGTTTGTAGATCACGCCCTTGCCGCGGCGGCCGTCCATGAGGGCGACGAGCGGCTCGTCGAAGCGCAGGTGCTGCACGAGGCCGTGCTGGCTCAGCGCGTGCGCGGCCAGCCAGTCCCAGTCCACGAACCCTTCGCCGTGGTTCACGGTGAAATAGCCGATCTGGAAACTCGTCAGGTTCTGGAAGAAGTGACTGCCCTGCGACGGCGTCACGCGGAAATCGCGGAAGCCCGTCTCGATGATCACGCGCGCGCCCGAGATCTGGTCCCAGGTCACGGGAATGCCGAGCCACGGATCGGTCGAGCCCCAGCGGCCCACGCCGAT
>JBGANH010000205.1:0-8426 GCA_044222365.1 Candidatus Eiseniibacteriota bacterium
GCGTTCTCGATCACGTCGTCCACGACGTTGTGGCTGTGCCCGCCGAACCAGCCGTCCACGCCCTTGATCGAGCGCGCGAGCCGCGCGATGTCGCCGCGCGCCTTGCGGGTCGAATCGGTCTCCGCCGGAATGTGACCGACCGCGACGACGACCGATGCGCCGGCCTTGCGGAGCTTCGCCGGAAGCGGCGCCGCGGTGAGCGAATCGTCCGCGAAGCGCAGGTGCGCGACGTACGCCGGCATCGTCACGCGCGGCGTGCCGGGATAGGCGAGGCCGAAGATGCCGACCTTCACGCCGCGGCGCGTCACGGTGGTGTCGCTGCGCACCCACCACGGACGCTTGTTCGTCTTCCGCTCGAGCATGTTCGCGCCGAGCGCCGCGAAACGCATGTTGAGCACGCGGCTCTTGAGCGTGTCGGCGGTCCAGTCGAACTCGTGATTGCCGATCGCCGCCGCCGCGTAGCCGAGGAAGTTCATCTGCTCGACGACCGGCCGGCCGAACTGGAGGTTCGAGATCATCGTGCCCTGGAACAGGTCGCCGCCGTCGATGAGCACGGTGCCGGCCGGGTTCTCGGCGCGGTAGTGTTCGACCGCCGCCGCCACGGCGGGCGAGCCGCCGATCGGGCGGTTCGTGCGGCGCTCGCGCTGGCCGCCGAGGATCGCGCCGTGGAAGTCGGTCGTCTCGAGCACGCGCAGGCGCGGATAGCGCAGGTTGCTCAGCATGCCGAGCCACTGCGCGCGCGACAGCGACGCGTCGAACGGAATGCCGCCGCGGCCGGGCGTGCCGCGCAGGCTCACGCCGGTGACGAGCGACGTCCAGAACGCCTCGTCTCCGAGCGTCGTGCCCGCGAGCGCATAGTTCGCGCGGCGCGCGCAGCGCTCCGACCAGTCGAGCGCGGTCATCACGGTCGCCGGACGGAACGGATCGAACCGCTCGCCGCGGCCGTCGGCGCCGAGCACGCCCTTCGCGAGGATGCCGTCGAGCCACGGCTCGAGCTCGTCGGGCACGTCGCCGAACGCGCCCGAGGGACGGTTCGACTTCCAGCCGAACGCGCGGCCGAGCCAGTAGGCGAGGTCCACGCGGCGTGCGGGCTCGTTCGGGATCAGGTGCATGACCTCTTCGCGCGGCGCGACGCCGAGACGCACGAGGCGGTCGATCAGTCCGCGCTCCGGCGTCGGTGCGTAGTCGGGCAGCACCGTCCACGACGGCTCGAACGGCCCGCCGACACGTCCGCCCTGCTTCACGTACGCGAGCACGGCCTCGGGCGCGGAAAGCGCGGGCCGGCCGATGCGCTTCGCGCGGCGGATCATGACGAAGTCGCCGCCACCGGCGGCGCGGTAGCCGTTCACGACCACGCGCAGCTTCCGCTCGGGCGCGAGCGGCTCGCCCTTGAACGTGAGGTGGTGGATGCGGTCGCCGGCGGGCTTCGTGAGGTCCACCTCGTAGGTCACGCCCATCGCCATGTCGAAGTTCCAGCCCGGCATGCCGGGCTCGGCGAGCGGCCGTCCGTCCTCGAACGTGTACGTGGCGAGGTAGCGCGCGGACTGTTCGAGCGCGTCCTTCAGTTCGGCCCCGGACATCTCGAGCGTGACGAGCGAGTTCTCGTACGGATAGAGCCGCATGAGGTCGCGCACGCGCACCGGACCGGCGGGAATGCGCTGGTCGGCCGCGAACAGCGCGGCGAGCGACACGTCGGCCCCGCTCGCCTCGAGCTGGGCGCGGTGGATGAGCTGCCAGAGCGGGCCGTCGGCGAAACGGCCGCCGGGCGTCGCGAGGTCGGTGGTCGTCTCGCCGACGGTCTCGTCGAGCGCGGCCTTCGTGCGTTCGCCGTAGGGCGCGAACTGCCGCACGAACGCCTCGTCCGCCACGGTCGAGTCGCCGAACGCGGCGTAGCTCGCGAACGGACGCGCGAGCTTCCAGGGGCTCGCCGGCGTCTCGCGCGTGAGCTTGAGGTCCACGCGGCCGAGGCCTTCCGCCGAGCGGCCGGCCTGTGTCACGACGGCGCCGCCGAGGTTCACGAACGGGATCGCCTCGTGCGTGTGCGCGAGGATCACGACGTCGAGCCCCGGCACCTCGCTCGCGAGCTGGTGCCCGAAGTTCTCGCCGGGTGCGTCGCCCTTGCGGACTTCGCCCGTGCGCGCGTTCTTCTCCAGACCGGTGTGCGCGAGGGCGATCACGACGTCGCAGCGCTCGGCGCCCCGCAGGCGCGCGACTTCCTTGCGTGCCACCTCGAACGGTGAGAGGAACGTGTAACCGCTCCACTGCGCGGAATCCGCCATGAGCGGCACGGCCGGCGTGCACAGGCCGATCACGCCGATGCGCACGCCGTTCAGTTCCTTCACGAGCGAGGGCGCGAACGCCGGCGAACCGTCGCGGCGCACGACGTTGGCGGCGAGCCAGGGGAAGCGCGAGGCGGCTCGGGCGCTGTCGATGCCGGCCGGGCCGTAGTCGAACTCGTGATTGCCGAGCGCCATGGCGTCGTAGCCGAGCGCGTTCATCGCGGTCGCCACCGGGTGCGGCAGCCCGGCGTGGTCGCGCTGCCAGACGCTCACGAGCGGCGCGCCGGACATGGCGTCGCCGGCGTCCAGCAGCAGCACGGGATTGCCCTCGGCGCGCACCTTCGCGATGCGCGTAGCGGCGCGCGCGAGTCCGCGTGCGGCCGGCCGGTTCGAGAGGTCGTCCCACGGCAGGAGGGAGCCGTGCACGTCGGTGGTGTGCAGCACGGTGATCTTGATCTCTTCGGCGGCCACGAACGTCGGCAACGCGGCGATGCCGAGAGCCAGGACCAGAACGGCGAGCGAACGGCGCATGGGTACTTCGACCTCCGAAGCGGCGGATGAAACGCGTGGGTGGAGCGGGAAAAGCCCGGCCGGGCCGGGGACCGTATCAGCGCAGCCCCGGCGCGGCCAGCCCCGGCCGCGCGCGGCGTGAGCCGGCCGGAGCAGCGCCCCGCGGCGGGGGCCGGGCCTTGTCCGCCGCGAATACGCCCGCCTATAGTGTCGCCTTCCCACGCACCTCATGACCTGACCGAGACGGAACCTGCCATGACGCCAGAGAACAAGTGTCCCAGCTGCGGCCGCGCCAACGCCCCCGACGCGGTCGAGTGCGAGAACTGCAGCTATCCGCTGAACCTTTCGGCGCCGCCGGTGGCGCCCGCGGCACCCGCGGTGCCCGTTGCCCCCGCCGCCGCCGAGCCCGTCGAAGCGGCGCCCGAGCCCGCTCCCGCACCCGCGCCGGCCGCGCCGCGTCCCGCGGATCCGTCCGTTCGCGGTTTCGATCCGAACATCCGCCGCATGCGCACCACGCGCCCGCGCGCCGCGCAGACCGCGGCCGAGAAGCTGCAGTTCCAGCTGTGGCTCGTGCTCGGCGGGTTCGCGGTGCTGCTCGTCATGTACACCGCGTTCCAGGGCTTCCAGAAGAACAACAGCGCCCAGCCCAAGATCGCCGGCGCGAACGAGGAGATGGAGCACGCGGCCACCATGGCGCGGAACGAACTCGCGAAGGACTCCACGAACGTCAACGCGCGGATCATGCTCGCGAACATCCTCTACGACACGGCCAACTGGTCCGAGGCGATCGTCCACTACAAGTCGGCGCTGCGGAGCGACTCCACCCGAGTGACCACGCTGGTGGACCTCGGCGTGTGCTACTTCAACCTCGGCGACGCCGAGGACGCGATCGAGAAGTTCCAGGCCGCGTTGCGCCACGAGCCCAACCACCCGATCGCGCTCTTCAACATGGGCGTCGTGCGCGAGAGCCAGGACCGGATCGACGAGGCGCTGCAGTGGTACGCGAAGGCACAGGGCGCCGGGGGCCCGGAAGGGCTGCAGCAGAGCATCGCGCAGGCGGTCGAGCGCGCGAAGGCCAAGAAGGCCGGCGGTGGCGCGCCGGGCGGCATGGGCGGACGCTGAGCGCGCGTCCTCCGGTGGCACGCACGGGCCTCGCACCGCGATCAGCGGGCGAGGCCCGTTTCGTTCAGTGCCGCGCGCAGCGCCGCGCCGCACGCCCCGGTCTCGGCGGCGGCGAGCGCCGCCACCAGCGCCACGAGGTCCGCGGGCTCGTCGAGATCGCGCGCCGTGCCGAGCATGCCGACGGTCCAGCCGTGCTCGAGCGCGTGTGCGCGTGTCACGCGCAGCACCTCGGGCGTGCTCCACGGCACGTTCTCGAAGAGCGCGCCGCACTCGCGCCGCGCACCCACGAGCCAGTAGCCGCCGTCCGTCGCCGGGCCGAGCACGACGTCGGCCCGGTCGAGCGCCCCGAACGCGTCCCGCAGGTGCGCGGCCGTCAGCGCCGGACAGTCGCTGCCGACGATCACCGCGCGCGACCCCGCGCCGTCGCCGCGCATCACGCGCATCGCGTGCGCGAGCCGTTCGCCGAGCGAATCGCCTTCCTGCCGGCGTTCGGCGAACGCCGGATCGCCGAGCGCGGGGCCGTCGTCCGCCCACCACCACGTACGGTCGGCGTCGCACGCGGCCGCGGCGGAACGGGTGTCCTCCAGCAGCGCCGCATAGAGCCGCGCCGCGAGCGCGGGCGGCAGGGCGGGTGAGAGCCGCGTCTTCACGGATCCCGCCACGGGGTGGCGCGCGAACACTCCGAGCCGGTGCATGGCGCGCAGGCTAGCCCCGCCGGGTGCGTGCACGCCACCGGCGCGAGCCGCGGTTGACGCTCGCCGCACGCCTTCCTAATGTCCCGCCTCGCACTCACGCCCATTCACCGGGGCCGCCCGGTCCATCCCGAGCCCTTTCCAGCGAGCACTTCATGTCCAATCCGCACTACCAGGTCGTCGTGGTCGGCTCCGGCCCCGGCGGATACGTGGCCGCGATCCGAGCCGCGCAGATGGGCCTCAAGACCGCCGTCGTCGAGAAGGACGAACTGGGCGGCACGTGCCTCAACTGGGGCTGCATCCCCACCAAGGCCTGGGTCGTCACCGCGCACCTGTACGAGCAGATCAAGCGTGCGAAGGAGTACGGCATCGAGGTCGGCGAGCCGAAGATCGTGTGGCCGGCGCTGGTCGAGCGGAAGAACAAGATCGTCAAGCAGCTCACGGGCGGCGTCGGCTCGCTGCTGAAGGGCCGCAACATCGACATCCACCGCGGCACCGCGAAGCTCACGAGCGCGAATCGCCTCGCCGTCGCGCTGAACGCGGGTGGCACGCAGGAGATCACGACCGACCACGTGATCGTCGCGACGGGCGCGTACGCGTGGATGCCCCCGGGCTGGTCGCTCGACGGCGAGCGCGTCGTGAGCAGCCGCGAGGCGCTCGACCTGACGAAGCAGCCGAAGCGCATCGCCATCCTCGGTGGCGGCGTCGTGGGCAGCGAGTTCGCCTGCTTCTTCGCGGCGATCGGCACGCAGGTCACGCTCATCGAGATGCTGCCGCGGCTCGTGATGGTCGAGGACGAGGAAGTCTCGGCCGCGCTCGAGCGCGAGATGAAGAAGCACAAGATCGCCGTGCACCTCGGCACGAAGGTCGAGGACCGCAAGGACAACGCCGACGGTTCGATCACGCTCACGCTCGCGGGCGGCAAGACGGTCGAGGTGGACACCGTGCTCGTCGCGACCGGGCGCCGGCCGTACAGCGAGGGCCTCGGGCTCGACTCGCTCGGAGTGACGCCGGGCGAACGCGGCCGCATCTCGGTCAACGACCGCCTGCAGACGAGCATCCGCAACATCTACGCGATCGGCGACGTGACCGACCTCAAGCAGCTCGCGCACTTCGCGAGCGCGCAGGGCAAGGCCGCCGCGGAACTCATCGCGGGGCACTCCGCGCAGACGAACTGGCGTGCGGTGCCGGGCGCGACGTTCACGAACCCCGAAATCGGCAGCGTCGGCCTGACCGAGGCGCAGGCGAAGGCCGAGGGGCGCAAGGTCAAGGTCGGCCGCTTCCCGTTCCGCGCCCACGGCCGCCACATCGCCGACGGCGAGACGACCGGCTTCGTGAAGCTCGTGGGCGACGCCGACACCGACCAGGTGCTCGGCGCGCACATCTTCGGACCCAAGGCGAGCGAACTGATCCACGAGTGCTCGCTCGCGATCGCCGCGGACCTGAACATGGCGGACCTCGCGCAGGTGATTCACGCGCACCCGACGATGATGGAGCCGATCGGCGAGGCGGCGGAGGACGCGGACGGCCTCGCGATCCATCTGTTGCGCACGGAAGCGAAGGCGGCCGCGAAGGTCTGACCGGTCTTCACAGCGAGCACGGACGCACGACGCCCGCGGAGCAGGATGCTCCGCGGGCGTTCGCCTTGCAGCCGGGCTCGTGCGCCCGCGCGTCAGCGCATGGCGATCGTGCCGCTCGCCGGCGCGAGCTTCACCTCGGCCTTGTTGCGTTCGAGCATGAGCACGCGCACGTCCGGGTCCAGCACGAGCTTCTCCGGCTGGAACGCGCAGCGCAGCGTCACGGGCACGCGCTGTCCCGCGCCGATCGTCACCGCGGTCCGCTCGGTCTTCCACGGCTCCGCCTTCTTGCCGGAATCCGGCCACTGCACGCCCGCGGCGGCCGCGACGTCCACGGTCATTTCGCCGGTGCCCACGTTGCGCACCACCGCGGTGACCTTCCAGCCCCGGCCGTCCTTCTCGAGGCGCGCGTTCTCGATCAGGTAGTGGGGCACGACGACGCCGAAGAACCACTGCTTCGTGAACGCGTCGAACGCCGTCGTGTCGGCCGCGTGCGCGCGCTGGATCGCGAGGTAGTCCTCGAGCGAAGCGGGATCGTCGGTGTCGCGATACTTCGCCATGTATTCGCGGAGCGCCGCCAGGCCGCGTGCTTCTCCCATGTGACGGTGCAGCATCCACAGCGCCCAGCCGCCCTTGTCGTACCAGATGCGGGTGTCGCCCGGCATCTTGCCGTCGATCTTCACGAGCGGGCGCTCGGAGTCCTTCTGGCGCAGCCGGCCGTAGCGGGCCTCCATCTGCTTCGCGAACGACTGGCGCTGGCGCTCACCGCGCATCTTCTCGACGAGCAGGAGGGTCGAGAAGTGCGCCATGCCCTCGGACAGCACTTCGCATCCCGGGCCGTCTCCCACCATGGCCATGTTCGGCCACCACATGTGCGCCGACTCGTGCGCGGCGATCCAGAACGCGGCGTTCGCGTCGGGTTTCGAGCGCGTCAGGAAGCCGATGCCCTCGCTGAACGAGATGTTGCCGGCGGGCGCCTGCGCGTACGTCGGCCAGCCCGCGAACTCGGAAAGGCGCAGTTCCTTCCACGGATACGGCGCGAACCACTCGCCGTACCAGCGGCGCGCGCCCTCGAGCGCATCGAGCATCTCGTCCACGTTGTAGGGGTGGCGGGCGTCGTAGTACACCGCGACGCCGTCGCGCTTCTTCACCTGCCATTCGCCGGCGATCAGGTTGTAGATCCGCACCGGGTGATCGGTCTTCCACTCGGTGACCCGGCGGCCGTTCGCGACGGACTCGGCGACCTTTTCGCCGGTCGCGTTGACCTGCAGGTTCGCGGGCACGTCCACCTTCATGTGCACGTCGAACCAGCGCCCGGCGGTCGCGATCGCGGCGCCGTTGCGGCCCTTCCACCAGTCGTCGGCCCACTCCTTCGGGTCCGAGTCGTTCTTGCCCTCCTCGACGGCTTCGTCGGGGAAGAACCCGAGCGCGGGCGTGAACGCCACGCCCGAGAACCCGGTGAGCACGATGCTCGAGGGCGTCACGAACTCCATCCCGTAGCCGCCGTTGCGCGACGCGCCGTCCGGATGGCGCGCGTCGTACGAGAACCCGAGCGTCATGCGCTCGCCCGGCTGGAGCGGGGTGGGCGCGTTCACGATCACGAGCCCGGCGCGGTCCTGCGTGCTCGCCGGCTTGCCGTTGGTGGTGAGGACCAGCTTCTTCCATCGCGGATTCACGGTGAGCGGGAAGCGCACCATGGGCCGGTCCGTCGTGTTCTCGACGACGTACGCACCCTTCATCCGGAACGCGTGCTTCGCCGGTTCGAACTTCACGTCGAGGTCCACGCCGGCCAGCGCCGGCACGGGCGCGTCCTTCCACGTCTGGACGTTCTTGCGCCAGTAATCGAGGTTCGCCTTCTTCGCGGCCGCGCCCTGGTAGCCGTCACCGACCTGCCACGCGAGGACGCTGCCCGTGACGAGCGGCGGGAGCAGGAACGGCGTGAGCGCGCCCATGGCGCGAGCCATCGCGCCGGGGCGCAGGCGCAGCAGCGCGTTCGTCGCGTCGCGTTCGCGCCGCTCGAACCAGCGCACGGTGAGCACGGTGAGCAGCACCGCGACGAGCAGCCAGGTGACGCGGTTGAGCGCGAGCGGGAGCGCGTCGTACTGGAACGTGCCGATGTCCGTCCACTTCGTGGCGCTCCACAGGTCCCAGTTGAAGACCCAGTTCGTCCTGCCCCGCATCTGGAACCAGCCGGACAGCACCATCGTGCCGAGCCCGATCGCGTACGTCGCGTAGCGGTTGCTCGT
>JBGANH010000206.1:0-8423 GCA_044222365.1 Candidatus Eiseniibacteriota bacterium
GTGGCCAGCCACAGGCCCGCGCGCGACCACTCGGGCAGCCGCGACTCGTCGCCGCCCTTCAGGCGCCACCACACGTCGCGGCCGAGCGTGGTCGCGGCGATGAACGCGTACGAGTCGATCGTGCTCATCACCGTGGCGATCATGCCGAGGTAGAAGAGTCCGAGCGCGACGGGCGGCAGCGTCAGGCGCGCGAGTTCGGGGAACGCGAACACCGGGTCCTTCAGGTCCGGCAGCAGCGCGCGCGCGTACAGCCCCGACGCCGTCGTCATGAAGTCGAACAGGATCCAGAACGCGATGGACCACAGCACGCCGGCGCGCGCGGTGCGCGCGTCCTTCGCGGCGTACGCGCGCTGGAAGAAGCCCGGGTCCACGAGCGTGCCGAGCGCGATGAAGTACCACACGAAGATGGCGGCGGGCGGATTTCCTCCGTGCCACACGAAATGCGAGTGCGGCACGCGGGGGACGAGGAACTCCAGCCCGCCGTGTCGGGCGAACAGGAACGCGAGCAGCACGGCGAAGCCGCCGTACATGAGCGCGAACTGGATCCGGTCCGTGAAGACGACCGTGCGCAGGCCGCCACGGTCCACGTAGAACACCGACAGCGCCGCGGCGGCGAGCACGCACGGCACGAGCGCGAACCCGGACATCGCGGCGAACAGCGTGCCGAGCATGAGCACGTACGCCGCGGGCGCCGAGGTGAGGAACACCGCGCCCGCGCCGACGAGCGCCGCGGGGCGGCCGTAGTGCGCGTGCAGCAGGTCGGGGAGCGTGTAGTGCTTCGTCTCGCGGGCGCGCTTCGCGAAGAACAGCGCGAACAGCAGCGCGCCGAGGTAGTAGGGGACGCCGAACACGAGCCAGTTCGCGAGCCCGTAGCGCCACGAATATTCGCCCACGCCGAGGATGCCGCCGTACCAGGTGGACACGAGCGTGGCGACGAACGCCGGCAGCGTGACCGCGCGGCCGGCGACGAAGTAGTCCTCGGTGCTCGGGCGCGCGCCGAAGCGCCGCAGCCAGATGACCGCGAGCATGGCGAAGTAGGCGGCGACGAGCGCCCAGTCGAGCGGGCTGTTGCTGAACATTGAAGCGGTGCCTTCCGGGCGGGCTGCGGCTTCGTACACTCCGCGCCGGAGGCGCGAAAGGCTTCGAAGTCGAAAACCGTCCGCGAAGGGACGGCTGGGAAGGCAACTCGGGGACAACCGAATCGTCTTGGCCGTTTCCCTACGCTGGTCTCAACCAGTTCAGGTTCGACGGGTGTGATCTCAGGCCGACGCTTGTCCGATGCCGGCCACCCCGAACGACAGGTCCGCGAGGAAGCGAACCGGCGGCAGCATGCACGCGGAGCGCGGGCGATGCAACCACGCCGCGGGTGCCTTCGCTCAGTAGAGGCCCGGGTGGAGCAGCGCCACCACGAGGTCGAAGAGCGGGCGCGTGAGCATGGGGAACAGCTGCCACGCGGCGACGAGCCCCACGAACGAGAGGCCCGGCGCGCGGTGCACTTCCGCCACGCGGCGCGCGAGCTTCTCGGGCAGGAACAGCGTCACGACCGAGGCGCCGTCGAGCGGCGGGAGCGGGAGCAGGTTGAACACCGCGAGGATCACGTTGAGCATCGCGAGCACGCTGAGCCCGTGCGCGAAGAACTCGGTCATGCTGCCGGTCGTGACGGCGCCCGCGGCGCCTGCGGCGCCTGCGGCGTCCACGAGCCGGTCGAGCGTGGCCTGCGAGGGCGGCTCGAACCAGCCCACGGACAGCCCGATCCGGATCACCAGCAGCGCCGCCGCGGCGATGATCAGGTTGCCCGCGGGACCGGCCGCCGCCATGAGCGCCACGCGGCGCGGGTGACGGTCCGCCCACTCGCGGTCGAACGGCGCGCTCGCCCAGCCGAGCGTCACGCCGTGCGTGAGCGACGTGATCAGCGGGACCACCACCATGCCGAGCGGCGAGCGCGCCATGTGCGGCAGGGGGGAGAGCGTCACGAGCCCGGCGGCGGACGCGGTGGAGTCCCCGCCGCGCCGTGCCGCCCAGGCGTGGGCGGCTTCGTGCACGGTCGTCGAGAACAGGAAGGCCGGAAGCCAGAAGACGAGCGCGTGGAAGATCTCGATGGACATGGTTTCTCCGGCCCCGGAAAGGGCACGAAGCAGGCCATCGGGACGGGGCGCGTCCGCACCCCGGACGGACATGGCATTCCCGGCAGTTGCGGGCGAACGGACGGGCCGGGAGCGGGTGGCGGTCCCCGGGGCGGCGCTCATCCTGCAGTGCGGCCACTGCAATGTGCGGTGCAGGGGCCGGCGACGGGGCGGACCTGCCGGATGTGGCGGGCGGCGTTCGTGCTCCGGCCCCGAAGCGCCACGCGGGCGGGCCCGCCGTCGTTTATAGTGCCGCGCCATGAGACAGAGAACCGGCGCCATCGTGTGCCCCCGCTGCGAGCGGCTCATCGCCGCGAACGAGAAGCGCTGCCCGAACTGCGGTACGTGGCAGCCCGGCATGTTCGGCTTCGGTCCCGCGCTGTCGCGCTGGCTGGGTGGTTCGCTCGACCTCACCAACGCCCTCACGGTGACGTGCGTCGCGCTCTACCTCCTGTCGCTCGCGCTCGACCCGGCCGCGATCTTCCGCATGTCCGGCGGCATCTTCGGCATCCTGTCGCCCTCCGGGAACGCGCTCTTCAGCCTCGGCATGACCGGGCCGTACGCGGTCTTCGGCGGCCGTCCGTGGACGCTGTGTACCGCGATCTTCCTGCACGGCGGCGTGCTGCACATTCTCTTCAACATGGCCGTCATGCGCATGTACCTGCCGAATGTCGAACACCTGTTCGGCCCGGTGCGCGCATTCCTCCTCTTCATGGTCGCGGGCATCCTCGGCTTCCTCGTGTCGGTGTTCCTCGGCGGGCACAACTCGGTCGGCGCCTCGGGCGCGATCTTCGGGCTGCTCGGCGCGCTCATCTCGTACGGGCGCCGCACCGGGCAGTCGCACATCACGAACCAGCTCTGGGGCAGCGCCATCATGATGTTCGTGATGGGCTTCATGATGTCGGGCGTGGACAACTTCGCGCACGCCGGCGGCTTCGTCGGCGGCTTCGTGTGCGCGAACTTCATGCCCACCGCGGGACGCCGCGAGCAGGCCGGCGAACTGGCGGCGGCGGGGCTGCTCGCGCTCGTCACGGTCGCGGGCTTCGTGCTGTCGCTGTTCGGCTTCTCGCTCGGAGGCATGCGATGACCGCCGCGAAGAAGCAGGCGCCGGCGCCCGCGCCCGCGCTGTCCGACGGTCGCACGCGCTGCACGTGGCCCAAGGCGACGAACGCGCTCTACGTGCACTACCACGACACGGAGTGGGGCGTGCCCGAGCACGACGACCGGGCGCTGTTCGAGAAGCTCATCCTCGACGGCGCGCAGGCGGGGCTGTCGTGGGAGACGATCCTGAACAAGCGCGAGAGCTATCGCGAGGCGTTCGACGGTTTCGACATCGAGACCGTCGCGCACTACGGCTCGCGCAAGATCGAATCGCTGCTCAAGAACCCCGGCATCGTGCGCAACCGGCAGAAGGTCACGTCCGCGATCGGGAACGCGCGCGTGTTCCTCGACATGCAGGCCGAGTTCGGCAGCTTCGACGCGTGGCTCTGGGGCCACGTCGGCGGCCGGCCGGTGCAGAACGCGTGGGACGGCATGCGCCAGATTCCCGCGCGCACGGAACTGTCCGACCGCGTCTCGAAGGAGCTGCACAAGCGCGGCATGCGGTTCGTGGGCTCGACGATCATCTACGCCTACCTGCAGGCGATCGGCGTCGTGAACGACCATCTGGTCGGCTGCTATCGCCACGCGGAGTGCGCGAAGCTGGCCGGGTCCGTGAAGAAGTCCCGCCGTGGGTGCTGAGTCGCCGGGCACGCTGCTGCAGGCGGTCTCCGAGCTGGCGCGACTCACCGGCGAAGTCGCGGCCTCGTACGCGCGGCCGGGAATCGCGGTGGACACCAAGGGCGACGGTTCGCCCGTGACGATCGCCGACCGCGAGGCCGAACGCTTCGCGCGCGCGTGGATCGCGGAGCGATTCCCGCACGACGCGATCTTGGGCGAGGAGTTCGGCGTCACCCCCGCGCGCGGCGGTGCAGCAACCGAAGCCGCAGCCCTCTCGGCGCGCGGCGCCGGCGGCGCCGCCCGGCAATGGATACTGGATCCCATCGACGGCACGAAGTCGTTCGTGCGCGGCGTGCCGCTGTGGGGCACGTTGATCGCGGTCATGGAGGGGCCCGAGGTGATCGCGGGCGCGGCGGCGTTCCCCGCGACGCACGAGCTGGTCGCGGCCGCGCGCGGCGAGGGCGCGTGGTGGAACGGTGCGCGCTGCGGCGTGTCGAACGTCGCGTCGCTCGCCGAGGCCACCGTGCTCTCGACCGGCACGGCGTTCGAGCCCGGCGACCCGCGCCGCGCACGCTGGGACGCGCTGGGCGATCGGGCGGGCATCGTGCGCACGTGGGGCGACTGTTTCGGCTACCTCATGGTCGCGACCGGCCGCGCCGAGGTCATGATGGACCCGCGGCTGAACGTGTGGGACGCGGCGTCGGTGCAGGTGATCGTCGAGGAGGCCGGCGGCACGTTCATGGACTGGAACGGCGTGCGCACGCCCGAGGGCCTCGGCGGGATCGCGGTGAACGCGGCGCTCGCCGCCGAAGTGCGCGCCGCGCTGGTCGGCTGACGGCCGCCGCAGGGCCGGGCCGCGGACGATTCCGGAACCCGATGCGCCCCGGACGGAAAATCACTTCTCCCCGGGACGTCCGGCTCCATTAGCATGCCGCGCGTGAAGCCCCTTCCGTCATGGACGATGGTGCGCGCGGCCGTTCTCGCCGCCGCGCTCGCACTCACGCCGCTGTTCGCCGGCCACACGCACGCGCGCGCCGAAACGCCGCCCGGCGCCACGGCGCCGCTGCCCGGCGACTCGCTCGCGGAAGGCGGGGCCGCGAGCCCCGGCGCCGCCGAGGCGGAAGCATTTCCCGTCGTGCTCGGCAGCTTCACGACCACGCTGCACGGCAGCCGTCCCGAGCGCACCGAGAACATCCGGCTCGCCGCCGAGGCGCTCGACGGCGCGATCCTGCTGCCCGGCGACGCGCTGTCGTTCAACGAACGCGTCGGGGCGCGCACGAGCGAACGCGGCTACCTCATGGCGCCGGTGATCCTGCACGAGACGCGGCAGCTGCAGGCGGGCGGCGGAATCTGCCAGGTCGCCTCCACGATGTTCGTCGCGGGATTGCTTTCCGGACTCTCGGTCGGCGAGCGCTGGCGGCACTCGACCCCGGTGGACTACATCGCGATCGGCGAGGACGCGACGATCGCCTGGGGCGCGAAGGACCTGCGGTTGCGCAACGACCTCGCGCAGCGCGTGCGGCTGCGCGTGCGCATCGTCGGCAGCACGCTGAGCGCGCGCTTCGAGGGCGAGCAGCCCGAGCCGGGCTCGATCGAGCTGGCGAGCGAGTCGCGCGAGCTGCCCGCCGAGGCCGGGCTCGAGGACGCGCGGCCCGGCGTGGAAGTGGAGCTGTACCGCGTGCGGCGCGGCGCCGACGGTGCCGAATCGCGCGAACTCGTGCACCGCGACGTGATCCCGCCCTCGCGCGGCCGCAAGGACGTGCGATGACGATGGCGCCCGCGCTCGTGCTCGCCGGGTGGCTGGCGGTGTTCGGCTCGGCGCCGCCCGCGGCGAACGCGCCCGAACTCGCGCCTTACCGCGCGCTCGCGCGCGACCGCGCGGACGCCGAGGGCGTGCTCGCCGCGGCGCGGCTCGGGCTCGGCATGGCGCTCGGCACCGCCGAGGCGCCGCCGCTGCTGCGCGTGCCCGAGTGGCCGGGCTCGCCGCGGCCCGTGTACGTGACGCTCGTGCGCGGCCGCGCGAGCCGCGCGTGCGTCGGTTCCGACACGCCGCTCGGCGGCTCGCTCGCCGCGACGCTCACCCGCCTCGGCGAGCGCCTCGCCGACGCCGACCTGCGCCGGCCGCCCGTGCGTGCCGAGGAACTCGACACGCTGCGGCTCGTGGTCGCGTTCGCGAGCGATCCCGTTTCGGTGCGCGATCCCATGAGCGTGGACCCGGCGCGAGAAGGGCTGCGCATCGAGAGCGAGCGCGGCGCCGTCGCGTTCCTGCCCGGCGAGGCGCGCACGGTCGGCTGGGCGCTGCGCGAGGCGCGGCGAATTGGCGTCATGGCGAGTGCCGGCGCCGCTGGTGCCTCCGGCGCCGTGTCCTACTCGCGATTCACCGTCGTCACGATTTCCGGTCCCGCCGTTTCGAACACCCGCCGCACGTCCGCCGTCTCCCCATGAGGTCCGTCATGCCGCGCGTCGCGCCCCGCTGCTTCTCTCCGCTGCTGCTCGCCGTGTTTTCGATGTGTCTCGTCTTCGCGCCTCCGGCGCGCGCGGCCGTCACGCGCGTCACCGGCCAGGTGCTCGACGCCGAGACGCAGCAGCCCGTCGCCGGCGCCGAGATCGAACTGCAGAACTCGGGCGGCGGCCCGGGCTACTTCCGCGTGAAGGCGGACGCGAAGGGTGAGTTCGTGCTCGAGAACGTGCAGACGAGCCGTTACTACCTCTTCACGGTCGGCCGCGAGGGCTATTCGGACTGGGCGCTCGAAGGCTGGCAGTTCCCCGCGTCGCAGCGCGACGTGCGGCTCGTGGTGCCGCTCGAGCGCGCGGGCGTGGTGCGCGTGAAGGTGACCGGCGCCGCGGGCGGCAAGGCGGTCGCGGGCGCGCGCGTGACGGTGCGCAACGAGCGCGAGCGCATGTGGTGGGAGAACGCGAGCCGTGACCCCGAGCCGCGCTTCACGAACGCCGCGGGCGAGGTGGACTTCACCGGCCTCGCGGCCGGCTACTGGACCGTGCTCGTGGACGCCGCCGGCCTGCGCGCCGACGAACTGCGCCGCGTGCCCGTGCGGCGTGGCGAGAGCACGCCGGTGTCGCTCGCGCTCGCGCGACCCGCGTCGCTTTCGGGCGCGGTGCGGCTCGCGGACAGCACCGGCGTCGCGGGCGTGAGCGTGATCGCGCGCGGCCCCGGCGAGGCGACCGCGACCACCGACGGCTCGGGCTACTGGTCGCTCGGCGACCTCGCGCCCGGGCGCTGGCGGGTCGAGGTGCAGCACGACGGCCTGCAGGCGACGGCCGCGCGCGACGGCCTGGTGCTGCGCGAAGGCGAATCGCGCGAGCTGCCGCAGTTCAAGGTGACGCCGCTCGCGCCCGCGCGCGGCTGCTCGACGCGAAGCGGGACTTCCGCGAGGCGTACGTGCGCGGCGCCGACACGACCGGACTCGAGCGCGTCGAGCGCTGGGCGCAGCGCGTGCAGGACGGCCCGCCGTTCTCGTGGCGCGAGTCCGAGATGGCGCTGCCGCACGAGCTGCCCGCGGGTGTGTACGTGCTGCAGGGCCGCGCGGGCTCGCTCACGCGCCGCACGCTGTTCTTCGTGAGCGACCTCGGCCTCGTGGTGAAGCGCGCGCCGGACCGCACGGTCGTGTGGGCGGGTTCGCTCAAGACCGGTGTGCCGCTCGGCGACGTGGCGGTGTACACCGTGGGCGCGGCGCAGGGTCAGGACCCGGCGAGCGACGGCCGCGAGTGGTCGGCGATCCTCGCGAGCGCGCGGGCGCGCCGCATGGCGACGGACGCCGACGGACTCGCGTCGATCGCCACCGGCGCCGAGGGCGCGCGGCTCCGCCTCGTGGCGTTGAGCGAGAAGCACGGCGTCTCGGTCGTCGAGTCCCCGCTCTCGGGCGAAGCGCAGCAGGGCGGCGACCAGCTGTTCCTGTTCACCGAGCGCCCGATCTACCGCCCGGGACAGCCGGTCTTCTGGAAGCTCTTCGCGCGCGACGCCGCGGGGCAGGGCTGGACCGTGCCCGCGCCCGCGGACGTGACGCTGCAGCTCGCGGGTCCGGACGGCTCGACGCTCGACGTGGGCTCGGCGCGCCTGTCGGACTCGGGCGCCGCCGACGGCAAGGTGGAGCTGCCGGCCGACGTCGCGCTCGGCGACTGGACGCTGACCGCGCGCGCGGGAGGCGCCTCGGGCGCGGCGACGGTCGCGGTGCAGCAGTACCGCAAGCCCGAGTACAAGGTCGAGGTCGCGCCCGACCGCGCCGTGTACGTGAACGGCGACGAAGTGCGCTTCCGCGTGGCCGCGAACTACTTCTTCGGCGCGCCCGTGGTGGGCGCGCAGGTGCGCTGGACGCTGTTCGAGTCGCGCCTGCAGGGCGCCGAGTCGGAGGCGAGCGAGGACGGGGACGACGGCTCCGAAGGCGGCGGCAGCGGCTACGGCCGCCTGCTCGAGTCCGGCGAGACGCGCACGGACGTGGACGGCCGCGTGTCGGTCGCGTTCACGCCGCAGCGCGTCGCGTACGACCGGCGCCTGTCGCTCGAGGTCGAAGCCGTGGACGGCGCGCAGCGCGTGGTGTCGTCGCGCGGCACGGCGATCGTCGGGCG
>JBGANH010000207.1:0-8917 GCA_044222365.1 Candidatus Eiseniibacteriota bacterium
AGCGGTCGTCGGCCATGCCGAGCGCGAGGATCGGGATCGCCGCGAACGTGAGGCCGAGCAGCGGCCGCGGATCGTGCGCCGCCGCCGGTCCGGGCAGCAGCCGCGCGAGCCACGCCACGCCGAGCACGCCGGCGGCGATCGCGAGACCGCCGAAACGCGGCATCGGCTGGTCGTGCACGCGGCGTGCGTCCGGCACGTCCATCGCGCCCGTGCGGATCGCCAGCGCGCGCGAGCGGCGTGAGCACGAGCGCCACGAGTCCCGCGGCGAGGGCGAGCTGGAGCGAGTAGGGCACGATCATCGGCGCAGCGCGTTCGCGGCCAGCATGAGCCGGGCGCGCAGGAGGATGAACGCCGCCGCGACGCCGTCCACGAGCGGGTTCACGCGGTGGTGCTTGCGGAAGTAGTGGATCATGCCGCGGTGCCGCTCGAGGATGACCTTGTCCGAGACTCGGCCCTTGCTGGCGCCGATGTGGTGCGTGACCTCCGCCGCGGCCACGAAGTCCACGGTGAAGCCGGCCTTCTTCATGGTGTGGCACCAGTCCACGTCCTCGTTGAACATGAAGTAGGTCTCGTCCATTCCGCCGGCGCGCTCCACCGCGGATCGGCGCGCGCACATGGCGGCGCCCGAGACCCAGTCCACGGCGCGGTCGCTGGCGTGGTCCCAGTCGGAGAGCAGGTAGCGCTTCGTCCACGGGTTGCCCGGCCAGAGCCTCGTGAGCAGCGAGTAGCGGTTGAACAGGAACGTGAAGTGGTCGGGGAACGAGCGGGCGCTGTACTCGACCGACCCGTCGGTGTTGCGGATGCGCGGCCCGGCGATCGCCGAGTGCGGATGGCTTCGCATCCACGAGACGAGCGCCTCGGGCGCACCGGGCGCGACGACGCAGTCGGGGTTCAGCACGAGCACGAACTCGCCGCTCGAGGCCGCGATGCCACGGTTGACCGCCTTGGCGTAGCCGAGGTTGCCGCCCGTCTGCACGACGCGCGCGAAGGGCGCCTCGCGCTCGACCAGGGCGACCGTGTCGTCGGAGGACGCGTTGTCCACGACGAGGACGTCCATCGCCAGGGCGCCCCGGGCACGATCGAGCGAGCGGAGGCACTCGAGGATGTGCGCGCGCGAGTTCCAGGTGACGACGACGGCCGAAAGGTCCATGAGCTCCGGACGGGAAGATGGGGGAGATCCGCCAACGCGGCCCGCAGTCTAGTCCAACCCTCGTGGTTCGCAGAATGTTGCCGGGCCGGATCCGGCCCCTCCTCGGGCGAACCGATCACGCAGTGACAACGAGTTGCCGCCGCGCTCCGGACGCGAAGCGGGCCAGCAACATTCTCCGAACCACGCACCAACGAAAACGCCAGGTGGACGGGAAGGTCGCCCGTCCGAACCTGGCGTTTCGTACTTCAGGAGCGCGTGCGCAACCGGGTCGAACCTCTCCCCACGATCTCTCCGGGTTCGATTCCAGCCAGCAACATGCGCTCGCCGAAAAGATTGTCGCGGAAACCGACACGCCCGTGCAATACAGGATTGTGCAAGGCCCCGTGTTTTTCAGGGCCCTGGAGCGGTCGGAGGCCTTCTCGGATCGGCCGGCGGCGGGGCCTCGGGCCAATCCACCGCACGGCCGAGAGCGGCTTCGAACCATGCCCGCAGTCTTTCGGTATGGGTGCCCAGCCAGAACCACTGCCCGCAGCCGGTACAGCTCCACAGCGGGCCGCCCCGGCGCGCGACCCGGCCCGGCACCTCGCCGTGCGCCTCGAAGGGCGAGCGCACCCGCAGGGGGTGGTTGCAGTGCGAGCAGCGGCTGAGCGGGCCGCCGGAGGGCGCGGCGGCCTCCGTCACCGCGCGCACCGCGGCCGCCGGATCGGCTCCGCCGATCTGCAGCACGGGTGTCGCGGCCCAGCGCCGTGGCCGCCGCGCGCTGCGTGTGAGCACCGTCCGGGCGTCGCGGGCCGCCACCTCGAGCAATTCCTCGAGGCGGGCGCCGCGATGCAGCTCGACGTCGTAGCCGAGCTGGCGGAGCCGACGGGCGACCTGCGCGAGCGACGCGTCGGTCACGAACCGGGTGGGTGACATGGGGCGCAAACTAGTGGCGGCCCCGGCCCGCGACAAGCCTTCCGGCGGGGAACGGGCGGCCCCGACCCCGGCCAAGCGACCATTTGCCAGCGCCTTGAGAGTGCGGCGTTGACCCGGGCCCCACGGCCTGCCACCTTCCCGGCCATGCCAAAGAAGTTCCGGCCGGAATCCGGCCCGTCCGACTCACGGGCCGTCTTCCAGACCCTCACGCTCGATCGCCGTCGCTTCCTCGTCCTGTTGGGAGGGGCGACGATCGCCACCGCCCTGCCTCCCGCGTTCGCGTGGGCGGCGAAGGCCTCCGAACGATTGCCCCTGCAATCGTGGTCGCTGCCCGAGTTCATGCCGGCGGCGCCGCACGACGGCGTGGCCGCGCTGGTCGGCGCCGCGATCCTCGCGCCGAGCCACTGGAACTCGCAGCCGTGGCGATTCGAACACGACGACGGCCAGCTGCGCCTCGTGCTCGACCCCGCGCGCACGCTGCCCGGGTGCGATCCCGACCTGCGCTTCGCCCAGATGTCGCTGGGCGCGGCGCTCGAGAACCTGCTGGTCGCCGCGCGCGCGTGGGGACAGCAGCCGACCGTGCAGTACCTGCCCTGGGGGCTCACTTCGCGCCCGGGCGCGCCGCTCGTGGCCGCGACCGTGAGCTGGCAGCCCACCGACGCCCGTCGCGACGGTGCGCTCTTCGCCGCCATCACCGCGCGCCGCAGCAATGCCCGCACGTACGAGGGCCGTGGCATCACGATCACCCAGCGGGCGGCGCTGCACTCGCAGGTGCCCGAGGAGATCCGGCTGCACTGGCTCGAGGACAAGCGCGGCATCGCCCGCGCCGCGAACGCGGTCAGCGACGCGGTCGTCGCCTCGGCGCGCGATTCGCGCGTCCGTGCCGACCACCAGGCGTGGCTGCGCGAGTCCGACGGCGACGCGCGTCGCCGCGGCGACGGCGTCACGGCCGAACGCCTCGGCTACGACGGACCGTTCGGCTGGTTCGCCGAGCGCGGCCTGCGCCCCGGAGGACACTTCCGTCGCTGGAGCCTCGGCTGGCTCGGGCACGAGACCGGCGAACTGGTCCGTGCCTCGGGTGCGCTCGCGCTGCTCACCGCGCCGCGCCGCACGGACTCGACGGCCATCGTCGCCGGGCAGGCCTACGAACGGCTCGCGCTCAAGGCGACTTCGCTCGGGCTCGCGCAGCAGCCGCTGTCCGCGGTGACCCAGTCCGAGGCCGGGCGGGCGGGCATCGCGAAGGCGTTCGGCGTGAGCAACGAAGAGCCGCTGCTGCTCGTGCGGCTCGGGCATGCGCACGCCGTGCCCGCCTCGCCGCGCCGCGCGGCGGCGCTCGTCACGAGCTGGCACCGCGCCTGACCCGGGCGTCGCGCGCCGATCGCGCCACGCGCCGGGCCTCCGTCAGCCGTTGCCGCTGACCGTCATCTCGGAGATCAGCAGCGTCGGGCACGCCGTGCTCGTGCGGAACTCGAGGTCGTTCCCGACCGCCGCGACGTGCTTGAGCATCTCCAGCGACTGCCCGGCCACGGTCACGCCGTCCACGGGATAGGCCAGCTCGCCCTTCTCGATCCAGAAGCCCTGTGCCTGGTACGAGTAGTCACCCGTCACCGGGTTGAAGCCGAACGAGCCCTGGTCGTCGAAGTAGAAGCCGCGATCCACCGAGCGGATCATCGCCTCCGGCGATGTTTCCCCGGCCGGCACATACAGGTTGTGGTAGCCGATGCCCGGCGTGCTGCCGAAGCCGCGGATGCCGTTGCCCGTGAGCGCGGTCTTCGCGCGGCGCGCGTGGTAGTGGTCGTACGCGAACGACGCGCACGTGCCGCGGTCCACGAGCAGGTTGCGCCGCGTCGCGACGCCCTCGCCGTCGTAGGGCGAACTGCCGAGCCCGCGCACCATCGAGCCGTCGTCCACGAGCGAGAACAGCGGCGAGGCGATCGCCGTGCCGAGCTTCTCGGTGAGCCACGAGCTCTTCTTGATCACCGCCTCGCCCGTGAACGCCTCGTACATCTCGCCGATCCACGAGGCGGCGATGTCCGGGCTCATGACCACGGGCACGCGCGCGGCGGGCACGCTGCGCGCGCCGACGCGCGACACCGCGCGGCGTGCGGCCTCGCGCGCGATGGACTCCATGCTCGCGACGTCGGCGAGGTGGCGCTTCGTCATGCCGTAGACGCCCGTCTGCTGGCGGCCGTCACGGTCGTCGGCGAGCGCCACGACCCACGCGCTCACGCTCGTCCCTTCCCACGCGCGCGCGACGCCGTGCGAGTTGGCGATCGCGAACGCGCCGCCGCTGCTCGAGACGAGCGCGCCGTCGGTGCGCGTCACGCGCGGATCGGCGCCGAGCGCGATGCGCTCGAGCTCGAGTGCGAGGTCGATCTTGCGCTCGACCGGCAGCTCGAGCGCCGCCGGGTCGAACAGCTGCAGGTCCGCGCCCGCGTACGTGCCGGCGTCGGCCGGCGTGGGCGAGCCGTTGTCGTCGTCGGGCGTCGCGAAGCGCGCGAGCGCGACGGCGCGTTTCGCGAGATCGTCGAGACCGGCGGGCGAGAGGTCGGTGCCGGAGCAGAAGCCCACGGCTCCGTCCACGATCACGCGCAGTCCCAGGCCGAGCGTGCCGCTCTGCTTGAGTGTCTCGATGCGTCCGCCGTGCACCTGCACGGTGAACGCGCGCGAGCTCTCGACGCAGGCGTCGGCGACGTGCGCGCCCGCGGCCTTCGCGCGTTCGAGCGCGGCGGCGGCGTGTGCGAGCAGCGCTTCGGGTGTGGCGTGGCGCGCGCTCATACGGCGGTTCCTCCCACGGTGATGCCGGTGAACCGCACGGTGGGCTGGCCGACGCCGACGGGCTTCCACTGCCCGTCCTTGCCGCACGAACCGGTCGTGCCGTCGATCGCGAGATCGTTGCCGACACCGTCGATCTTGAGCATCGCGTCGTTGCCGTTGCCCGCGAGCGTCGCGTTGCGCACGGGATGCGTGAGACGGCCGTCCTCGATCTGCCACGCCTCGGTGACCTGGAACGAGAAGTTGCCGTCGGCGGGATTGACCGAGCCGCCGCCGAGCTTCTTGCAGAAGAGTCCGCGCTTCACCGACGCGATCAGCTCGTCGGGCGCGTGCGGCCCCGGCTCGATGTACGTGTTCGTCATGCGGCACAGGGGATAGTCGCGGTACGACGCGCGCCGGCCGTTGCCCGTGGAGGCGTTGCCCGTGAGCGCGCCGTTCAGGCGGTCCCACAGGTAGCCGACGAGCACACCGTCCTGCACCAGCACCGTGCGCTGTGCGGGCGTGCCTTCGTCGTCCACGCGGAACGAGCCGCGCGAGAACGGAATGAGCCCGGAGTCCACGATCGTCACGCCCTTCGCGGCGACCTGCTGCCCCATCTGCGTCGCGCGGATGGACGACTTCTTGCGGATCGTGTCGCCCTCCATGCTGTGGCCGAAGCACTCGTGCACCATGACGCCGCCCCAGCCGTTGCACACGACGACGGGGTAGGAGCCGGCCTCGGGTTCGCGCGCGCTCAGCAGCAGCACGGCGCCGCTCGCGGCCTCGAGCGCGATGGACTCGGGCGTGCGCTCGCTCGTGTAGTAGCCCGCCTCGACGCAGCCGCCCGCGGCGGCGAAGCCTTCCTGGCGCTCGTCGCCCTCGAGCGCGAGCGCGCTCACGACGAGGCGCGAGAGGTGCGTCGTGTCCTCGGCCCACACGCCGTCGCTGTTCGCGATCAGGAAGCGCTTGGCCGACGTGGCCATGGACGCGCTCACTTCGCGCACTCGCCCGTCGTGCCCGCGCGCGGCGGCGTCGCGCGGGCAGCAGGTCCACGCGCTTCGGCTCGTCGAGCACGAGCGTCGCGGGCGCGTTCAGCGAGAACGGCGCCTTCGCGTCCACCACGCGGAACGCGCGCGGCTCGGCGCCGCGTCCGTCGCGCGAGATGCGCGAGGCCACGCGGGCGGCTTCGCGCGCGTCGTCGGCCGAGTAGCCGTCCGCGTACGCGTAGCCCGTCTGCTCGCCGATCACGGCGCGCACGCCGATGCCGCCGAGGACGGAATACGAGGCGGTCTTGACCCGGCCCTCGTCGAAGGAGAGGCCGGTGAGCACGGTGTGCTCGGCAAACACGTCGGCGAACTCGGCGCCGCCGCTGCGGGCGATCGCGAGGAGTTCGGCGACCAGGTCCCGCGGCACGAGCCGCGAGAGGTCGGGAAGTTCGGGGGTGCCGGACATGGTCCTCTTCCTTGAGGGTGCGCGTCGGACGACCGCGGCAATCTAGCCCGGACCGGGCCTTCAGGCGAGGCCCCACAAAGACTTGTCTTGAGCCGGCCCCGGTCGAGGCGATAACTTACCGACCGTTCAGTAAGTAATCACTCTTCTTTTTCGCCCGGGGGCAGGACTGACATGACCAGCACCCAGACACCCCAGACCGAGCCGCGCTGGCACCGCCGGAAGGAAGACCGTCCGACGGAGATCCTCGAGGCGGCGCTCGTCGAGTTCGGGTCGAAAGGTTTCGCCAAGGCGCGGCTCGACGACATCGCGAAGCGCGCCGGCTGCACGAAGGGCACGATCTTCCTCTACTTCGCCAACAAGGAAGAGCTGCTCATGGCGATCGCGCGGCAGTACGTGCTGCCGCGGCTCGAGAAGGCCGAGCAGATCGTCGAAGCGCACCAGGGCTCGATGCGCGACCTGCTCGTCATGCTGCTACGCACGCGCTGGGACGCGATCGCGTGCTCGAACATCTCGATGCTCCCGAAGCTGATCTTCTCGGAAGCCGCCAACTTCCCCGAACTCGCGCGGCTCTACCACGCGGAGATCATCGCGCGCAGCCACGGGATGACCGAGCGCGTGCTGCGTGAGGGCGTCGCACGTGGCGAGTTCCGCGAGATGGACACGGCGAACGTCGCCCGCGCCGCGGTCGCGCCGATCCTGATGGCCGCGCTCTGGAAGCACTCGTTCGCGCTGCACCTCGAGAACTCCCAGGAAATCTCGCCCTTCTTCGAGACCTCGCTCGACCTGCTGCTGCGCGGCATCGCGCGCACCGACTCCACCGGAGGTGAAGCATGAAGCGTTTCGTGTTCCTCCTGATCGCCCTCGCCGGCGCTTCCGTGGCGCAGGCCGCGGAGCCCGCGCCAGCGGCGGTGCGGCTGTCGTTCGCGCAGGCCGTCAGCATGGCTGCGCAGCAGAACGCCGCCGTGCAGGTGGCGTCGCTGCGCACGGCGCAGGCCGCCGCGAAGATCACGCAGTCGCGCGGCGCGCTGCTGCCGAGCGTCTCGGGCCAGGCCACGATGACCGACCGCACGTTCAACCTGTACGCGCTCGGCATCTCGCTGCCGACCGCGCCGGGCGCGGCGCCGTACCCGGCGCTGCAGGGCCCGGTGTGGGACTCCGAGCGCGGCTCAAGTTCTCGCAACCCGTGTTCGACTGGTCGTCGTGGCAGAAGCTGCTCGCGCCTCGGCGCTGTCGGCGCGCGCCGACCAGGGCGTGAGCGGCGAAGGCGCGGCGGCGAACGCCGCGCTCGCGTACCTGCGCGCGGCCCGCGCTGAAGCGGTCGTCGCCGCGCGCGCCGAGGACCTGCGGCTCGCGCAGGAACTCCAGGAGCTCGCCGAGGCGCAGCTGTCCGCAGGCACCGCGCCGCAGATCGACGTGACGCGCGCACGCACGCAGGTCGCCTCCACGCGCGGCGCGCTGAGCGTGGCGCGCAACCAGCGCGACCGCGCGCGCATCGACCTCGCGCGCACGCTCGGTCTCGAGCCCTCGGCGGCCATCGCGCTCGCCGACACGCTCGACGCGTCGCTCGGCGCGAGCGAGGCGCCCGGCGAAGCGGCCGCGGCGGTCGCGTTCGCGCTCGACCATCGCGACGACCTGCGCGCCGAACAGGCGCGGCTGCAGCGCGCGCGCGCCGACCGCTCGGCCACCGCGGCCGAACGGCTGCCGAGGGTGGACGCGTCGCTCGACTGGGGACTGTCGGGTGAGCACTACGGCGACGCGATCTCGACGCGCACGTGGGCGCTGGCCGTCACGGTGCCGCTCGTGGACGGCTTCCGCCGCGAGGGCAAGCTCGCCGAGCAGGCGGGACTCGTGCGCGAGTCCGAAGTGCGCGAGAAGGACGTGCGCGCGCAGGTCGAGGCCGAAGTGACCGGTGCGCTGCTCGATCTCGCGTCCGGCCTCGAACAGCAGCAGGTCGCCACCGAGCGCCTCGCGCTCGCGCTCGACGAGGTCGCGCAGGCGCGCGAACGCTTCGTGAGCGGCGTGGCCGGCAACATCGAAGTGATCAACGCCCAGTCTTCGCTGGTCCGCGCCCGCGACGCCGACATCGACGCGCGCTTCGCCGTGGCCAGCTCCCGTACCGCGCTCGCGCGCGCCGCCGGCGTCGCGCGCCGCATGCACTGACCCGAAGCACACGAAGGAGAGCACGCACATGAGCGAAGCACCGGACACCGCCGCCGCGCCGGCCGCGAGCGCGGCCAAGCCCCGCGCCAACATCGCCCCGATCATCCTCGGCGTCGCCGTGCTGATCGCCGGCATCTTCGGCGTGCAGCGCTGGATGTGGTCGCGCACGCACGTCGAGACCGACAACGCGCAGGTCGAAGGCAGCGTCGTGCCCGCGCTCGCGCGCGTGCCGGGCTTCGTCGCGGAGGTCGCGGTGAAGGACAACCAGCACGTGAGCGCCGGCGACCTGCTCGTGCGCATCGACGACCGCGAGCTGAAGGCGAAGCTCGCGCAGGCCGAGGCCGATCTTCAGGCCGCGCTCGCGAACGCGGGCGAGAAGGGCCGCACGGGCATGACCGAAGCGCAGCTCGCCGCGGCGCGCGCGCAGGTCGCGCAGGCCGAGGCGACCGCCGGCAAGGCCGCGTCCGACGTGCAGCGCTACACGGG
>JBGANH010000208.1:0-8330 GCA_044222365.1 Candidatus Eiseniibacteriota bacterium
CGAGCTGCGACGCGGGAATGACGGGCACGGACGAACCGCCGGGGATCACGCCCTTGACCTTCATGCCGTCGCGCATGCCGCCGCAGTACTCCGGCGACTCGATGAGCGTGCGCAGCGGCAGGCCGAGCGGGATCTCGTAGTTGCCCGGCCGCTTCACGGGACCGGAGACGCTCAGCACCTTCGTGCCGCAGCTCTTCTCGGTGCCCCACTGCTTGTACCACTGGCCGCCGTTCTTGAGGATGTGCGGCACGTTCATGATCGTCTCGACGTTGTTCACCACGGTCGGGCACGCGTACAGGCCCTCGACGGCGGGGAACGGCGGCTTGAGCCGCGGCTGGCCGCGGTAGCCTTCGAGCGAGCTGAGCAGCGCGGTCTCCTCGCCGCAGATGTAGGCGCCGGCGCCGAGGTGCGTGTAGAGCTCGAACTTGAAGCCGCTGCCGAACACGTTGTCGCCGAGCAGGCCGGCGGCGCGCGCTTCGGCGATCGCCTTGTCCACGATCGCCTGCACGTACGCGAACTCGCCGCGGAAGTAGATGTAGCCGGCGTTCGCGCCGATCGCGTAGCCCGACAGGATCATGCCTTCGACGAGCAGGTGCGGGTTCAGCACCATGAGCTCGCGATCCTTGAACGTGCCCGGTTCGGACTCGTCGGCGTTGCACACGATGTACTTGGGCTTCGGCGAGTTCTTCGGCACGAAACTCCACTTGAGACCGGTCGGGAAGCCGGCGCCGCCGCGACCGCGGAGCCCGGAGGACTTCACGATCTCGATGCACTCGTCCGGCGTCTTGTGGCCGAGCGTCCCGGCGAGCGACTCGTAGCCGCCCAGCTTGCGGTAGGTCTCGATCCCGGTCAGGCCGGGCGTGTCGATGTCCTTGAACAGCAGCAGGCCGCGGCTCACTTGAGCTTCTCCAGGATCGCATCGACCTTGGGCAGGTCGAGATCCTCGTAGTAGTCGAGACCCACCTGCATGCACGGGCCGCCGCCGCACGCGGCGAGGCACTCGACGCGGCGGAGCGTGAACCGGCCGTCGGCGGTCGTCTCGCCGTGGCCGATGCCGAGCTTCTGCTCGAGGTGCTGGAAGAGCCGGTCGGCTCCCATCAGCGAGCACGAGAGGGTCATGCACACCTGCAGGTGGTGACGTCCCACCGGCTGCAGGTTGAACATCGTGTAGAACGTCGCGACGCCGAACACCTCGGGCTCGTTCAGCTCGAGCGTGCGCGCGACGAGCTGCATCGCGGCCGGCGGCAGCCAGCCCCACGTGCGCTGCGCGATCCACAGCAGCGGCAGGACGGCCGAACGCTTCACCGGGTAGTGCGAGATCGCTTCGGCCACCTCGGCCTTCACGGCCTCGGGCCATTCGAGTACGGCGGGCGCCTCCACGGGCATCACGGGGGCGTGGCTCATCGGTCGACCTCCCCGAGCACGATGTCGATGCTGCCGATCGCGGCGATGACGTCGGCGATGAGGCGGCCTTCCACCATGAGCGGAAGCGCCTGCAGGTTGATGAACGAGGGCGAGCGGACCTTCATGCGCCACGGGCGCGCGGAACCGTCGCTCACGAGGTAGAAGCCGAGTTCGCCCTTGGGCGCCTCGACCTTCGAGTAGGCCTCACCCACCGGCGGGAAGAAGCCGTGGGCGACGATCTTGAAGTGGTGGATCAGCGCCTCCATGGAGGTCTTCACGTCCTCCTTGGGCGGCAGCACGTACTTGAAGTCGCGCACGCGGTACGGGCCGAACTCGCCGAGTTCGCGGATGCGCTGGATCGCCTGCTTCGCGATCTTCACGGACTCGCGCATCTCCTGCACGCGCACCTGGTAGCGCGCGTACGCGTCGCCCGCGGTCTGCACGGGGACGTCGAACTGGTAGGTCTCGTAACCCGAGTACGGCTCGTTCTTGCGGAGGTCGTAGTTCACGCCGGAGCCGCGCAGCGTCGGACCGGTCACGCCCCACGCCACCGCGTCCTTGCCCGAGATCAGCGCGACGCCCTGCGTGCGCGCGAGCCAGATCGGGTTCTTCGTGAGCAGGCTCTCGTACTCGTCGATGTGCGCGGGCATCTCGTCCACGAACTTCTCGCAGCGTGCGAGGAAGCCCTCGGGGATGTCGCGCGACAGGCCGCCGACGCGGAAGTACGACGACGTCATGCGGGCGCCCGCGACGTGGTCGTAGATGCTGAGCACCTTCTCGCGCTCGCGGAAGCAGTACCAGAACACCGTCAGCGCGCCGATGTCGATGGCGTGCGTGCCCATCCACACCGCGTGCGAGCTGATGCGCGTGAGCTCGCAGAGCAGCACGCGGATGGCCTGCACGCGCGCCGGCGGCTCGACGCCCAGCAGCTTCTCGGCCGCGAGGCAGAACGCGAGGTTGTTCGACATCGGCGAGATGTAGTCCATCCGGTCGGTCTGCGGGATGGACTGCGTGTACGTCTTGTACTCCGCCTGCTTCTCCATGCCGGTGTGCAGGTAGCCGACGATGGGCTTGCACGCGACGATGGTCTCGCCGTCCAGCTCCAGGGCCACGCGCAGCACGCCGTGAGTCGACGGGTGCTGGGGACCCATGTTGATGGTCATGGTCTCATTGCGCACGGTACTTGACCTTCTTCGGAGCCAGCTTCTTGAGTTCCGGGCTGGGCAGGCGACGGTTCGGAGTGTTGTGCGTGAACGCCACTTCCTCGTAGCCGAGGGGCGAGTCCTTGCGGAGCGGCCAGCCCTGCCATTCGTCCGGCAGCAGGATGCGGCGGAGGTCGGGATGCCCCGTGAACTCGATGCCGAAGAAGTCGTACGTCTCGCGCTCGTGCCAGTCGGCGGTCGGCCACACGGACACGACGGACGGCACGCGCGGCTGCTCCTCGGGGATGCGCACCTTGAGCGTGAAGCGCAGCGAGTTCGACAGCGACAGCAGGTTGTAGACGGTCTCGAAGCGCGGCACCGCGGGCATGTGATCGCAACCGCCCATCCACGGCAGCATCGCGAAATCGAGCTCGGCGTCGTCGCGCAGGAACGTGCACATCTCGACGAGCGCGTCGCCCGGCACGTACAGCGTGTAGTCGCGCACGGCCTCGCCCGTCTGCCGCTCGATCGCGGCGTCGGGGAAGCGTTCGCGCAGCTTCTGTTCGACTCGTTCGGGGGTCAGCGGCATCACGCCACTCCCTTCTGCTTGAGCACGCGCTTGCGCGGGATCGGCCCGATCTCGGGCTTCGAAGCGAGGATCTTCTCCTGCAGCTTCATGATGCCGTGCAGCAGCGCCTCGGGACGCGGCGGACAGCCGGGGACGTACACGTCCACGGGCACGATCTTGTCCACGCCCTGCAGGATCGCGAAGTTGTTGAAGACGCCGCCGCACGAGCTGCAGGCGCCCATCGCGATCACCCACTTCGGATCGGGCATCTGTTCGTACAGCTGGCGCACGACGGGGGCCATCTTGATGGACACGCGGCCGGCCACGATCATGAGGTCGGCCTGACGCGGCGAACCGCGGAACACCTCGGCGCCGAAGCGCGAGACGTCGAAACGCGGGCCGGCGATCGCCATCATCTCGATGGCGCAGCACGCGAGGCCGAAGCCGAGCGGCCAGATCGCGTTGGCGCGAGCCTGGTTCATGGCCCAGCCGACCATGGACTCGACCTTGGTGAACAGCAGCCCACGCTCGACTTCCTCGTAGAGCAGCTCGTCCGCCGTCTTGGGCATGACGAGTTCGCCGGGAGCGGTGGACGGGGCGAGCGTGCGGAGCGGCTTGAACTCAGGCGTGTCGGACATGCGAGACCTCTCGGACACGGACGGACGGAAGGCACGAGAGGATCGGCGGCATCATTCCCACTCGAGCGCCCGCTTCTTCAGCAGGTAGAAGTAGCCCGCCAGCAGGATCAGGATGAACAGCACCATCTCGATCAGGCCGTACAGGCCCAGCTGGTGGAAGGAGACGGCCCACGGGTAGAGGAAGACCGCCTCGATGTCGAAAAGGATGAACAGCACCGCGACGAGATAGAACTTCACGGAGAATCGGCCGCGGGCGTTGCCCACCGGCTCGACGCCGCACTCGTAGGCGCTGTTCTTCACCGCGTTCTCGCGGCGCGGCACGATGATCGTGGACAGACCGATCGTCACGGCGCCGAATCCGAGACCGACCAGCACGAACAGCAGGACGGGCAGATAGGCGAGCATCGGGGATTCGTATCCTTCGATGTTGGAGGGCGCTCCATGCGCCCATCGCGAAACCTACGAGCGGCTTCCGGGGCCGTCAAGGTGACGGCCCCGGTCCGCGCATCAGTGCAGCTGCTTGATCGCCGCGGTGAGCGCCGGCACCACCTCGAAGAGATCACCGACGATGCCGTAGTCCGCGACCTTGAAGATCGGGGCTTCGGGATCCTTGTTGATCGCGACGATGCAGCGCGACGACGACATGCCGGCGAGATGCTGGATCGCGCCGCTGATGCCCACGGCGACGTAGAGCTTCGGGCTGACCGTCTTGCCCGTCTGCCCGACCTGCTCACCGTGACCACGCCAGCCCGCGTCCACGACGGCGCGTGACGCGCCGACGCTGGCGCCGAGCACGCCGGCGAGTTCCTCGAGCATCGCGAAGTGCTCGGGGCCCTTCATGCCGCGTCCACCGGAGACGATGGCCTCCGCTTCCGTGAGGTCCACCTTGCCGCCCGACGCGCCGACGACCGCCGTCACCTTCGCGCGCGGCGCCGAGGCGTCCCACGTGAACGCGAGGGCCGAGACCGCGGCCGACTTGCCGGCCTGAGCCTCGGGCGCGGCGAACGCCTTCGGGCGCAGCGTCACGAGCGCGAGCGCGCCCGGGAACGAGACCTTCTGGAGCGCCTTGCCCGCGTACACCGGGCGCGTGGCGATGAGCTTGCCGCCGTCCACGACGAGTGCGGTGCAATCGGTCGCGAGCCCGGCGTCCACCTTCGCGGCGACGCGCGGCGCGAGGTCGCGGCCCATGGACGAGCCCGCGAACAGCACGACCTTGGGGTTCACGGCCGCGATCGCGGCGGCGACCGCCGCGGCGTAGCCCGCGCCGTCGTATGACGCGAACGCCTCGTGCTGCGCGAACAGCACCTGCTCCGCGCCCCCCTCACCCAGCGCGGCGAGGCCGGGATCGGCCGCCGCGCAACACACACCCACCACCGGACCACCGAAGGCGGCCGCGAGCGGGTTCACGGCCGCGATCGCGGCGGCGACCGCCGCGGCGTATCCCGCGCCGTCGTACGACGCGAACGCCTCGTGCTGCGCGAACAGCACCTGCTCCGCGCCCGCTTCACCCAGCGCGGCGAGGCCGGGATCGGCCGCCGCGCAGCACACACCCACCACCGGACCACCGAAGGCGGCCGCGAGCGCGGTCGCCTGTCCGAGCGCTTCGCGCGACACCGAGCGCACCTGGCCGTCGCGCTGCTCCACGAAAACGAGAATGCTCACGATCGGCCTCCTAGATGACCTTGGCGTCTTCGCGCAGGGCGCGGACGAGTTCGGGGACCGCACCGGCGCCTTCGCCGACGATGCGTCCGGCGGCGCGAGCGGGCGGCAGTTCCAGCGCGACGAGTTCGACGTGGGCGGCGCCCAGTTCGATCGCGCGCTCCTCGATGGTCTTCTTCTTGGCCGCCATGATGCCCTTGAGCGACGGGTAGCGCGGCTGGTTCAGCCCCTTGTCGCACGTGATCACCGCGGGCAGCGGCACTTCGATCTGCTCGCGCCCGCCCTCGATCTCGCGCTCGACCTTCGCCGTCGTGCCCTCGAGCGCGAACGTCGCGGCGACGGTGACGCACGGCAGTCCGAGCAGTTCGGAGAGCATCGGGCCGACCTGCGCCGCGTCGTCGTCGGAAGCGGACTTGCCGAGCCACACGAGCTGCGGGTTCAGGTCCTTGATCGCGGCGGCGAGCGCCTTGGCGACTGCGAGCGAGTCCGGCGCGGCCGCGTCGTTCTTCAGGTGGATGGCGCGGTCGGCGCCCATCGCGAGCGAGTTGCGCAGCGTGGTCTGCACGCCCGCGCCACCCAGCGAGATCACGACAACCTCACCCGCACCCACCTTCTCCTTCACCTGCAGCGCACCCTCGACGGCGAACTCGTCGAACGGGTTCATCACCCACGTCACGCCGGTCGGATCCAGCGTGCGACCGTCCCCGGCCACCTTCACGCGCGTCTCGGTGTCGGGAACCTGCTTGATGCAAACGACCTGAAGCAATCGCCACCTCGTCTTTCCGGAGCTTCCGAATCGCGCCCAACGCGCGACCGCCCGGCAGGCGCTCACGTCACCTGCTTGCTCCTGGATTCACAATGTCGAGCGCAGCGCACTCCCGCGAGGTCGTGGCGGCGCGATTCGGCGAAGAAAAACGACGCGGCAGTCTCGGGCGAACACGTCGAAAGTGTCAAGCGTTGGTCCGATGGGACCATGCCCTCCTTTTCTCCATGGAGTGCTTCCGGCAGGACGGCGAAATCGAGCGTTGACCCGGAAGGGTCCACATGCCACCGTGACGACAGGTCCGGTGACTCGCCGGACGCGCTTCGCACGGCCCTCCATCCGGCACTGCGTGGCGCCGCCACCGGGAATCGGCCCCTCCATCCGGGCCGCATCCGTCCGAGGCAACACATGCAGATCGTCGACGTCACGGAGTTGGGCCGTCGCGTCAGGGCTTTGCGCCTGCAGCGCGGCATGACGCTCAAGCAGGTCGAGTCCCTGTGCGGGCTTTCGGCCACGCACCTGTCCGAAGTGGAACGCGGGCGCACTTCGCCCACACTCGGCGCGCTCACCCGGCTCGCCGGCGCCCTCGGGCGCGAAACCGCCTACTTCCTCGAACCCGAGGAACTCCCCGAGGTCGCGGTGCATCGCGGCAACGAGGCCCAGCCGGAGGCGCTCGGCCCCTCGCTCACCTCGTCGGCGCTCACCGGCGGCATCCCCGGCAGCCAGCTCACCGCGCGCGAGCTGCGCTTCGAACGCGGCGCCTCGGCGTCATTCCACGAGGACGCGGGGGACGCCGAACAGGAGGCGCTCTACTTCGTGCTCGAAGGCGAAGTCGAGTTGCGCGTCGGCGAGGAGGCGACGCGGCTGTCGCACGGCGACGCGCTCCAAGCGACGCATGCGCTGCCCCACGTGCTCTCCCGCATCGGCCAGGAACCGGCGCGCGTGCTCGTCACCAGCACGCGTTCCTCGAAGGAGTCCGCATGAACGATCCCATCGCCGGCGTGTTCGCCCCGTTCGAATCGCCCGTCACGCGCGACATGGTCTCCGCTCCCGGGGCCGCGACACAGTCCGCTTCCGCCGTCGAGCTCGGCCGCCGCATCAAGCGGCTCCGCATCGACCGCGGGCTCACGCTCAAGGACCTCGAGGCGCGCGGCGGCATCTCCGCGACGCACGTCTCCGAAATCGAACGCGGCAAAGCTTCGCCCACCGTGGGCGCGCTCGGCCGCATCGCGCTCGCGCTCGGCGTCCGTCCGGCGCTGCTCGTGCCCGCGCCCGAGCTTCCGGCCGCGCACGTCGTCCGCGCCGCGGATCGCGAGGCGCTCGTGCTGCGGCGAGGTCCGTTGCAGGTCGCGCCGCTCGCCGGTCCCATCCAGGGCTCGCGTCTCGCGGTGCACCGGCTCACGATCGCGCCGGGCGAGGGCGTCGCGCTCGAACATCGGCACGAGGGCGAGGAATGGCTCACGGTGCTCGCGGGCGCCGTCGAAGTGCGATTCGGCGACGAGCGTCACGCGCTCGGCGCCGGCGATGCGCTGCACTTCCGTGCGCACCGCCCGCACGCCTACGTGAACACCGGTCGCATCGCCGCCGTGCTCGTCTCGGCCTCGCTGCCGCGCCTGACCCACTGAGATCCCCCGCCGCGTGACCGCGACGGCGCCGCTACAGGCGCACGTCGCAGTCGCGCAGGCGGAGATCCGCCGGGCCTTCCGCGCGGCGCGCGAGCTTCAGCGCCCCGCCGTCGATCACGAGTTCCGCGAGCCGGCCGCGGCCGTTGTACTGCGACGACATCGCCGCGCCGTACGCGCCCGCGTCGAGCAGCGCGACGAGATCGCCGGGCTCGAGCGGCGGCAGCATCGCGCCCTCCTCGAACGTGTCGCCGCTCTCGCACACGGGGCCGACCAGCGCGCACACCGTGCGCTCGCCGTCGCGAGGGCGCACCGGCACCGCGCGATGGCGCGCGCCGTACAGCGCGGGCCGCAGCAGGTCGTTCATGCCGGCCGCGAGCACCACGAAGCGGTGCACCGTGCCGTCCTCGGCGCGGCGCTTCTCCCACAGCACCTCGGCGACGAGCGTGCCGAGCGGCGCGACGAGCCCGCGGCCGGGTTCGATCCGCCACTCGAGCCCGCTCTCGCGCGCGTGCGCGCCGAGCTGCGCGGCCC
>JBGANH010000209.1:0-8317 GCA_044222365.1 Candidatus Eiseniibacteriota bacterium
CGCTCGGAACGCGACTTCGCGATCGAATCGAGTACGGCCTGCTGCGCGGCGGGCAGCTTCCAGTCGTCCGCCACCCAGCGCACGCCGTCCAGCAACGGTCGCGTCATCGAATGCACGCGATCGGGCGCGAGCGACGAGCCGCCGCACACCTTCACCCCCACGCCGTCGGCCGAGATCTGCCGCAACAGCGCGTCGGCCTCGCGGCTCTCGCCGTCCCAGAACAACACCTCGGCCCCGAACGTGCGAAGCCCGCGCGAGAGCACGCGGAAGTCCGTCGCGCCTCCGGCGTAGGTCTCGCGCCGCACGATCTTCGAACCGAGCGACTCGGCGGTCGCGGCGAACGAACGGACGAACGGATCGGCGGCCGACGCCTGCGACGTGTAGATCGCCACCTTGCGCGGCTTGCCTTCGAGCACCGCGCGCGCGAGCACGGCGCCACGCTCCTCGCTCGAAGGGCCGATCGCGAACACGAGCGGGCCGCTGCGGCCGATGCTCTCGTCGGTCGCGGTCGGCGACACGACGGGCACGCCGGTGTAGCGCGACGCCGCGGCGAGCGCGAACGTGGGCGGGCTCAACAGTTCGCCCACGACCACCGCGCACTGGCGCGACAGCGTGTCGAACGCGGCGATCGCACGCGCGGGCTCGTTGTCGCCCGAGCCGAGCATGTCCACGTCGAACGACGGCGCGCCATCCCGGCCGTACGCGAGTCCCGCTTCGAGCGCGACGCGCAGCGCGTCGCCGTAGCCGGCGTAGTCGCCCGCGTCGGGCAGCACCGCGCCCACGTGCCAGACGGACGCACGCGGCCGCTGCGACTCGAGCTCGGCCATCTCGCGTCCGGACTTGCGGCCCGCGGCGTCGGCGAGCTGGCGGCGCAGTTCGAGCCGGCGGCGCAGCTCGGCGCGCGCGGCGGGCGTGCGATCCATGGCCGCCTGCACGAGCGCACGCTCGGCCTTGCCGAGCTGCGACGCCGGGCGACGCAGCACCCAGAGCACGTCGTCGAGCGGGGCGCGGCGCGCCCAGTCCCCGAGACGCGAGTCGCGGTCGTTCGACGAGGGCGATGCGGCGAGCGCGTCGGCGGTGACGCGCGTGAGCGGCGGCGACGCGGCGAACGCGGCGGCGGCGGTCGTCGCGGCGATGGCGAGGATGGGAAGCCAGCGCACGAGGGGTCGCATGTGCCTCACTCTCAGAGGTTGAACTTGCCGAAGTCTTCCGGGCTGAGTTTTTCGAGGAAGCGGCGCAGCCGGGCCGCCTCGTCGTCCGCATCTTCGGTCTCGTCGGAGCTCTCGGGGCCTGTGGGACCACCGGAGCTGCCGCTGCCCGGCGAGGGCGGCGACATGGGCGCCATCTCGGGGCCCTGCGGCGGCTGCAGCAGTTCGTCGTTCACGAAGATCGGCGCCTTCGTGCGCAGCGCGATCGCGATCGAATCGCTCGGGCGTGCGTCGAGCGAGAGCACGGCGCCTTCGCGCTCGACGATGATCGTCGCGTAGAAGGTGGCCTCGCGCAGCTCCGTGATCAGGACGCGCGTCACGCGGGCCTTCAGTCCCTCGACGAGCAGCGCGATCAGGTCGTGCGTGAGCGGGCGCGGGAACTCCTGTTCCTGGACGAGGCGCTGGATCGCCAGCGCCTCGCTCGGTCCGATCCAGATGGGAAGCACGCGCACGCCGTCGAGCTCGCGCAGCACGACGATGTGCTGCTGCGACTTCGGCTCGACCACGAGTCCATGGACCCGCGCTTCGACGATGTTCACGCTACTTCTTCGGACCCTTCCCGGGAGCAGCTGCCGGCGCGCTCGAGTCCGCCTCACCCGGCGAGAAGCTCGGGGCCTCTTCGGTGCGCATGTGATCCACCATCCACTGCGCCGAGGCCGCGAGTTCCGACTTGGGGTACTTCGCGAGGAGCTCGCGGAACGCCTTTTCGGCGGCGTCGTAGTCCTTGAGTTCCTCGGAGTAGATGAATCCCACCATGAACGCGGCCTGCGGCGTGATGTCGGCGTCCGGCCACGCCTCGACGACCTTGCGGTAGGCGTCGATGCGCGACTGCGGGGCGCCCGCCTGCTGCGCGTCCTGGAACATCTCGCGCGCCGACTTGCGCGTGCTCATGTAGCTGCGCACGGCCGACGTGTCGGTGACGACCTTCGCGTTCGCCTTCGCCTTGCCGAGCAGCTCCTGGTAGAAGCTGGTCGAGCGCTGCTGCGCGAGCTGGCGGACGATGAAGCTGCGCACCTGGTCGAACGGACGCACGGTCTCGGCCTGGTAACTGTCGACCTTGAGCACGTGCCAGCCCTTGTTCGTGCGGTACGGACCGCCGAGACCGCCGGTGCCGAGCGCCATGGCCGATTCGGCCAGCGCGGGCTGTGCACCGAGCGCGACGAAGCCGCCGTCGCGGGTCACCGTGCCGAGGTCGCCGCCGTTGCTCTTGGTGAGCGTGTCCTGCGACCACGTCGTCACCAGCTTGGCCCAGTCCGCGCCCTTCGCCTTCGCGAGCGCGAGCACCTTCTTCGCGTCCGCTTCGGACTTGAGCTGGATGTGGCGCACGTGGACGTTCGCCGGCGTGCGGAACTCCTCGGAGTGCTCCTCGTAGTACGCGGTCGCCTCCGAGTCGCCGGGAGCCGGGTTGTTCGCCATGAGCTCGTTGATCCAGGTGCGGATCAGCAGGTCACGGCGCTGGCTCGCCAGCTGGCGCTCGATGTCCGGACGATTCGGCACGCCGTGGGCGGCCGCGTCGTTCAGCCACACCTTCTCCTCGATGACGCGGTCGAGGATCTGCTGCCGTCCCTCGGGCGTCATGTAGTTGGCGCGGTACTGGTCCGGAATCTCGAGAAGCCGTTCGGCGATCGTGCGGCGCGTGATCACTTCGTTGCCCACACGCGCGAGCACGACGTCCGAATCGTTGACCGCCGCGGCGGCGACGGGCTTCTTCGCCGCGGCGGGCTTCTTCGCGGGCGCAGCCATCAGAGACACCGCGCCCACCGACAGCAGGATCAGCGTCAATCCGAGGACTCGCGCTCGCTTCATGCCCGCACCACCCAGACCTTGATGTTCGCCGTCACGCCACCGAAGAACTTCACGGCGACGTCGTAGTTGCCGAGCGCCTTGATGTTCTCTTCGAGTTCGATCTTGCGCTTGTCGACTTCGTGGCCGGCGGCCTTGAGGGCGTCCGCGATGTCCGAGTTCGTGATCGAACCGAACAGGTGGTCTTCCTCGTTCGCCTGCGCCGGGATGTTGATCTGGAAGCCGTCGAGCTTCGCGGCCTCGAGCTTCGCGGCGGCGGTGAGCTTGTCGGCCTGCAGCGCCTGCTGACGCTCCAGCTCCTGGTACAGGTTCGCGGCCTTCGTCCCGGTGGGGATCGCGAGGCGGCGCGGGAGCAGGTAGTTGCGGGCGAAGCCCGGCTTCACGTTGACCGTGGTGCCCTTGGCGCCCACGCCCTTCAGGTCTTCGATCAGGATGACTTCCATCGTTCTCTCCTACGCCTCCCCCTCGGGGGCCGGCTCCAGCTTGCGATAGTCGAGCCACACGTCGCTCAGGCCCACGACGGCCACGGCCGGGAGGATCCAGAGCAGACTCACCGCGATCACGAACAGCACCGTCAGTGCGACGAAGACGGGAGGCATGCCGCGCGACAGCAGCAGCGACTCCACGACCGCAACGCCCTGCACACTATAGCCCAGCACCGAAACCATCAGCAGCGTCGCGGCACTCGGCTGCATCACCGGACCCGTGAACACCAGCAGCGCGATGCCCACGATGAGCGGCACCAGCGCCGCGTCCGGCAACCTCCACAGAAACAGCGGCGAACGCGAGAGCGGCGGCCAGCCCAGCACCGTCGCGAACCGCGCCGCCAGTGCGCGTCCGGCCATGACGAGCATGGCGGACCACACGAACAGCATCATCGGGACCGTCAGCACCCAGACCTTGCGGCGCTCTTCGACCGGCACGGAGTCGACCTGCTTCTTCGCCTCGACCCACATGGCCGGAACGTCCTTGGCCGGCACCGACTTCAACACCCTCTCCTGCTCCGCCACGACGCGCGAATCGAGCCTCGCCATGGCGTCCGGGAATCCCGGCGCCAGCGGCAGGGCCGCCGCGAGCCCGAGCATCGGAACGAGCATCCACGCCCGCTCCCCGATTCCCGGACCGCCACCTTCCTCGCGCAGTCCCATCCAGCACCCGATGACCGCCGCGAGCGGCGTCCACAGCGTGAACCAGATGGGCCAGCCGTACATCACCTGCACCGTCACCGCGGCCGCCAGCAGCGCGGCGGGGAGCACGAACGCCGTGTTCCCGAACCGCCAGCTCGCGAGCAACCCGCCGGCGACGGCCGCCGGCAAGACCAGCCAGAGCGCCGCCCAGGGCCACGGTGTTCCGAGCGCCCCGAACAGCAGGAACATCATCAGCAGCGAGAGCCGCACCCACGCGAAGGGGCGCGCCTCCCGCGGAGGCTCAACGATAGAAGTCACTGGTGAACGGCAGCAGCGCCAGAACGCGCGCCCGCTTGATCGCGGTCGTCAGCTGCTTCTGGTGCATCGAGCACGTTCCCGACACGCGGCGCGGAACGATCTTGCCGCGATCCGTGACGAAACGGCCGAGCCGCTTCTCGTCCTTGTAGTCCACGAACATCACCTTCTCGAGGCAGAGCTTGCAGTACTTCTTCTTGACGCCCTTGCTCTTCGCCTTGCCCTTGCCTTTGCCCTTGCCCTTGCTGTCACGTTCCCGTGCCATGGTTCTCTCTTTCGTCTATGAGGTTGGATCCCCGGAAGCCGTGCCGTCCGGCACTTCGCCCGACGCCGCCTTCTCGAGGAAGTGGACCGACTCCGCACGCAGCTCGAGCGTCTGTCGCTTCTCGCCGCGGGTGGTCGCCCACTCCCGCATCTGCAGCCTTCCCTCCACCACCACCGGGCTTCCGGCGCGCAGGTACTGCGCGACCACTTCCGCCAGGCGCTGGTAGCACATCACCGTCACGTACCCCGTGGACTCTTCCCATTCACCGGCGCGATTCCGGTACCGCCGATGGAAGGCCAACGAGAAGTTGGTCACCGGCGTTCCGTCCTGCACGTACCGCTTGTCGGGATCCCGAGTGAGCCGTCCGCTCAAGGTCACCCGGTTGATCTCCGGGAGCTTCAGTTCGGACATGGCCTCCCTCCACAGGGGGCGTGTGCGTTGCGAACTACTCGTCGTCTCCGCCGTCGGCACCCGCGCCGACCGCTTCACCCTCGGGCACGCCCTGCGTCAGCTCCGGCGACACGTACATCGTCGTGAGCACGCGCATGACGGACTCGTTCAGGCGAAGGCGGCGTTCGACTTCCTTCACCATGTCGCCCTGACCGTTCCACACGAACAGCGTGTAGACGCCGTCGCGCTTCTTGTTGATCTCGTAGGCCAGACGACGCTTGCCCCACTTCTGCACTTCGACCACTTCGCCGCCCAGATCCTTGATCCAGCCGGAAACGCGATCGGCTTCCTCGTTGGCCGCGTTCTCGTCGAACGACGGGTCGAGGATGTACACCGTTTCGTACTTGGTCACGACTCGGAAACCTCCTTGCGGACCTTGCGATTGAACTGATTCATGGCCGCCAGGGTGCCCTGCGACACCCAACATTCCACCGCGTCCGCCGCGTGGCGGACGGCCTCTTCGAGCGCCGGAGCTTCCTCCGGCGCGAACTCTTCCAGCACGTGCTCACGGAGATCCGCGCTGCTCTCCGCCGCTCCCACGCCGAAGCGCAGTCGCGCGTATTCCCGGTGTCCCAGCGCGCCCTCGATGCTCTCGAGTCCGCGATGGCCTCCGCTCGAACCGCTCGCCCGAAGGCGCAGCGCTCCCAACGGCAGGTAGACGTCGTCCGACACCACCAGCAGGTTCGCGGCGTCCAGCTCGTGCCGTTCCCGCCATTGCATCCATGCGTCACCGCTCAGGTTCATGTACGTGAGCGGTTTCATCAGCACCACGTCGTGCCCGCCGAAGCGAACCCGCCGTGTTTCGTACCTCGAGTCCCGTTCCCCCACCGTCGCGCCGTGGCGCGCCGCCAGGGTGTCGAGCACCCACCACGCGACGTTGTGCCGCGTACGGGCGTACGGCTCGCCCGGATTCCCGAGGCCCAGCACCAGACGCATGAACGCTTACTTCTTCTTCTCCTCGGCGGCGGCTTCTTCCTTCTTGCCCTTCGCGCCGACGACTTCCGGTTCCGCCGTCGTGCCGGGAACCGCGGCAGCGGCTTCCTCGACCGTCGGGGCGGCGATCAGGATGAGGGTCGTCTCGGGATCCGAAAGGATCTCGATGCCCTCGACCTTCACGTCGGAGACGTGCAGCGACTGACCGACCGCCAGGGCCGTCACGTCCACGTCGATGGACGCGGGGATGGCCGTGGGCAGGCAGCGGATCTCGAGCGTGCGGTGGATCATCTCGAGGATGCCGCCGCCGTCCTTCACGCCGATCGCGACGCCGACCGGGTGGATCGGCACTTCGACCGTGATCTTCTCGGTCAGCGAGATGTGCTGGAAGTCGACGTGCAGCACCGCCTGCGAGATCGGATCGATCTGGGCGTCACGCACCAGCGCCGTCACCTCGTTGCCGCCGAGGTTGAGGTTGACGATGGGGTTCGCGCCCTTGTGCTTGCGCATCTGGGTCATGAACTCGCGGTAGTCGACCGCGACCGCCACCGGCTCCTCGCCGTGGCCGTACACGACGCCCGGGAGCTGACCGGCCGCGCGCGCCTTGCGGGCGCCGCCCTTGCCGACCGACTCACGACGGGTGCCGTTCATCTGAATCACCGACGACATGTTGCCTCCTCTGTTGCACTGCCACCCGGCAGAACCGGGGTTCCTCGAAAACCTTCCGTGGCGCTCAGACGAACAGCGAGCTGAGCGAGCGTTCCTCGTGAATGCGCTGCACGGCCTCACCGAGCAGCCCGGCGACGGGCAGCTCCTGCACCTTCGCGCTCAGCGTGCCGGGCGCGTGGTACAGCGTGTCGGTGACGACCACCTGCTTGATCGGGGACGCGTCGATGCGCTCGAGCGCTCCCGGGCAGAACACGCCGTGCGTGACGCCGGCGTAGATGTCGAGCGCGCCGCGGGCGCGGATGGCCGCGGCCGCCTGGCACAGCGTGCGCGCCGTGGTGACGACGTCGTCGAACATGACCGCGTTCTTGCCCTCGACGTCGCCGATGATGTTCATGACCTCGACCGAGTCCGCCTTCGGGCGACGCTTGTCCACCAGCGCGAGGTCGGCGTTCAGGCGCTTCGCGTAGGCGCGCGCCATCTTCACCGAGCCGATGTCCGGCGCGACCACGACGAGGTTCGGCACCTGCAGCTTGAGGAAGTGCTCGATGAGCACGGGCGCCGCGTAGAGATGGTCGAGCGGGATGTCGAAGAAGCCCTGGATCTGCGCACTGTGCAGATCCATCGTGAGCGCGCGGTCCGCGCCCGCGACCGTGATCACGTTCGCCACGAGCTTCGCGGTGATGGGCGCGCGCGGCTGGTCCTTGCGGTCCTGGCGCGCGTAGCCGAAGTACGGCATCACCGCGGTGACCCGGCGGGCCGACGCGCGCTTGGCGGCGTCGAGCATGACCAGCAGCTCCATGAGGTAGTCCGCCGGCGCGTTCGTGGACTGCACGATGAACACGTCGCTGCCGCGGATGTTCTCGTTGAAGCGCACGGACACTTCGCCGTCCTCGAACGTCGAGACCTCGACGTCACCGAGGGGCACCTTGAGCTTCTCGCAGATGGCGGTGGCCAAGGCGCGGCTGGCGTTTCCTGCGAAGATGCGACACGGGTCCAAGCTGGACCTCCCGGGTTATCGCTCACGGACGAATGCGATGCACGGGAGTCCCGCTCCCGCGCAGGAACAAAGAACAGCACTTCTCACGGGAGCGCGCCGAAGGGGGCGCACGTCCTCGTGGGAATCACTCACGCACGAGGACGCGTCCTGCCGCCCGGAAAGATGGCTGGGGCGGGAGGATTCGAACCTCCGTATGCGAGAGCCAAAGTCTCGTGCCTTACCGCTTGGCCACGCCCCACCAACAGAACGGGATTTCCGTCACGGTCCGCTCGGCTCACTGCCACGCTTCGCGGGGTGCTGGCTATTGGCCCAGAAGAAACTGCAGAGTGGAGAAAAGCGGGGGGCAGAATACCCGGTCGAGGGGATTCCGGTCAATGCCGCCGCCGCGCCGGGGTCGGGGGCCCCGGTTCGAGAGGGGTGAGTACCCGCCGGTCATTCCGAGTAGGAGTGGGACTCCTCGTGGTGCGGGACCGACGGATTCGCCAGTTCCCGCTCGTACTCGGCCATGACCTTGTCGGTCAGGTACTTCCGGGTGGGGTCGTTGATCGGA
>JBGANH010000210.1:0-7035 GCA_044222365.1 Candidatus Eiseniibacteriota bacterium
GGGGGCGCTGCGTCCCCAGGGGGAGGAGCCCGCGCCGCCGTTCGCGCCCGGCCGCACGCGCCTGTTCGCGCTCGCCTGGGCCGCGGTCGGCGTCGCGCCCCTGCTGCTGCCCGGGCTCGGTTTCCACGCCTACTACGCGTCGTTCGCCGCGCTCGGCGTACTGCTCGCGCTCGCCCCGTGGCTCGGCGCGAACGCCGCCGTCGCCGGAGCGACGCTCGCGCTGCTCGCCGTGCTCGGCACCGCGCGTGACCGCACGCCCTCGCTCGACTGGGGCGACGCGATGTACCAGCGCCGTGCCGCGGTCTGGAACGCGGCCATGCGCGATGACCTGCTCGCGAAGCTGCCCAAGCCGGGCGCGCACGCGCGCATCTTCTTCGTGCGCGTGCCCGACCGCATCGGTCTCGTGCAGGGCGACGCGCCGGCGCTGCGCGTCTGGTACGGCGACTCGACACTGCGAGGCGGCTTCTACAGCGCCTACCGGCCGCGCGCGGCGGGCGAGCCGCGTGGCGAGGACTACTTCTTCCGCCACGACTCGCTCGGCGGCTGGGTGCGCGTGCGCGCGGGTGACGAGAACCTGGCCGCGGAACTCGCGTTCAACCCGCGCTGGGAGATCGACCACCGCACGCGCGCCGCGGCGTTCGGCGCCGCGGGCGACTACGCCGCCGCGGCGAAGGAGCACGAAAAGATCGCCGTCGTGCTCGAGACCCGTTCGGACGCGGCCTTCGACGCCGCGGCGAGCTGGGCGGCCGCCGGCGACACGTCGCGCGCCATGCGCTGGGCGAGCGAGGCCGCTCGGCGGCCCGACGCCCGGCCCGAGGTCGTGCAGGCGGCGCGTGAAGCGGGGCTGTTGCCCCGCTGACGAACGGCCGATAACGCCCGCGCGGCCAGTTCCGGCCGCATCGAGAGCGCCTTCGGTCCCCGGGAGAGCCCGACGATGCCCAAACGCGTCCTGTTCGACGATGCCGCGCGCGGTGCGCTGTGGCGCGGCATGGACCAGCTCGCGAGCGCCGTGCGCATCACGCTCGGGCCGCGGGGGCGCAGCGTCGTGTTCGACCGGCTGCACGGCGTACCCGCGATCACGCGCGACGGCGTCGCCGTGGCGCAGGAGGTGTCGCTCGCGGACCTGTTCGAGAACGTCGGCGTGCAGATGCTGCGCGAGGCGGCGTTCCACACGGCGCAGCAGGCGGGTGACGGCACGACGACGTCCACGGTGCTCGCGCACCGTCTCGCGGGTGGCGGTCTCGCCGCGGTCGCCAACGGCCTGCATCCGGTCGCGGTGAAGCGCGGCATGGACCGCGCGGTGCGCGCGGCGAAGAAGGCGATGGCGGCGAACGCGCGGCCGGTCGAAGGCGGACGTGATCTCGAACGCGTCGCCGTGATCGCGTCCGGGGACCGCCGGCTCGGCGAGATGCTCGCGCACGCGCTCGAGCGCGTCGGGCGCCTCGGCGTGGTCACGGTCGAGGAAGGCCGCGGACTCGACACGACCCTCGAGGTGCTCGAGGGCACGCGCTTCGACGGCGGCTACGCCTCGCCCTACTTCATCACCGACGCCGAGGACATGGAGGCGTCGTTCGCGCATCCGCTCGTCGCGCTCGTGGACGGCGTGCTCGCGACGCCGGCCGACGTCGTGCCGATGCTCGAGGCCGCCGCGCGCCAGTCGCGGCCGCTGCTCGTGATCTGCGAGGACGTGGGCCCGGACGCGCTTCCGGTGTTCGTCGTGAACCGCCTGCGCGGCACCGCGCCCGGCGCGGTCGTGAAGCTGCCGCAGGCGCCGGCCGAGCGCCGCGAACTGCTCGACGACCTCGCGCTGCTCACCGGCGCCGCGCTCCTGGCGCCCGAGCTCGGGCGCGAACCCGCGCGCTTCGAGGCGGCTTGGTTCGGCCGCGCACGCCACGCGACTTCGACGATGGAACAGACGACGATCCTGCAGGGCGGCGGCCGCAGCGAAGCGGTGGCGCAGCGCGTCGCGCAGCTTCGGCGCGCGCTCGCCGTGTGCGAACTGGACGACGACCGCGAGGTGCTGCGCGCCCGGCTCGCGCGGCTCGCGGGCGGCGTCGCGGTGCTGCGCGCCGGCGGCGCGACCGAGTTCGAGATCCACGCCAACCGCTCGCGGCTCGAGGACGCGCTCGCGGCGACGCGCTCGGCGGTGGAAGAGGGCGTGCTCACGGGCGGCGGCATCGGGCTGTATCGCGCAGGCGCCGCCGTGCGCGAACTGGAATGCACACAGCCGGCCGAACGTGCCGCGCGTGACGTCGTGCTGGCGGCGCTCGCCGAGCCCGCGCGCCAGATCGCGATCAACGCGGGCGAGGACGCCGGGCTGCTGCTCGCCGCGCTCGCCGAGCACGGCGGCGACTGGGGCTTCAACGCCCGCACGGGGCGCTACGGCGACCTGCTCGAGGACGGCATCCTCGACCCGGCCAAGGTCTCGCGCTGCGCGCTCGAGAACGCGGCCAGCATCGCCGGTCTGGTGCTCACCACGGACGTGCTCGTGGTCGAGGAGGGCGAGCCCGAAGCGCCCGCCGATGGCGGAGAGTCCGACGCCGCCTGATGGCTGCCGCGCAACGGTTTGCGCGCGGCACCTCCAGCGCTGCTTTCGCTAGGCGGGCCGGCCCTGGGGGCGCGTGAGCTCGAACACGTGCGCGATCGTCACGGCCCGGCCGTCGGCCAGCGAGAGCGCTTCGCCCGACTCGATCCGGTCCCGGCGCACGACGGCGAGCCCCACCCAGCCGGTGCCTTCGGCCAGCGCACTCGTCACGAGCCCGGCCGGTTCGCCCGCGGCGACGAGTTCGCCGTGCGTGCCGGGCGCTGGCCCCGAGCCCGAGATCCGCACGAGCCTGCGGCGCGCGCTGTCGTACGTGATCAGCCGCTGCAGCGACTCCTGCCCGGTGTAGCAGCCCTTCGACAGGTGCACTTCGTGCGCGAGTCCGACTTCGTACGGAGTGAAGTGCTCGGCGATCTCGTGGCCGTGGCGCGGCGCGCCGGCCTCGATGCGCGCGCGCTCGTCGAGCGCCGCGGGCAGGGGCGTCTCGAGCGAAAGCGTGGGGAGCGGCTCCGTGGAGCGGTCGGTGATCTTCACGTCCTCGCGGAACACGTACCGGTCGACGAACGCCGCCAGACCGGCGCCGGGCTCCGCGTCGGAGAGCAACCGGACTTCGCCCGGCGCCGCGTGCACCACGAGCGCTCGATACAGCAGGCGCCCGCGGAAGTCGCAGAACAGCGTGGGACGCCACTGCCCGACGGCGAGGTCGGCGAGCACGTTCGAGGAGAGGCGGTGCAGCAGCGGCAACGTGTCCGCGCCGGTCAGCAGGAGGGAGGTGCGCATGCGCGGCACTTTGCGGTGGGACGCGCTGTGGCGCAAGGGTGGGGCCGATGCTAGCTTTCGCGCGTCCCGTGGCCCGAAAGGATGAAGCGTGTCCCCGACCTCCGAAAGCATCGCCGGGCTGCTCGAAACGCTCGTGAACATCCCGAGCGTGACCGGCACCGAAGCCGAGATCACCGCCTTCGTCGAGGCGCGCCTGCGCGCGCTGCCGAAGGGCGAGGTGACGCGCTCGGGGCTGTCGCTGGTCTGGCGCGGGCCTGCACGGGGCCGGCCGCTGCTCGTGCTCGCGGGACACACGGACACCGTGCCCGCGCAGGGCAACGCGCGTGCGCGCCGCGAGGGCGACCGGTTGTACGGCGTCGGCTCGACCGACATGAAGGCCGGCGACGCCGTCATGCTGACGCTCGCCGAAACGCTCGATCCCGACGCGCTGCGCTTCGACCTCGCGATGATCTTCTACGACGCGGAGGAAGGTCCGGCGGTGCACAACGGCCTCGGCCGGCTGCTGCGTGAACTGCCCTGGCTGTCCGGAGCGTCGCTCGCGATCCTGCTCGAACCCACCGACCTCCAGGTCGAGATGGGCTGCAACGGCGTCGTGAACGCCGAGGTGCGCGTGCCCGGGGTTTCCGCCCATTCGGCGCGGCCGTGGATGGGCACGAACGCCGTCGGGGCGGGCGCGGCCTGGCTCGCCGACATCACGAAGCATCCGGTGACGTCCGTGCAGGTGCAGGGCATCGAGTTCCGCGAGACGCTGCAGGTGACGACGCTTCGCGCCGGACGCGCGCGCAACGTCGTGCCCGACGAAATGGTCGCGAACCTCAATCACCGTTTTCCGCCGGGCCGCAGCGTGGACGAGGCGGTCGCGCGACTGCGCGCGCTCGTGCCCGCGGAGTTCGGCTTCGACGTGGTGGACTCCGCCCGCGCGGGCGACGTGCACCTCGATCATCCGGAAGTGCGGGCGTTCGTGAAGCGCTTCGGCGCCACGGTCGCCGGCAAGCAGGGCTGGACCGACGTGGCGCAGTTCTCGGCCGCGGGCGTTCCGGCGTTCAACTTCGGTCCCGGCATCGCGACGCTCTGCCACCGGGCCGACGAGTACTGTCCCATCGCACATCTCGGTGAGGCCTACGCCCGGCTCGCCGCGTTCCTTTCGACGGAGGAGTAGATGTCCCAGAGCCATGAGCTGGTCACCGCGGCCCCGCTGCACCCGCTGCTGACGGGCGGCGACGAATATCCGTTCGTGAAGCTCGACCGCCGCAAGCGCGAACTCGCGCCCGCGGGCGTCGCGATCATCAACTTCGGCATGGGCGATCCGCGCGAGGAGACGCCCGCGTTCATCCGCGAGACGCTGCTGAAGAGCGTGCCGACGGTGTCGAGCTATCCCGCGACCACGGGCAAGCCCGAACTGCGCGCCGCGTGCGCCGCGTGGATGCAGCGCCGCTACGGCATCACGGTGGATCCCGAGACGCAGGTGCTGCCCGCGAACGGCCTCAAGGAGGCCGTGTTCAACATGGCGTTCGCCGTCGTGGACCCGGCGGGGCCGAAGCGCACGGTGATCATCCCGACGCCCGCCTACCCGGTGTACGAAGGTGGCGCGCGGTTCGCGGGCGCCGATCCGTACTTCACGCCGCTGAAATCCGAGGACGGCTGGTGCTTCAATCCCGAGCGCGTGCCCGACGACGTGTGGGCGAAGACCGCGCTGCTGTGGCTGAACTCGCCGCAGAACCCGACGGGCTCCGTGCTCACGCCCGAGCAGGGCGCGAAGATCGTCGCGCTCGCGCGCAAGTGGGGCTTCTGGGTCGCGTCCGACGAGGCGTACTCGGACCTGTACTTCGAGGGCGGCCCGCCGCCGACGCTGCTGCAGCACGGCTTCGACAACGTCGTCGCCATGTACACGCTGAGCAAGCGCAGCGCGATGACGGGTTACCGCAGCGGCTTCATGACCGGCGACGTGCGGCTCATGGACGCGCTCAAGAAGTTCCGGCCGAGCGTCGGCGCGGCCACGCCGGACTTCGTGCAGGACGCGGCGATCGCGGCGTGGAACGACGAATCGCACACGGGTGAACTGCGCGCGAAGTACGCGGCGAAGCGCGACCTGTTCCGCGCCGAGTTCGCGCGCCGCGGCTGGAAGACCGAAGGCAGCGTCGCGACGTTCTACCTGTGGCTCGCCGCCCCCGGTGGCGACGACGTCGCGTTCGTGGAGAAGCTGCTGAAGCTCGGCATCGTGACGGTGCCGGGATCCTATCTCGGGCCCGGCGGCGAAGGCTTCGTGCGCTTCGCGCTGGTGCCCACGCTCGAGCAGTGCCGCGAGGCGATCGCGCGCATGGCGAACCTGGAGGCCTGAGTGGGCGAGTACCCGATCGAGCGCTGGCGCCAGACCATCGAGGCGGGCTGGAGCGGCGCGACGCCGCTCGACGACGCCGGACTGCGCGGCGCGGTGGAAGGCACCGTGGCCGCGCTCGACTGCGGCGACCTGCGAGTGGCGTCGCCTCCGGCGACGGCCGGTGGGGAGTGGACGACGCACGCGTGGATCAAGGAAGCGATCCTGCTGTACTTCCGCATGCGGGTCTCCGAGCCCGTGCGCGCGGGCGATCTCGAGTTCTTCGACAAGGTGCCGCTCAAGCGCGACCTCGAGACGACCGGCGTGCGCGTCGTGCCCCCGGGCGTCGCGCGCTACGGCAGCTTCCTCGAGAAGGGCGTCATCCTCATGCCGGGCTACGTGAACATCGGCGCGCGCGTGGGCGAGGGCACCATGGTGGACACGTGGGCGACGGTGGGCTCGTGCGCGCAGGTCGGCGCACGCGTGCACCTCTCGGGTGGCGTCGGGATCGGCGGCGTGCTCGAGCCTCCGCAGGCCGCGCCCGTGATCATCGAGGACGACTGCTTCGTCGGCTCGCGCGCGATCGTCGTCGAGGGCGTGCGCGTGCGCGCGGGCGCCGTGCTCGGCGCCGGCGTCGTGCTCACGGCGAGCACGCTCGTGCTCGACGTGCGCGGCAGCCGCCCCATCGAATCGCGCGGGGAGATCCCGGAGCGCGCCGTCGTGATTCCGGGGCACCGGCCCAAGCAGTTTCCCGCGGGCGAGTTCGGGGTGCCGTGCGCGCTCGTCATCGGCACTCGTTCCGAAAGCACCGACCGCAAGACCAGCCTCAACGACGCGCTTCGCGAATACGGCGTCAGCGCCTAGGAGGAATGCATGGGACACCTGACGGTCATCAGCGAGACGGGCATGTTCCACTCGGCGACGTTGTTCGAGATCGATTCGCAGCACCGCAAGGAGTGGCGCGGGTTCCATCCGCAGACGCATCACGCACCGGCGGGCGGCGGCGAGATCGACCGCTCGAACCGCGAAGCGTTCATCAATCACTACGCGCGCTTCGAAGTGCCCGACGAGGCGCTCCTGCTCGCGCTCCAGAAGGCCGAGCAGAGCTGGGGGAGCGCGTTCTACACCATCGGCGTGCAGGACTGCGTGAGCATGAGCGCCGACATCGCCCGGTGGTGCGGGCTGTCCGTGCCGCTCGTGAACATGACGCCCTACGGGCTCCTCTGGGCGCTCACGACGTACAACAAGTGCACGCACCACGACGTGTGGCCGCTGCCCTGGCATTCGGCGAGCTGAGGTCCACGATTTTCGTGTGACGGACCGCGCGTGGGGGGCTCCTTACCGGGCAGAGGCACCCGGAACCCGAGCGTCCCACGGAGGTCGTCATGCGATTCGTCTT
>JBGANH010000210.1:7075-8248 GCA_044222365.1 Candidatus Eiseniibacteriota bacterium
CTGTTGTCCGTCACCCTGGCCGGCCCCGCGCTCGCGGGCTGGTCGAACTCGTCCGTCGTCAACACGACGATCTCGAACGCGGCCGGCAGCCAGTACCATCCGGCCGTCGTCTCCGACGGCGCGGGCGGAGTCATCGTCGTGTGGCAGGATTCGCGGTACGGGAACTACGACTTGTTCGCGCAGCGGCTCGACTCCCGCGGCAACGCGCTGTGGACCGCGGGCGGAGTCCCGATCTGCACGAACACCGCCTACCAATCGCTGCCCTCGGTCTGCGCCGACGGCTCGGGCGGCATCGTGCTGGCCTGGCGCGACAACCGCGGCGTGAGCTTCGACATCTACGCGCAGCGGCTCAACGCGAACGGGCTGGCGCAGTGGACGGTGAACGGCCTCGTCATCTGCAACGCGACGGACGCGCAGGACTATCCCGAAATCGTGGCGGACGGCTCGGGCGGCGCCTTCATCGGCTGGAGCGACTATCGCAACGGCGCGGCGACGTCCTACGACCTCTATGCGCAGCACGTGCTGGCCAACGGCACCATGGCGTGGACCGCCAACGGGCTCTCGTTCTGCGTCGCGTCCGGCGCGCAGTACATGGCCTCGATGGTGGCGGACGGATCCGGCGGCTTCTGCGCCCTGTTCTCCGACTATCGCGCGACCCCGTCCAACAACGACCTGTATCTGCAGCGGGTGTCGAGCGCCGGAGTGCAGCAGTGGACGGCCAACGGCGTCGCCGTCTGCACCGCCGCCGCCGACCAGTATTCGGGGCCGCTCGAGACCGACGGCTACGGCAACTTCTACACGTGCTGGACCGACCTGCGGGTCTCGGGGGGCGGCACGAACTTCGACGTGTACGCCCAGGCGTTCAACTCGGCGGGAACCGCGATGTGGGGGGCCAACGGCGCCGCCGTGAACACGAACGCCGCACAGCAGCGCTATCCGCGGATGACCTTCGACGGCACGGGCGGGCTGTTCGTGATCTGGACGGACACCCGCAGCGGCACGACGAACGATTTCTACGGCCAGCGCCTTTCGGCGGGCGGACAGCCGATGTGGGCCGCCGACGGTCAGCTGCTGCTGACCGCCGACCGCTACCGCGATCTCGCGGCGATGCTGCCGGACGGCGCCGGCGGCTTCTTCGCCGTGTGGACCGACCAGCGCTACTTCGTGTACGAC
>JBGANH010000211.1:0-8241 GCA_044222365.1 Candidatus Eiseniibacteriota bacterium
CCGCTCTTGGCGATGTCGATCGCGGGATAGATGCGGCGCTCGGCGAGTTCGCGCGAGAGATAGATCTCGCTGTTACCGGTGCCCTTGAACTCCTCGAAGATCACCTGGTCCATGCGCGAGCCGGTGTCGATCAGCGCGGTGCCGAAGATCGTGAGCGAGCCGCCGTCCTCGATCTTGCGCGCGGCGCCGAAGATCTGACGCGGCGCCTGCATCGCGTTCGAGTCGAGGCCGCCCGACATCGTGCGGCCGCCGTTGCCCGACGCGGCGTTGTACGCCCGGGCCAGTCGCGTGATCGAGTCGAGCAGCAGCACGACGTCCTTGCCGTCGATCACCTGCTGCGCCACGACCTCCATGGCGCGCTCGGCCGTCTCGATGTGCTCGCGGATCGACATGTCGCTCGACGCGGCGATGACCTCGGCCGGCGTGTTGCGCTTGAAGTCGGTGACTTCCTCGGGCCGCTCGTCGACGAGCAGCGCGTAGATGCCGACCTCGGGATGGTTGTGCGCGATCGACGCCGCGATGGCCTGCAGGATGCGCGTCTTGCCGGCCTTGGGCGGCGAGACGATCAGGCAGCGCTGGCCGCGGCCGATGGGCGCGATCAGGTCGATCGCGCGACCGGTGATGCGATCGCCGTACGGCGGATTGCCGGCGCCCGGCGGAAGCTCGAGGATCAGCCGCTCGGTCGGATCGAGCGCGGCGCCCCGCTGCTGCATGTCCTTCAGGATCTCGAGACCACCGCGACGCTGCGGCCCGCGGCTCTCGCCGCCACCGCCGCCCGTGCGACGGCGACGCCGTCCGCGACCGTTCATGTTCTGCTGGTTGTAACCACCGCCCTGCGGGCGCTGCTGTTGCTGCTGCTGCATACCTTCCTGTCCTTGGGGGCGCGGGCCACGGCCGCGACGGCGGCGACGCCGCCCGCGACCACCCTGCATGCCGCCCTGCTGTGGCGCTCCGGGCGCTCCGCCCTCGGGCGAGAAGCCCTCGGCGGGCGCGCTGTCGGTGGCGCCTTCGTATCCCGTGTCACCGCCGTCGGCGGCGTCGTCTCCGCCCATGTCCTCGGGCGACGGCGTCATGTCCATGAAGCTCTCTCCGGATTGCGCATCGGGGGACGTACCCGGTTCGAACGGGCGCGAACCGCGGGGGCGGCGACGGCGTGATCTCATCGGTGTTCCTTCCGGGGCGCACCACTCGGTGCTCCGGGTCTGGGACGTGCGCGCATCGGGCACGAATCGCCCGGGTTCACGCGCGGGTTGCGGCCGGCGCTGCCGGAGCGGGCGCCACCGCCGCGAGGCGGCGGCGCCTGCGCGTCCGGAACGCTACTTCAGCTTGCGCTCGACCTTCTTGTAGTCCGCCGGTACGTCGTAGCTCGTGACCACTGGTCCCGTCGTGACGCTGAGCACGTCGGTAGTGATCGTGAGGCCGCCGGACGAGGTGTTGCCACTGGTGCTGCCGTTGGCTTCGGAGTGATCCGCGGTCGTCTCGGCCTGCTTCTGCGCGGCGCGTCCGATCCGACGACCGAGAAGTCCGCCGATGGCGCCACCGACGTCACCGCGAGCGGCGGCGTTGCCGGCGTTCTCCTTCGCATCGGCGTCTTGCTGCTCGTGCTGCTTCTTCCGTTCTTCTTCGCGAGCGGCGCGCGCCTTGTCCGTCTCCGCCTGGGGCGTCGCGGCAGCCGTCGTCGCGGGGGCCCCCATGCCCATGGTGAGCGTGCTGCGCACCGGGTAGCCCTTCATCTCCTTCATCTTCTCGGCGATCTGCTTCACGGCGTCGCGATACATCGCCATCGCGCCGACCGCGAATCGCTGCACTGCCGGATCCATGCCGAGCTTCTCGCCCATCCGCCGGTAGAACGCCTGAATCTCACCGGAACCGGCCACGTCGGACGCGAGCCACTCGTCCATCGTCATCGAGAAACCGCCGGCGGGGGCGCCACCGCTCGCGTTCTTCGGCGTCGCCGTGAGGGTGATGATCCACTCCTCGGCGTTGAATCCGTTGATGCGATCCTTCTTGCCCGTGCGCTTCACGTCGACCGTGTACTCGTACTCGACGTCCTTGCCGCGCGGGTTCGACTGCTGGGCCTGGCCGACGCCTGTTTCCATCATCTGGCGCATGTCGGCGAAGGCGAGCTCGGTGTACTGCTTCTTCTGCGGATCGAGGCTCCAGAACACCTCTCGGTCGAGGCGGATGATCTGGACGCTGCTCTGCGGCTTGCCACCGCCCGCCAACGTCTGGAAGCGGCCGGTGTACGTGTTCTGCTCGTCGCTGCGGCTCTTGTCTCCCGCGATGACGGTCGTGCGCTCGGAGGTTCCGTTGCCGAAACCCATCATGCCGCTCGAAACCGTCTTCTCCTTCAGCGTCACATCCGCCCACGCCGGGCAGGCGAAAACCAGCGTGGTGACCGCGAGGAGAAAGCCGCGGGAAGAGATGCCGGGCGCGATCGCTCGCGTCTTCCCGTGCATCGTGCGTCCCTCCGTGAAGGCCGGCTTGCGGACACGATTATGGCCACGGCCGCAGCCGAAGTAAAGGGTCCATCTGCATCGTGGGCGCCGATCCGCACGACGCTTCGTGCGCGTGCGACCGGGTCGATCGCGCGACTACGTGTCGCTCGAGGACGGCCACGTCGTCTCGGCGACGCCTTCGCGATGGTTGCTCCAGCGCGCCATCACGAACAGCAGGTCGGCGAGACGATTCAGGTACTGCACCACGCGGGACGATCCGCTCGCGTGATCCGCGAGCGCCGTCACGCGCCTCTCCGCACGCCGGCACACCGTGCGCGCGAAGTGCAACTGTGCCGCCAGCGGCGTTCCCCCCGGCAGCACGAACCGCGTCAGCGAAGGAAGATCGCCGTCGAGTCGGTCGATGGTCCGCTCCAGCCCCGCCACGTCGGCGTCCCTGACGAGAGCGAGGGACGCGAGAGCGCGAGGGTCGGCCGTCGCCAGCTCGGCGCCGACACGGAAGAGGGCGGACTGGATCTCGGCGAGGTCATCGGCCAGCTCGCGCCGCGAGTCCAGCGTGATCGCCACGCCGAGCACCGCGTTGAGCTCGTCTACCGTTCCGTAGGCCTCCACGCGCGCATCGTGCTTGGGCACCCGCGCCGCACCGAGCAGCCCGGTGGTGCCGTCGTCGCCCGTGCGCGTGTAGATCTTCATCGCGGCGGGCAGTTACGCACAGCGCGGGGAGTGGCGTCAACTGCCGCGAACGCGTCCGCGCCCTCGGAAACACGGCCCCGCCGCTTGCGCGCGGGCGTCGCGTGGGCGATATTCGCGCCCCTTTCTCCGCACCCACCGACCCGCAGCCTTACGAGGGGCCATGCCTGTTCGCGACGCCCTGCCGCCCGTTCTCCGAGGTGAAGTCGGCGCCGATCTCTCGCCCGAATCGCGCGACCGTCTCGAATCCATCGCGCACGAGGCGCAAGCCGAGAAGCGCCTGACCTGGGCCCGCGAGGAGCTCGGCGGCCGACTGAAGCAAGCCGATGCCTCGTGGGGCGTGTACTACCTGCTCGCAGCCGTGTGCGCTCTCGAAGGCAACGTGGAGCGCGCGACCCAATCGCTCCTGCAGGTGGGCGAGAAGGTCGCGGCCGCGAAGAAGTGGGAGCCGCTCGCCGCGATCGCCGAGCGCTCGATCGCGCTGGCGCAGACGCACGCCGCGGCCCGCATGCTCGTGCAGGCCCATGAGGGCCTGAAGAAGGATCCCGAGCGCATCGACGCGCTCTCTCGCGCGTGGGCGATCAATCCGGACGACCTCGAGCTCGCGCTGCTGCTCGCGCAGCGGCTCGGCGAGGCGAAGCAGGGCGACGATCGTCGCGCGCTGCTCGCCGAGCTCGCGCCGCGGCTCGCGGCCGAGTCACGCTGGTCCGATCTCGAGGAGGCCTCGCTCGAGTTCGTCGAGCACTCCGACTGGGACGGCCTCGTGCAGCTCGCGCAGGCGCTGCCCGCGGTCGCGACGCAGGGCGCGATGAAGGAGGCCCGCCAGCTCGCGGACATCACCGCGCAGGGCCTCGCGAAGGGGAACCGCGCGGGCGAAGCGCTCGAGCCGCTGCGGCGCATCGTCGCGATCGCGACGACCGCAGGCGGCGAGACGGCGGCCGACGACTTCCGCGTGGCGATGACGCTGGCGCTGCGCCAGGGTCCGGGCGCCACGGTGCCCGACGTGGACGCCGCGGTTGCGCAGAGCGGGCTCGAGGACGACGGCATTCCGCTGCCGCGCGCGATCGAGCAGTTCGATTCGATCTCGGCGCTCGCGCCGGGGCGCGGCATCCTGCACGAAGGGTTCGGCGCCGGCCGCATCGTGTCGAACGACACGACGACGGTGGTGATCGACTTCGCGAAGTCGAAGGGTCACAAGATGCCTTACGCCGCGGCTCGCCGGACGCTGACCGCGGTGGCCGAGGACGACCTGCGCCTTCTGCGCTTCTCCGATCCGGCCGAGGTGAAGCGCCTCGTCGCCGAGGAGCAGGCGACGATGGTCGTGCGCGCGCTCAAGATCCTCGGCGGGCAGGCGGACGCGAACCGGCTGAAGGTGTTCCTCATCGGCTCCGATCTCGTGGCCGCGAAGGAGTGGACGACGTTCTGGCGCAAGGCGCGCGCGGCCGCGGAGAAGGATCCGCGCATCGACCACACGCGCGCGTTCGAGCAGTTCTACAAGCTCGCGCCCGAAGGCACGGCAGCACCGAAGCACGACCGCACGCCGCTGCCGCTCTACGAAGTGCGCAAGCCGGCGAAGCACAACCTGTCGGTGATCCGGAAGTTCCTCGCGCAGCACCCGCAGGCCGAAGTCGCGCTCAAGGGCCGCTTCGGTTCGTTCATCCAGAGGACGATGCTGGACGAGGAAGGCGAGCGCCCCGATCGCGCGCGCGCCGGGCTGTACTTCACGCGCTGGTATCCGGAGCGCCGCGACGAGTGGATCGGCGTGCTGCGCACGCTGTGGGAGCAGGGCCTCGCGATCTCCGACCTGGGCGCCGAGGAGGAGCAACTCGCGCTGCTCGCCGAGTCGCGCGCCGCGGGCGTGGAGGCCGAGGCGATCCTGTCCGCGCTCGACTCGCGCTTCGCCGCCGTGCGCGACGAGGCTGAGAAGGACCGCGCCGCGCTCGACGACCACGGTCGCACGCTGCTGCGGCGAGCGCTGCTCGATCACGCGGTGCAGTACTCGGCCGCGGTGATGCGCCTGATCGAGGAAGACTTCAACAACGCGACGCCGCCGGCGGACGCGTGGCGGCTCTTCTTCGCGGCGCTGCAGCTCATCGAGGAGAAGCCCAAGCCCTCGACCGCGGAGAAGGTCACGCGCTGGCTCGAGACGGACGGCGCCTTCCAGAAAATGCTCGCGAACACGCCGCCCACCGAGGAGATGCGCCTCAAGGTGCGGGTGCTCGTGCGGCAGTGGCGCTCCAGCGACCGGCTGCTGTTCCCGGCGCTCGACTCGCTCGGCCGCGTGGGCCTCGAAGAGGAGCGCCAGTGGGTGCTCGACCACCGGCAGGCGCGCACCGACGCGCTGTTCAGCCAGGTGGGCGAGCAGGCCGACGACTTCGACGTGCCGGTGATGACGCGGCCCACGTGGGAAAAGCTCAAGGGTGAGCTGGCCACGATCGAGCGCGAGCTCAAGACCACGATCCCGAAGACGATCCAGAAGGCCCGCGAACTCGGCGACCTCAAGGAGAACGCGGAGTACCACTCGGCCAAGCTCAAGCAGGCGAACGCGCAGAAGCAGGCCGCTGCGCTGCAGTTGCGCATCACGCGCGCGCGCTTCGTCGAGGACGCCGAGTACAAGGACGGCATCGCGGGGCTCGGCACCGAAGTGTCGCTCGCGTGCGGCGAGGAGCGGACGAGCTACTGGATCCTCGGCGACGGCGAACAGCATCTCGGCGACAACGTGATCTCCTTCCAGGCACCGATCGGCAAGCTGCTGCTCGGCCACGTCGCGGGCGACGAGGTCGAGATCAGCGATGGTGGCAAGCGCTGGCGCGTCGAGCGCGTCGTGCGCCGGCTGCCGACGTCGGACGCGAGCACGTCCGCGTCCTGACGAGCGCGCGAGAACGCGCACGACTGCGTTCGTCCGAAACGCCGCGCGTCACGCGCGGCGTTTCGCGTTTCACTCGCGCGACGCGCACGCCGCTTGCTCGTCGCGACGCCGCGCGCGACGAAAAGTGCGCGCGAAAAATTCTCCACGCGCGAAGAATCGCTTGCGCACATCACGCGTGCCGCATATGTTCGCCGCACGTTTCACCGCTCGCTGCGACACACGACGAGAAGCAACGCAGCGATCGCGCCGGTGGCAATCCCGAGCGAGTGGCCCGCGAGGGACGGAAGTCCGAAGGAACCGGTGGGCGGCGATGACATGAGTTTTGGCCGCAATCGAGGGCTCGGCGTCCACGTCGAGCCGCGTTTGGGTCGGAAAGGGAATTCCCGCCGCCCGCTCTTTGAGATGGACAAGGTTCCGCCACCGCGCAGCCGTTCCGGATCGTCGGCCCACTCCGGACCGGAGGACGAACTCCGATGACGATCGCCCGAACCGGCGGCCTCACGCTGGAAGTGGACGAAGCGCTGCGCGGCGTACTCACGCTCGGTTGGCTCGAAGCCGACGGCGTGAAGCCCGAGCCGCTCGCGGAATCGTTCGCGCAGGAACGCGACGAGATCGGCGAACAGCTCCGCACGCGCCACGCGGGCCGGTCGCCCGGCGACATCCCCGGCGTCGCCGAGAACCGCGCGATGTTCCATCGCCTCGGCGTCGATCCCACCAAGACGCGTCCGTCGAGCGAAGCGCTGCTCCGCCGCGTGCTGCAGGACAAGGCGCTACCGTCCATCCATCCCGTCGTCGACGTGTGCAATCTCGCGTCGCTGCAGCACCAGTTCTCGCTCGGGCTCTATGACCGGGACCTCGTGCGAAACGCGGTCTTCGCGCGCCTCGGCCGCATGGGCGAGGGCTACGAGGGCATTCGCAAGGGTCGCGTGAACCTCGCGAATCGCCCACTGCTCGCCGACGACGATGGGCCATTCGGCGCACCGACGTCGGATTCCGCACGCACCCAGGTCACGCCGGGCACTACCGCGGTGCTCGCCGTGGTGTTCAGCCCCGCCGAGCGCTCCAGCGCCGATCTCTCCGCCATGCTCGGCCGGCTCGCCGATCTGCTCTCGCGTTATTGCTCCGCGACGGTGCGGATCGTGCACACGCTGCACTGACGCTCCCCGCGAAAGTTCCGGATCGGGGCGCCCGATAACCCTCGGGCCGCTTTCCCCGGCCACAGGTCGCACGCATCGTCGCGATCGCACTCTCGCGATCGTCCGTTCACGGGAGGATCATCCATGAAGCGTTGCATCGCTTCGGCACTCGTGCTGCTCGCGCTGACGTCGGGCGTCGCGCGCGCCGGCGGCATCTCGCTCGGCGCCTTCGCGGGCATGAGCTACCCGGTGCTGCAGGAGGACGCAGGCAAGGGGACGCTGATCGGCGTCCGCGCGCCGGTGCGCCTCGTGCCGTTCGTCGTCGTGGAACCGTTCTGGGGCTCGACCAAACTCGGCGACAAGGTCACGACCGTCGCCGACGTGTCGTACACGCGCGAAGGCTTCGACGAAACCGTGTACGGCGCGAACGTGATGTTCGCGATGGGCGGCCCGCTGTCCTTCTACCCGGTCGTCGGCGTCGGCAGGACGACGCTCAAGCGTCCCGGATTCGAGCAGAGCTTCACCACGTACGACGGCGGACTCGGACTGCGCGTCGCGCCGATCCCGAAGTTCGGCATCGACCTCCGTGCCGAGATGCAGGCCGTCGTCGACGGCGAGACCACGCGCAAGTTCGGCAACTTCACGGCCGGGCTGTCCTACAGCCTGTTCGGCCTGCCTTGAAAGGAGACGCGAACGCCATGCTCAAGCCTCTTCGTCTCGCCACGTTCGCGGCCGTGCTGGCCGGCGTCGTCGCCGCGGGCTGCCTGTTCGTCTCGGGCCAGTTCGTCGTCACCTACAACTTCAAGGACCACGGCTACGACCCGGTGAGCGTGAACTCGTCCGTCGCGCTGGTCGGCGTGCCCGTCGACCTGAACCTCGTCAGCGCCTACAAGGACCACAAGAAGGACCTGAAGGACGTCAGTGACCTCGCGGTCGTGGGCAACGTCACCAACCTCGACAACAGCGCGCCGGTCGACGTCGAGGTGTGGATCGTCCCGCATCCGAGCGGCACGCTGCTCACCAACGACGCGGCCGTGCGCTCGGCGGGCGTGCGCGTGTGGGGGCCGCTGCACGTCGAGGCCGGAGCGAC
>JBGANH010000212.1:0-8611 GCA_044222365.1 Candidatus Eiseniibacteriota bacterium
CGCGGTGTCGTGTGCCTCGTGCGCGTGGTGGACGGCCGCATCCGTTCCGGCGAGAAGATCCGCTTCCTGTCCACGGGCGCGATGCACGAGGTGACCGAGGTCGGCAAGCTGCGGCTCAAGCTCGACCCGGCGGACGAACTGCACGCGGGCCAGGTGGGTTACATCGTCGCCGGCATCAAGACGGTCGCGGACGCGCGCGTCGGCGACACGATCGTCGCGGACGACATCGCCGGCATGGAGATGCTGCCGGGCTTCCGAGAGACGAAGTCCATGGTGTTCTCGGGGCTCTACCCGATCGACGCCGAACAGTACGAGGATTTGAAGGAAGCGCTCGCGCGGTTGCGGCTCAACGACGCCTCGCTCATGTACGAGCCGGAGACGTCGGTCGCGCTCGGGTTCGGGTTCCGCGTCGGCTTCCTCGGCCTGCTGCACCTCGAGATCATCCAGGAGCGCCTGCGCCGCGAGTTCATGATCGACCTCATCGCGACGACGCCGAGCGTGGTCTATCACGTGCTGCAGACCGACGGCGAGTTCCTGAAGGTCGACAACCCGTGCAATCTCCCGCCGCCGCAGAACATCGAGGCGATCGAGGAGCCGATGGTGCTCGCGCACATCGTGACGCCGACGGAGTTCCTCGGGAACATCCTCAAGCTCTGCCAGGAGCGCCGCGGCGAGCACGAGGGCATGGAGTACATCGAGGAGACGCGTGTGCGCATCGCCTACAAGCTGCCGCTCGGCGAGATCGTGCTCGACTTCTACGACCGCCTGAAGAGCGTCTCGCGCGGGTACGCGTCGCTCGACTACGACATCGTCGGCTACCAGCAGTCGGACGTGATCAAGCTCGACATCCTGCTGAACGGCGAGATGGTGGACGCGCTGTCGGCGATCGTGCACCGCTCGAAGGCGTACACGTACGGCAGCTCGCTGTGCGAGAAACTCAAGGAACTCATCCCGCGCCAGATGTTCCAGGTCGCGGTGCAGGCCGCGATCGGCGGCAAGGTCATCGCCCGCGAGACCATCGGCGCGATGCGCAAGAACGTGATCGCGAAGTGCTACGGCGGCGACATCAGCCGCAAGCGCAAGCTCCTCGAGAAGCAGAAGGAGGGCAAGCGCCGCATGAAGCAGATCGGAACCGTCGAGGTCCCGCAGGAAGCGTTCCTCGCCGTACTGAAGGTGGACCGGAGCTGACGCTCCCAAAGGAGAGCCATGTCCAGCAGCGCACCGAAGTCGCAGGTGAGGGAGTACACCGAGGCCATCCTCTGGGCCGTCGTGCTCACGTTCTTCCTGCGCGCGTTCGTCATCCAGGCGTTCCGCATCCCGTCCGAGTCCATGTGCGACACGCTGCTGGTCGGCGACTTCCTGTTCGTGAACAAGTTCGAGTACGGGCCGAAGATCCCGTTCACGCACATCCGGCTGCCCGGGCTGCACGCGCCGCGGCAGGGGGACGTGATCGTGTTCCAGTACCCGCCCGATCCGAGCAAGGATTTCATCAAGCGCTGCATCGGGACGCCGGGCCACACGGTGCAGGTGAAGCACAAGGACGCGTACGTGGACGGCCGCAAGCTCGCCGAGCCGTACGTGAAGCACGTGGACCCGCGCGAGATCGAGTACCGGGGCTACGAGGATCGCGACAACACCGAGCTCGTCACGGTCGGGCCCAACCAGCTGTTCATGATGGGCGACAACCGCGACAACTCGTACGACTCGCGCTTCTGGGGCACGGTGGACATGGACCTCGTGAAGGGCCGCGCGCTCTTCATCTACTTCTCGACCGCCGGCGACAAGTGGTGGAACGGCCTGTTCAACATCCGCTTCAACCGGATGTTCCGGCCCATTCGCTGAACCGCGAGGGCCCCGGCGAGGCCGCGCGGCGGGAAGCGCGCACCGGTCTCTACGTGCACGTGCCGTTCTGCGCCGTGCGCTGCCACTACTGCCACTTCTCGACGGCGGCCTTCTCGGGCGACGCCGTCGAGCGGTGGTTCGCGGGCATCGAGCGCGAGGCGGCGCTGCGCGCCCCGCTCGCCGACGGCGTCGCGTTCACGTCGCTGTTCTTCGGCGGCGGCACGCCGTCCGCGCTTTCGTCCCGGCACTTCCGGCGGCTGTGGGAGATCCTGCGCGCGCACTTCACGCTCGCGCCCGGTGCCGAGGTCACGATCGAGGCGAATCCGGAGAGCGCGAAGGCGCCTCTGCTCGAGGCGTGGCGGGAGGCCGGCGTGAACCGGCTGTCGTTCGGCGCGCAGAGCTTCGAACCGTCCGAACTGCGCTCGCTCGGGCGCATCCACGACGAGGCGCGTCCGGTGGAGGCCGTGGCGCTCGCGCGCGCGCACGGATTCGAGCGTGTGAGCCTGGACCTCATGTACGGCTACCCGGGCCACAGCGCGGAGGCGTTCGCGCGCACGCTCGCCCGTGCGGGTTCGCTCGGGCTCGAGCACGTGAGCGCCTACTGCTACATCCCCGAGGGCGTGACGCCGCAGGGTGAGCGCGCGCTCGCCTCCGGCGGACCACCCGTTCCCGACGAAGCGCAGGCCGCGCTGTACGAGCAGTTGAGCTCCGCCATGGAGGGCATGGGGCTCGCGTGCTACGAGACGAGCAACTTCTGCGCGCCCGACGCCGAGTCGCGCCACAACCTGACCTACTGGCTGCGCCGGGACTACCTCGCGCTGGGGCCGTCCGCCCACGCCTGCTGGCGCGGCGAGCGCTGGGGCAACCGGTTCTCGACGGCCGACTGGGCCGCCGCGCTGGAAGGCGGCCTGCCGCCGGAGTCGGAGCGCGAACACTCGACCGAGGCGAGCATCGCCGACGAAATCGTCATGCTCGGGTTACGTCTTTCGAGCGGGCTGCTGGCGGCCGACTACGCGCCCTCGGAGTGGGCCGCCGTCGAGCGCCGCTACGGCGAGGCGTTCACGGCCGCGCGGGACGCGGGCAGGCTCGAATCCCTGCCGGGGGGGTGGCGCATCCCACGGGCACACCGGTTCCTGGCCGACGACACGATCGCGTGGCTCGCCGTCCGGGCGCGCGGTTGACACCGTTTCGGCGTGCTCCCTAAATTCCCGCCCATGTTCGACACCGTTTTCCCCGGCCGCCGGCTCTCCGGCGATCCCGAGCTCAACGAGCGCCAGCGTCTCGTGTTCGCGGCGCTCGTGCGCCTGCACGGCGATGCCGCCCGCCCCGTGGGGGCGGACCGCCTCGCGCGCGAAGCGGGGCTGCGCCTGTCCGGCGGCAGCGTCCGTGCCGCGCTCGCCGATCTCGAGGACCTCGGCCTGCTCGAGCGGCGCGCCGGCTCCGCCGCGCGCGTGCCGACGACGCACGGGTACGACTACTTCGTCCGGGCGCTGCTCGAACCCGCGCCGCTGTCCGCGGAACTCGAGGACGCGATCGACGCGCAGTTCGCCGCTTCGGCGCACGACGTCGAGCGCATGCTGCAGGACGCGTCGCGGCTGCTCGGCTCGCTCACGCACCAGCTCGGGCTCGCGCTCGCGGTGTCGCTCGATCGCGAGGTGCTCGAGCATCTCGACGTCGAGCCGCTCAGCGAGCGGCGCGTGCTGCTGCATCTCGGGCTCGGCGGGCATTCCGCGCGCTCGCTCGTGCTCGAACTCGAAACGCCGCTCGACCGCGCCGCGCTCGAACAGGTCGAGAGCGTGCTGCGCGAGCGGCTGCTCGGCCATCCGCTGTCGCAGGTCCGCGAGCGCCTCGAGGGCGATCCCCAGCTCGCGCGCCACGCCGCCGTCCGGATCGTCGCGCGTGCCGCGGCCGCCTCGTGGACGCGGCCGCTCGACACGCAACTGCTCAGCTCGGGCGCGATGCACATCGCGCAGCAGCCCGAGTTCGCGAGCCCCCACGATCTCGGCGGCGTGCTGCACGCGGTCGAGACCGGGGATCCGCTGAACCGGCTCATGGTTCGCGGCATCCCGGGACAGGCCGGCGCCCGCATCGGGCTCGGCGAATCGCCCGCGCTCGCGGGCTGCAGTCTCGTGAGCTTCTCGCTTCCCGGAGCCATCCCCGGCGCCGTCGGGGTGCTCGGCCCGGTGCGCATGGACTACGCGTTCACCCTCGCGGTCGTCGAGCGGGTGGGTACGCGCATCGCCGACCTCCTGTCGGCCTGAATCGCAGACACACCGAAAGGACATCGCTGCACATGACGGAAGACGTCCGCGACACCGTCGCGAGCGACGCGACGAACGCATCGCCCGACGCGAGCACGACGCCACTCCCGGAGCCGACGCCCGAGGAGGCCGCCACGCCGAACCCCGAGGGGGACGCCGGCTCTTCCTCGGAGCCCGAGGCGGAGGGGGCCGGAGGTGGACGAACGTCGCCGGAGCCGGAGGGTCCGCCGACGGTCGATTTCAAAGACCGGTGGTTGCGCACCGAGGCCGACCTCCAGAACGTCCGCCGCCGCTCCGCGCGCGAGCGTGAGGAGGCCGTCCAGCGCGCCGAGGAACAGGTGCTGCTCGAAGTGATCGGGCTGCTCGACGATCTCGAGCGCGCCCTCGCGGTGCTGTCCGCCGAACAGGCCGCCGAATCGTGGGCGCAGGGTGTCGCGCTGACCGCGCAGCGCATGCGCGACATGCTCGCCCGTCACGGTGTCACGCCGATCCCGGCGGTGGGCACCGCGTTCGATCCGCTCGTACACGAGGCGCTGATGGAGATCCCGGCGCCGGATGGTGTCGAGCCCGGTTTCGTGGCGCAGGAAGTGGCGAAGGGCTACCGCCGTGGCGAGCGCGCGCTGCGCGCCTCGCGCGTCGTCGTGGCGCGCGCCGGTTCGGAAGGCTGACATGGCCGCCAAGCGCGACTACTACGAAGTGCTCGGCGTGGCGAAGTCGGCCACCGAGGACGAGATCAAGAAGGCCTACCGCAAGGTTGCGATGCAGTTCCATCCCGACCGCAATCCCGGCGACAAGGACGCGGAGGCGAAGTTCAAGGAAGCGACCGAGGCGTACGAAGTGTTGCGCGACTCGAGCAAGCGCGCGCGCTACGACCAGTTCGGTCACGCGGCATCCGGCCCTTCGGGCATGCCCGGCGGGGGCGGCTACGACTTCGGCGGGGCGGGCTTCGATCTCGCGGATGCGCTGCGCGCCTTCATGCGCGACTTCGGTGGTGGTGGCGCCGACGGTGGCTTCGAGAGCTTCTTCGGCGGAGGGGGTGGCGGTGGCGGTTCGCGCGGCCCCGGCCGCGGTGACGACCTGCAGGTGCGGCTCGTGCTCACGCTCGAGGAGATCGCCACCGGCGTCGAGAAGAAGATCCGCGTCAAGCACCTCAAGCAGTGCGGCACGTGCAACGGCCGGGGCGGCAAGGGCGAGAAGCAGTGCTCGCAGTGCAACGGCCGCGGCCAGGTGCGCCGCGTGCAGCAGACGATGCTCGGGCAGTTCGTGAGCGTGCAGGCCTGCCCGCGTTGCGACGGCGAGGGCAGCACCGTGAGCGATCCCTGCAAGACGTGCGGCGGCGACGGGCGGGTGAGCGAGACCGAGACCGTTTCGGTGAAGGTGCCGGCCGGTGTCGCGAGCGGGAACTACATTCTGCTGGCGCGGTCACCGGCGACGCCGGCCGGCGCGGCGGCCCCGCGGGCGACCTCATCGTGCTCATCGAGGAGAAGGACCACGATCTCTTCGAGCGCCACCCGGAGACGACCTGCACGTGGACATCCCGGTCAGCTTCACGACGCTCGCGCTGGGCGGCAAGGTCGAGGTTCCGCTCGTCGGCGGCGAGACGCACACGCTCGACGTGTCGGCGGGCACCCCGAGCGCGCACCGCGCGCGCGTGCGCGGCCGCGGGCTGCCGGGCCTGCGCGGCGGCAAGGGCGACCTCATCGTCCGGCTGATGGTCTGGGTGCCCACGAAACTCTCGAGCGCCGAGAAGAAGCTGCTCGAGGAACTGCGCAAGGCCGAGGGCATGAAGACGCCCCGCGCCGCGCGCTCGCTGTTCGAGCGCGTGAAGGACGCCTTTGGCGGCTGACGCCGCTCCCGCGTTCGTGCTCCTCGAACGCCTGCCGGCGCCGGGCGAGGAAGTCCTTCTCGACGGCGACGCGGCGCACTACCTGTCGCGCGTCGTGCGCGCGCGCGCCGGCGAGCGCGTCACCGGGACCGACGGCGCCGGCACGATCGCGACGCTCGAGGTCCTCGAGTCGCGTCCCGAAGTGCGGGTGATCGGGGGAGAGCGCCGCACGGTGGCGCGTCCGCCCGGGCGCGTGCTCGTGTGCGGCGCCCCGGAGGGCGACCGCGCCGACTGGATGGTCGAGAAGCTCGCCGAACTCGGTGTCGCTCGCCTCGTGCTGGCCGAGTGCGAGCGTGCGAAGTGGGAACGCGCCGAGGCGAAGCTCGAGCGCTGGGCTCGTCTCGCGGCCGCCGCCCTTCGCCAGTCCCAGTCCGCCTGGCTCATGCGCATCGAGCCGCCCCGGCCGCTCGATGCCGCGCTCGACGGTTCGGAATCGGCCGAGGCGCGCTGGGTGGCGCTCCCCGGGACGGCTTCTGTGCGGCTCTGGCGGGCGGACGGCGCGTCGTGGTGCGCGATCGGCCCTTCGCCCGGATTCTCGGAGGGCGAGGTCAACCGGCTGCGGGAGAGAGGCTTCGCTCCAGCCGGCCTCGGCCCGGCTCGGCTCCGGACCGAGACGGCCGCCCTGACGGTGGCCGCCCTCTGGCAGGCCGGCGGAGCCGTTTAGCCCGCGGCGGGACCGCTTTCGCGGGACCGGAAAGGGCCGCTCGCCTTGACGCGCGTTCAGCGCCCGGCCTATTCTGCCGACCTCTTTTTGCGGACGATACGTGCCTCGTCCGACATTCCATCCCAATCTCTTCTCCTCCAAAGAAGAACAGTGGTTGTGAGAGGGGGGAATCTATTGCCTGGTATCAGGGTGAAGGAAGGCGAGTCCTTCGAGAGCGCCCTGCGTCGTTTCAAGAAGAAGTGTGAGAAGGCTGGCATCATGGCCGACCTTCGTCGGCATCAGCACTTCGAGAAGCCGAGTGAGCGGCGCAAGCGCAAGATGAACGCCGCCAAGCGGAAAAACACCGCCCGCAGGGCTGCGGAGAACTGACGACGCTGCAGAGCTTGAATCAAATGACCGGTCTGGACTGGATCGCTCTGGTCCTCATGCTGGTCTTCGTGATTCGCGGAATCCTGCGCGGCACCATCGCGCAGGTTTTCGCGTTCATTGGGATGTTGGCCGGCCTCGCCGCCACGGTCGCCGTGGCGGCGTGGGTCGGGTCCCACTGGCGGGAGGCCCGCCCGGGCCCCGTCTACTTCCTGCTTCGCTGGCTCGTCGCGATCCTCGCCGGCATGGCGATCTCCGCACTGTTCCACTGGTGGGGGGAACTCGTCGCCAAGGCGGCACACGACGGACCGTTCGGTTGGCTCGACCGCCTCGTCGGCGGGCTGATCGGGTTTTCGATCGCCGTCCTGCTTTCCAGCCTGCTCGTGCTGTTGGCCGTCCAGGCCCCTCTGCTGAGCTTCGCGCGCAACGACGCGAAGCGCGGCGTGGTGGCGCGGCCGCTGCTGCGGGCGGGGGCGAGCGTGACGGCGTGGCGCGCACTGCCGGTTCCGGGCGCGCGCTGGCTGCACCAGCAGTACGTTTCGGCGCAACAACACCTCGGACGCTAGCGGGCCCTTCGGGGAACTGCGGCGCTCCAGGGGTTCTCGCGGCCCTCGCGGGCCGCACAGGAGTGACGTCGGCGACGCGGGTACGCCTGCTTCGTTCGCGGACGCTCGGTGGTACTGGCGTGGACTGGCATTCACTGGAACTTCTCGAGTTCGACCGCGTGTGCGGCAGCATCGCCACGCGCGCCGAAAGCGACCGCGCGCGCGAATCCCTCGCGCGTTGGCGGCCATACACGCACGGGCCCCGGCTCGCGCGTGAATGCGCGCGCCTGCACGAGGCCCTGCGCCGCAACGCCGAACCCGGCGCGTGGTGCGCGGTCGGCCGCGGCGCGCTCGAAGCGCTGCTCGAATCGGCCAAGCACGACCCGCTGGACGGTCCCGCGCTCGTCGAAGTGCTCAGCTGGCTGTCCGCCGCCGCGATCACGCTCGAAGCCTGGGAGAGCGAAGAGTCGCGCGAGCGGTTCCCCGAACTCTCCGCCGTGGTGCGCGCGCTGCCCGACCTCGACGCGCTGCGCGAGCGGCTCGAAGGCTCGCTCGATTCCGACGGCGCGGTGAAGGACTCGGCGTCCCCGGCGCTCAAGCGCGCGCGCGTCGGCGTGTTCGACGGCGAGCGCCGCCTGCACGCGCAGCTCGAACGCTGGGCCGCGCCGTTCGGCGAAGGCGCGTTCGTCACGCGCTTCGGCGACCGGTTCGTCGCGTGCGTGCCCGCCGCCGGCTTCTCGCGCAAGCGCGGCATCGTCCACGACACCTCGAACAGCGGACAGTCCCTGTACGTCGAGCCGCTCGAGGCGTGCGAAGGCAACAACGACCTGCTCGAACTGCGCGCGATCGCGTTCGAGGAGGAGCGCCGCATCCTGCGCGAGCTGGCCGAGTCCGTGGCGGCGTCCGCCGAAGCGCTCGCCGGCACCGAGGAGGTGCTCGCGCAGCTCGACGCGCTGCGCGCCCGCGCGCGCTGGGGCAACGAACTCGGCGCGACCGCGCTCGAACCCGCCGAAGGCCCGCTGCGCCTCGTCGGCGCTCGCCATCCGCT
>JBGANH010000213.1:0-8200 GCA_044222365.1 Candidatus Eiseniibacteriota bacterium
GTGGGTGCGACCGAGACGCAGTGGTGGACGTCGCAGGCGTTCGGCGACTACGCGAAGGCCGAAGCGGCCGGCGTCGTCGTGCGCGCCGACGGCGTGCTCGAGGCCGGCCCGCGCGCGAGCGTGTTCGCGTCCGACAGCCTGCGCTCGGCGTGGGCGCTGGCGGTGCTCGCCGACGGCTCGGTCGCGGTGGCGGCCGATCACGGCCGCATCGACCGGTGGACCGCGAGCGGTGGGCTGAAGCCGTGGGTGAAGCTCGGCGGCGGCCAGGTGTTCGCACTCGTGCGCGAGGGCGACGGCCTGCTCGCGGGCACCGGCCCGCGCGGCGCCGTCTATCGCATCTCGCCGCGCGGGGACACGACGCGTGTCGCGACGACCGAGGAGCGCTACGTGTGGGCGCTCGCTCCCGGTGCGAACGGCGCGGTGTGGGCGGCGACCGGCACACGCGGCCGTCTGTTGAAGATCGAGAAGGGACGGGCCACGTTGGTGTTCGACTCCGAGGAGAGCAATCTCGTCTCGCTCGTCTCCGACGGCGCGGGCGGAGTGTTCGCGGGTGGTGATTCGCGGGGCCGCGTGTACCACGTGAATGCGGCCGGCGTGACGCGCACGCTGTTCGACGCCCCGGAGGACGAAGTGCGCGCGCTCGCGCGCGGCGCCGACGGCGTGCTGTGGGCGGCGGCGCTGTCCGTCACCTCGACCGATCCGGACGGGGAGGACGAGGACCAGGCGCCCGCGCCGGTCGCCGCTCCCGTCTCGGGTGGGCGCTCGGTCGTCTACCGGATCGCGCCGGACAGCGCCGCGGTCGCGTGGTGGACGTCGCCGCAGCCTCTGGTCTTCGCGCTCGCGTCGTCCGCGCAGGGGTTGTTCGCCGCGACCGGCAATCGTGCCGGGCTGTTCCGCATCGAGCACGCGAACGCGGCCTCACAGTGGCTCGCGCCGTCGCAGGCACAGGTCACGGCCCTCACGACCGCGCCGGACGGCACGGTGTATGCCGCGACCGCGAACCCGGTCGCGCTCTGGCGCGTCGGACCGGGCCGCGCCGCGGGCGGCACGATCACCTCGGCGCCGCTGGACGCCAAACGGTTCGCGCGCTTCGGTCACGCGCGCTGGACCGGCGCGGGAGCGCTCACGCTGTCCACGCGCAGCGGCAACGCCGAATCGCCGGACACGACGTGGTCGAAGTGGCAGGAGGTTTCCTCGGCGGACGGTGGTGGGCGCGTGACGTCCCCGGCCGCGCGCTTCCTCCAATGGAAGCTCGAACTCGGCTCGGCCGAGTCCCGGCTCGAGGAACTCTCGATCGCGTGGCGCGAGGAGAACCTCGCGCCCCGAGTGGACGATCTCGGCGTCGCGCCGCAGGCGCAGGGCTTCCGCGACGGCGAACTGGGTCCCCGGAGCGAAGCGGTGACACAGGCGCTGCCGAGCGGCCAGAAGGTCGAGTATTCGGTGTCGCTTCCGTCGAACAAGCCGATCCGCGAACTGCCCGTCTGGGCGCGCGGCCTGCGCACGCTGCAGTGGCGCGGCAGCGATCCGAACGCCGACGCGCTGCGCTACCGCATCGAGGTGCGCCGCGAGGACGGCGGCGAATGGGTCGAGATCGGCAAGGACCTCGAGGCCACGCTCTACACCTGGAACACGAACTCGCTTCCGGACGGACGCTACCGCGTGCGCGTGACGGCGAGCGACGCGGTCTCGAACGCGGTCGGCGAGGAGCGCACGGGCTTCGCCGTGAGCCGGCCGTTCGCCGTGGACAACACCGCCCCCGCGTGGACCACGCTTTCGGGACAGGGCGCACGGATCGAAGGCGCCGCGGCGGATGCGGCGAGCCCGATCGTGAGGCTCGAAGTCGCGGTGGACGACGGCGACTGGCGCGCGCTCGCGACCGAGTCCGGGCTTGCGGACAGCCGCGAGGCCCGCTTTCGCGTGACGCTGCCCTCGCTCGCTCCGGGCGAGCATCTCGTCAGCGTGCGCGCGGTGGACATGGCCGGCAACGCCGCCACGCGAGCCGTCACCGTGCAGGTGCCGCGCGGGAAATAGGGCCCCATGACCCGTTCCGCCACGCTTTCGCCGGGCCGCTCGCTCGCCGAGGGCGTGGCGGTCGCCTGTCTCGCGGTCGCGGCATGCGTGGCCATGGGCAGGCTGTCCTCGTGGACGGGGCGAGTGGGCACGCTGCAGGGACTGGCATGGGCCGCGAGCGCCGCCGTCGCCTTCGCCATCGTGCGCCTGTCGCGCTGGCGTGTCTCGCACGAGGTCCTGCTCGTGGTCGTGACGGCGGCGGCCATGCGGCTGGCCGTGCTGCCGCGCATGCCCGAGCTCTCGGACGACCTGTGGCGCTACGTCTGGGACGGGCGTGTCGTGCGAGCGGGAATCGATCCTTACGCCTTCGCGCCTTCGTCGCCCGCGCTCGGCGCACTGCGCGACGCGGAAGTGCATCCGCGCATCAACCATCCGGACCTGCGCACGATCTATCCGCCGTTCGCCGAGGCGGGTTTCGCGGTCGCGGAGCGCGTTCGCCCGGGCTGGCTCGGGATGAAGGGCTGGATCGCGCTGCACGACGTGGCGCTCGTGTGGGTGCTCGCCCTGCTCTGCCGGCGCCGCTTCGGCAGCGCGCTGCCCGCGATCGCCTACGCGTGGAACCCGCTCGTCGTGATCGAATATGCCGGCACCGGGCATCACGACCCGACCGCGCTGCTGCCGCTCGCGCTCGCGGTGCTGTGGAACGAGACCCGGCCGAAATGGTCGGCGGCGTGCTTCGCCGCGGCCGTCCTCGGCAAGCTGCTGCCGCTCGCGGCGCTGCCGTTGTTGTGGCGGCGCTGGACCGCGGGCGCCCGCGTGCTCGCGGTCGTCGCGACCGCCGCGGGCCTGGCGTGGTTCCTTCGCGCGGCCGGAGGAGAGGCGAGCGGACTGGAGGCCTACGCGCGCACCTGGCGCAACAACGCCCTCGCCTTCGAGGGCGTCGAGCGGATGCTCGGGGAGCCGGTGGCGCGCGTGCTCGCGATTGCCGCGCCGCTCCTCGTCGCCGTGGTCGCGGCGGTGCGGGGCGCCGAACTCGTGCGAGCCGTCCGTGCCGCGTTCCGCACGCTGCTCCTGCTCGGGCCGGTGCTCCACCCGTGGTATCTCGGCTGGGCGCTCGCGTGGGAGGGAGTCGCGCCGTCGCTGCCGTGGCTCCTGCTTTCGGCGCTCGCGCTGCTCAACTACGGTGTGCTCGCGGCGCCGGTGGAAGGGGGCGCGTTCCACCTGCCGCTTTCCTGGAGACTCGTCGAATACGGCGCGCCGGCCCTGCTGGCGTTCGCGCTGCACCGAACCCGAAAGGCCGCTCATGAGTGACCCGCGTCTCGCGCTCGTCCTTCCTCTCGTCTCGGGCGCTCGTGCGTGGCACGACGTCGAGCAGATCGCTCGGCATCATCGCATCCAGTCCTCGCCGGGCTATTCGGACGCCGCATCGTGGCTCGTGTCCGAACTGCGCACGGCCGGCCTCGAACCGGAGGTCGTGCGCGTGCCCGGCGACGGCGCGACGACGCTCGGGGGCTGCGTGATGCCGCTGGGCTGGGATTGCCTGCGCGCGACCGCGACGCTGCACGGCGCGGCCGGCCCGCGCGCCGTGGCGTCGTTCGCGGACGAACCGCTTTCGCTGATCCAGCGGAGCGTGAGCGCGTCCGGGCGCTGGCCCGTGGTCGCACTTTCGGACGGCACGCAGGCGTCCGACTACGACGGCATCGACGTGCGCGGCAAGGTGGTGCTCACCGACGGGGCCGTGATGCGCGTGCACCAGCTCGCGGTGCTCGAACGCGGCGCGGTGGGTCTCCTTTCGGACGGCCGCCGTCTCGTGCCGCCGGCGCGCACGCGGGAGACCGATCGGCACTCGCTCGCCTACACCTCGTTCTGGTGGGGCGACGGAACGCCGTCGGGCTGGGGCGTCGTGCTGTCGCCCGACGAAGGGGAGCGGCTGCGCGCCCGGCTCGCCGCGGGCGAGGCCGTCGAGCTCGAGGTGGACATCGTCTCGGCGTTCGCGCCGCGCGACATCGAACTCGTGAGTGCGGTCGTGCCCGGAACGATCCCGGGCGAGGTGCTGGTGACCGCGCACCTGTGCCACCCGAAGCCGGGTGCGAACGACAACGGCTCGGGCGTGGCGGCCACGCTGGAATCCGCGCGCGTTCTCGCTTCGCTCGCGGCCGGCGGGCAGCTCCCCGCGGAGCGGCGCGGCGTGCGCTGGTTGTGGATGCCGGAGTTCACCGGCACGCACGCCTGGATCGCCGCGCGTCCCGACGCGGCGGACGCGACGATCGCGGCGCTCAACCTCGACATGGTGGGCGAGGACCAGGCGCAGTGCGCGAGCGTGCAGCAGCTCGAACGCGCACCGCATTTCGCGGCGAGCTTCGTCGAGGAGCTGCTGGCCCGGCTGAGGCAGGAGGCCTGGGGCGAGAGCGCGCCCTTCGCGCACGAGGAAGTGCGATACGGCGGCGGCAGCGACCACGCGGTGTGGCTCGATCCCGCGCGTGGCGTGCCGAGCAGCCTCCTGATCCAGTGGCCGGACCGCTTCTACCACTCGAACCTCGACAGCCCCGATCGCTGCGATCCTCGCTCGTTGGCCCACGCGGCGCGCATCGCGTGCACCTTCGCCCTCACGGTCGCCGCGCCGATTCCGGACGACGTGCGCACGCTCGCCGCCGAGATCGAAGCGCGCACGCGCCGCCGGCTGCGTGCGGCGCTGGACGCGACGCAGCCGTTGCGGGCCGCGCGTGCGGCCCGGCTGGCGGGACACGTCGCGCTCGCGTCTCTCGACCGACTCGCGATCGGGCTGGCGGCCGGGCATCCGGTGCGGGCGGCGCTGCGCTCGGCGGTGCTCGCGGCGGCCGACGCCATGGAGGGGCACTTCGACTCCGAAATCGCCCCGCTGCTGCCGGTGGATCCGGTGCCCGCGGCCGCGCGCCCCGGACGGGTTCCCGTGCGGCTGCAGCGTACGCCGATCCTGCCGACGCGGACGCACCAGGCCGGGTGGTCGGCTCTGGCGTACGAGGCGCGCGAGCGGCTGGCGGCGCTCGAAGACGCGGCGGGCGGTTACCTCGCCTTCGAAGTGGCGTGGTTCGCCGCGAACGGCGAGCGCGCCGTTCCGGAGATCACCGAACTCGTGCGCGACGAGGGACACGAGATGGCCGAGGACGCACTCGAGGAGTGGTTCGCGATCGTCGTGGACATGGGCGCGGCGCGCTGGCGGGAGTGATCGCCGGCGCGCCGCGCGTGTGCCTTTCCGCGGTGCCTCAGTGCGCGCTGTCCACGGGGGCGGGCGCCGCCGCCGGGGTCGCCGGCGCCGGGGGCGAAGTGGCCGTCCCCGCTGCGGAGACGTACTTCGAGAGCGGCTCGAGCGTGGCCTTGCGGATGAGGGCGAGCGTGCCCGGATTGGCGCCCATGGCGGTCCGCCCGATGTCCTTGCGCTCGGCGAGCGCCACGATCGCGTCCACGACTTCGATGCCCCGGATCACCTTGCCGAAGACCGTGTAGCCGCCGCGGTCGAGATCCTTGCGGTCGGCGACGCAGATGAAGAACTGCGAGCCGCTCGACTCGCGCCGGGGATTCACCGCGTCGGGCATGCGCGCCATGGCGATCGAACCGCGCAGATGCGGGAGCTTGATCTCGGCGGGCACCGTGTAGCCCGGACCACCCTGGCCGTCGTTGAAGATGTTCGAGTCCTTCGAGTTCGGGTCGCCGCCCTGGATCATGAAGCCCGGGATCACGCGATGGAACGTCGTGCCGTCGTAGAAGCCGCGCCCGACCAGCTTCACGAAGTTGGCCGTCGTCTTCGGGGCTTCCTTGTCGGCGAGCTGCAGCACGATCCGGCCCTTCGCGGTCTCGAGCACGACGGCCATGGGCTCGAACGGCGTGGCCGCGCGGGGAGATGTGGCGGGCCGGGGCACGGGCGTCGCCGCGAGGGCGACCGCGGGAAGGGTGAGTGCGATCAGGAGTGCGGGCAGGACTGCGCGGGACATTCGACCTCCGGAGGAAGTGGCGGCGCCCGGTCCGGCCGGGCACGTGTGGCAGTCAACCGAAGCGTGAGGAAAGGGTCAAGACCTCGGGGCACCGGTGAAAGCGCGCTCGACGGCGGGGGATGCTGTTATACTCGCCGCCCGCTGCGCACCCCTCGGTCACCCATTCGAACCGCCCTCGCTGGTCAGCGCGGCGACTCCCCAGAGTCGCCCGGTGCGCCCGGCGTCACGGCGGTGCGAGAAGTACCAGAAGGGTTCGCAGGACGTGCAGGCTTCCGTGTCGTGCAAGTTCGCGTCGGGCACTCCCGCCGCGACGAGAGCGATCCGGGTGGCGGTCGGCAGGTCGAGGTGCGGTTTCGGGACGCCGTCGCGACGGAGCGCGGCCTCCGGGAAGCGCGCGGCGACCTCTTCACCGACTTCGTAGCAGCAGCCGCGATTGCACGGACCGAAATGCACATGCACGCGTTCGGGACCGCAGCCGGCCCGCTCGCACACGGCACGCAGCGCCGCCACGGGCATCCCGTCCGCGGCCCCGCGCCAGCCGGAGTGCGCGGCCGACACGACCCCGGGCGCTTCGAAAAGCAGCGACATGCAATCGGCGGTGGTCACCGCGAGGGCGAGGCCCGGCACGCTCGTGAGGAGCGCGTCGCACTCCGTCTGGTGGCCCGGCCCCGTCACCTCGACGATGCGCGTGCCGTGCACCTGGCCCGCGGTCGCGAGGAAAGCCGGGTCCAGTCCGAGCGCGGTGAGCAATCGGCCGCGGTTCGCCGATACCGCGTCGGGTTCGTCCACGGTGGAGCGGCCGAGGTTCAGGGTGTCGAACGGCGGGAGGGAGACACCTCCGCGCCGGGTGGAGAAGGCGAGCACGGCGCCGTGGGCGGAAGCCGCGCGGCGCCAGAGCGGAAGTTCGGAGTTCCGGGTCAGTGTCCACATGAGTGGGCCGCACGCTAGGGAGCGGTGCGCGCAGGGTCAAGCGCGGCCGCATCAGGGGGATTGCACAAGGTGAATGCTCGTCGTGGACTTTCACTGCTCGTGATCGTCGCGTGCGCCGCGCAGGCGGCGCTGGCCCTCGCACAGCCGGGCGCCGCCCCGCGTGCGGCTCTGCGCCGCCGCGGCCGCGGCTCTCGCCGGTCCGGCGGCTGCGACCCGTCGGAACGCGCCGCATCTTCAAGGACGATCTCGACCGCCGCACCGCCGCGGCCGTGACCGAGTTCTCCCAGCGCAGCGGCAATCGCGAACTTCCGCCCGAGATGCGCGACCTCGTCCGGCGCCAGGTCCTCGAGTCGCTCATCCGCCAGGAACTCCTCACGCTCGAGGCGAAGCGCACCGGCGTGACCGCGACGGTGGCCGAAGCCGAGGACATCCTGAAGCGCGAGCCCTTCTTCAATCCGGGCGGACAGTTCGATCCCACGCGATTCAACGCGGTGAAGACGACGCAGAAGGCGACCTACGACGCCGCGGTCGCCTCGATCCAGTCGCAGCTCGCCGGCCGGAAGCTCGCCGACCGCGTCGCGGCGCGCTTCGCGCCCTCGGAATCCGAAGCGCGCGCGCTCGCGGCGCGCACCCTCACGCGCGTGACGGCCGAGCACCTGACGCTCCGCAAGTCGGAGTTCGACGGCAGCTATCCCGAGCCGCGGGAATCCGACGTCGTCGCCTACTACCGCTCGCACCAGCGCGACTACGAGCGCCCCGACCGCGCCAAGCTCACGGTCGTGTTCGTGAACTCGCCGGGCCTGACCGACGAACAGCGCCGCGAGCCGGGTGCGCTCGACGCGTGGACGAAACGCATGAAGGTCGTCGCCGACAGCCTCCTCGCGGAAGTCGCCAGAGGCGCCGAGTTCTCGTCGGTGGTCGCCTGGCTGAGCCCGCGCCAGGGCGTGGTCGTGACCTCGGACAACTTCCCGGGCTACTGGCGTGGTACCGAGGCGCAGCAGCGCCGGCTGTTCGACCTGCGCATGACGGGCGTCGTCTTCCCGGAGCCGATCGCGGGAGAAGAAGGCTGGATGATCGTGCGAGTGGACGAAGTGCAGCCGGCGCACGTCGCGCCGCTCCGGGACGTCGCGCGCGAAGTGCGTGGCGTGCTCCGGCGCGACCGCAAGCTGCACGCCGAGGAGTACGCGCAGCGCGCGCTCTACGCGACGCTGCGGGATTCCCTCGCCGCCCCCGGCATGCGCGTGCGCTGGGCGGTGTTCGACACCGCCGCCATGCGCGTGCCCGAGCCCAAC
>JBGANH010000214.1:0-7382 GCA_044222365.1 Candidatus Eiseniibacteriota bacterium
GTTGCCTGCGATCTGGTAGGTGTGCAGCGGGTTCGCCTGCGACGAGACGCCGCCGTCGCCGAACGACCACGCGTACGTGAGCGTGTTGCCGTCCGGATCGTACGTGCCCGCGCTCGAGAAGCTCACGTCGAGCGGCACGAGGCCCGCGGTGGGCGAAGCCGTCGCCGCCGCGACCGGCGGATTGTTGCCGCCGCCACCGCCACCCGTGTAGCGGATGCGGCGGATCTGACCGGTGCTGATCGAGACGTACCAGAGGCAGCCGTCGCTCGGGTGCCGCACGACGCAGACGGGCATGTCCATCGCCGTGCCGAAATCCTGGATCGAAAGCAGCGCGTTGTTCGCGTCGAACGTCGCGACCTTGATCCACTGCGCGGCGTAGTCGGCGAAGAAGTAGCGGTTGCGGTACGCCGTCGGATACAGCGTGTCGGGGTAGAACGCGCCGCCGACCGAGGCGTTGCCGATGAAGTTGGGCGGCGAGCTGAGGTTCTGCGTGCTGTGGTGCCACGCGGCGACCGGGTTGGTGAACGATGCCGGGTTCGTGGACGTGCCCGTGCTCGCGCAACCGTTGTGGGAAGGCTGGACGAGCGGGTAGATCGCCTGCGCGAGCATGCCCTCGCGGCAGGGCCAGCCGAAGTTCTGGCCCGGCGTGGTGACCACGTTCAGTTCCTCGTACGTGTCCCAGCCGACGTCGCCCAGGCAGAGCACACCGGGATTGCCGGCAGTCGTGTCCGCGCTGCCCGTGCCGGGTTTCACCGTGAAGCGGAACGGGTTGCGCAGGCCGTAGGCGTACACGCGCGAGCGGACGGACGTGAGGTCGCCGTCCTTGTACGGATTGCTCGCGTAGCCGTGACCGTTCTCGGGATTGATGCGCAGGATCTTGCCGCAGAGGCTCGTGATGTCCTGCGACCGGTACGCGCCGATGTCCTCGTTCGGGTCGGTCTTCGTCGGGCCGAAGGCGGTCGGGTGCAACCCGCCGTTGTCGGCGAACTGGAAGTTCGCGCCGTCGCCCACCGAAACGAGCAGGCTACCGTCGCTCCCCCAGCGCAGCGAACCGATCGTGTGCGAACCATTGGCGATGAGCGGTCCGTGCCGCCAGTCGGTGCCGAAGAGGATCGTGCGCGTGGAGGTGGTGACGACGTTCGTGTCGCCGCTCACGTTCATGCGGTAGCGAGCCAGCCGGGCGAAGGAAGGCGTGTCCGTGTCCACGCCGTTCGTGTCCGGGTCCACCGTGTACAGCAGGTAGATGTAGTGGTTGACGAAGTAGTTCGGGTCCACGGCCACGTCGAGGAGCCCGCGGTCGTTCAGGTCGAGCACTTCCGTGGACAGGTCCACGACCGAGGCGGCCTTCGTCACGTTGCCGACCACCATGCGCACCCTGCCGCTCTTCTCGGCGACCAGGTAGCGGCCGTCGGGGAGGAACGTCACCGCCGTCGGCACCGTGAAGGTCGTACCCGGGACCATGTTCTCGACCGTGAAACCGTTGGGAACGGTCAGCGCGCCCGCGACGGAAGCCGTCAGGGCGACGAGCGCGAGACAGCCCGGGATCAGGAAGACACGGTGGAACCAGCGGGGCACGGAACGTCTCCTGGAAGTCGAGGGCCGGGGCGTCGTTTCCCCGGCGAGAGTGGGTGACGGCATTATCGGGTGCGAGCGGGTCCGTCTCCAGCGGCGATTTCCATTCCGGCCAACGATTTCCGCCCGGTCAATCCTCGCGGACGGGCACTTCGATCACGCGCTCCCCGCCGTTCTGGAACAGCAGCGTCAGGCGCACCGTGCGACCGGCCTCCAGCGGAGCGGCAAGCCCGAACAGCATCACGTGCATTCCGCCCGGTTTCAGTTCCACGGGCAGGTCTTCCGGCAGGGCGAGGAACGGCACCTGCCGCATCTCCATCTGACCGTCGGCATTCTGGACCATCTGGTGGATCTCGGCGCGCTCGGCCACGGTCGGAAGCACCCGGACCGCACGGAGGGTGTCCCCCGCGGGCGCCGTGAGCGTACCGAAGATCGCGCCCACCGTCGCTCCCGCGGGGCTCGGACGGGCGTGAAAATCCCCCAGTTGGACGGCGGAGTCGCCCTCCGCGGCCTCGCTCGCCATGGGCAGCGGGGCCTTCTTCTCGCACGAAACGGCCGGGAGGAGAGCCAGGAACAGCACCAGGATCATCATCGGGCGACGGATCATCGGGAGCCTCCGGGCTGGCGGTCGAGCATCAGGCGCAGGTCGTGCGCGAGGTCCGTGGGAGCAGTGCCGTAGTCCCACTCGAGGATCACGGCGCCATGCTCGTCCACGAGATAGCTGAGGGCGGTGTGGGCCACGTTCACGTCGCCGTCGGCCTTTCGAGTGACGGACGAGGCGGCGCCGAAAGCGGCCTGTACGGTCAGAAGTTGCTCGTTGTCGACTGGACGCAGTGGGTGCCCGTCCAGGAAGAACGACCCGAGGTACTTGGCCATGGTTTCGCTGTCGTCACGGCCGGGGTCCACCGTCACGAAGGCGACTTCCACACGCTCGGCGCCCTTCCCCAGCTTGCGGAGCGCCTTGCGCAGGTCCCCGAGCGTGGTGGGGCAGAGATCCGGGCAATGCGTGAATCCGAAGAACACGTACAGCAGGCCGCCCGGTCTCGCCCGGAACGTGAAGCTGGTGTCGGGCCGGCCCGCACGAGCCTCCGCCATGCTCAGCCCACCAACCTGTTTGGGCAGCGGGCGCGTGTGCCCGACGAGCTTCCCTCCCGGCTTCGGACCGCACCCCATGCCGGCGATCAGTGCGAGGGACAGGACGGTGAGAGCGAGGGTGGTACGGCGGACGGTCATGCGGGGCACCCCGGACGATTGGGAACCGGAAACGGCCGTCAAGTTAACACCGGGCCCCGGCATTGTCGCACGCCGGGCGTTAGGACGCCCCCACGTCCGCGTAGGAGAGCCACGACCACCGGCGTCTTCACGCCCCACCTTCGCGGAGGTTCCTCGTGCGCCTTTCGACTCCTGCAGCCACCTTCCTGCTCCGTGCGCTCACCGCCTTCTCCCTGCTCGCCACGGCCGTCGCGTTCGCCGCGCCCGGCGACCTCTACGTGACGAGCGACGCCTCCAACAAGGTGCGCCGGTTCCACGGCACGCTCGGCAACTTCCTCGGCGTGTTCTCGATCTCGGGCACCCCCAACGGGCAGATGGCGATCCACTTCGGCGCGACGAACAACCGCGTGCTCATCGGGCACAACGCGTTCGGCGTCGAGGAACGCGACGTGGCGACGGGCGCGCTCATCAAGGTCTACAACCCGACGGGTGGTTGGCAGTGGGCGGGCCTGTACGCGTCCACCGGCGAGGTGTACATCGGCGACATGACGACGAACGACGTCCGCGCGTACGACGCGAACACGGGCGCGTTCATCCGCGTCGTCTGCTCGGTCGGCATGCCCGCGGACATGGAGTTCGGACCCGACGGCAATCTCTACGTGTGTTCGTGGCTCACGAGCAACGTCGAGATCTTCCACGGTGTCACCGGCGCCCCGCTCGGTACGATCGTGCTTCCCGTCGGCGCCCTGCCGAACGACGTCGCGTTCCACCCGATCACCGGCGACATCCACGTGACGAGCATGAACACGAACGTCGGCTACCGCTTCGACTGGACCAGCCACCTCATGAACGGCATGTTCGTGGGCACCGGCTGGGCTCGCCCGCACGGCATCACGTTCTCGCCCACCTCCGGCCGCATCCTCGTCGTGGACGGCGTGACGGGGCAGGTGCACGAGTTCGATCCCAACACCCTGCTGGAGACGAATCCCGCGTTCCTCGTCCCCGCGCCCGGCGACAAGATCGTGGACCTCGCCTTCCAGCCCGCCGGCGGTCCCGTGCCGACGACGACCTCGACCTGGGGCCGGGTGAAGACGCTCTACCGCTGACGGCCACACCCACCGCCGCACGCGCCACGGCGCGCCGGGCCTTCGCGGCCGGCGCGCCGCGCGATTTTCAGGCGTTCGCGGCTGGACAGGCCGCGCCCGATGGCGTTATGTCACCGCTTCCGATTCCACCACCGCCCGTACCGGGTGCCGTCCTCGTCCGCGGATGGCGCCGTCGCGGCGTCGCACCATTCGAGAACGTCATGTCCGAGCACGAGATTCCCGCTCCCGGCGCCGAACGCGAGGATTTCATCCGCGAGATCGTCAAGGCCGACCTGGCCTCCGGCGCCCACGCGAAGATCGTCACGCGCTTCCCTCCCGAACCGAACGGTTACCTGCACGTCGGGCACGCGAAGGCCATCTGCCTCAACTTCGGGATCGCGCAGCAGTTCGGCGGCCGTTGCAACCTCCGCATGGACGACACGAATCCGGCGAAGGAGGACATCGAGTACGAGGAATCCATCGTCGCGGACGTGAAGTGGCTGGTCGGCGGGTGGGCGGACCACTGCCTCGCGTTCAAGCCGCGCGGCGCGACCGCGACGGCCGAGGGCGCCGACTTCCATCAGGCCGCCGGGGTGGGCACCGGCGCGGACACGGAACCCTTCCGGGCGTCCGACTACTTCGACGCGCTCCACGCGTTCGCCGTCCGGCTGATCGAGAAGGGCAAGGCGTACGTCTGCGACCACACCGCCGAGGAAGTGGACCGCATGCGCGGCGCGCCGGGCCAGCCGGGCGAGCCGAGCCGGTATCGCGACCGCCCCGTGGCCGAGAGCCTCGACCTGTTCGCGCGCATGAAGGCCGGCGAGTTCCCGGACGGCGCCCGCACGCTCCGTGCGCGCATCGATCCCGCATCGCCGAATGTCTGGATGCGCGATCCGCTCCTCTACCGCATCCGCCACGTCGAGCACCACAACACCGGCGCCGCGTGGTGCATCTACCCGATGTACGACTATGCGCACGGACTCTCGGACTACATCGAGGGCGTGACGCATTCGATCTGCACGCTCGAGTTCGTGCCGCACCGGCCGCTCTACGACTGGCTGCTCGAAGCGCTCGAACTGCCGAGGCCGCTCCCGCACCAGTACGAGTTCGCTCGCCTCAACCTCACCCACACGGTGATGAGCAAGCGCAAGCTGCTGCGGCTCGTGTCCGAGGGATTCGTGAGCGCGTGGGACGATCCGCGCATGCCCACGATCAGCGGCATGCGCCGGCGTGGATATCCCGCCGCCGCGCTGCGCGATTTCGCCGAACGCATTGGCGTCGCGCGCCGCGAGAACCGCGTCGAACTCGCGCTGCTCGAGGCCTGCGTGCGCGAGGACCTGAACGCGCACGCGCTTCGCCGCATGGCGGTGCTCAGGCCCGTCAAGGTCGTGCTCGAGAACTACCCCGCGGACCAGGTCGAGCACTTCGAACTCGGGAACAATCCCGAGGACCCGGCGGCGGGCACGCGACCGGTGCCGTTCGCGCGCGAACTGTGGATCGAGGAGGAGGACTTCCGCGAGGTGCCGCCGCCGAAGTACTTCCGCCTCTCGCCCGGAACCGAAGTGCGGTTGCGCGGCGCCTACTTCATCCGCTGCACGGGCGTCGTGAAGAACGAGGCCGGCGAGGTGACCGAGGTGCGCGCGACCTACGATCCCGAAACGCGCAGCAGCAACGCGCCCGACGGACGCAAGGTGAAGGCGACGATTCACTGGGTCTCCGCGAAACACGCGGTGGACGCCGAGGTGCGGCTCTACGAGACGCTGTTCGCGGCCGAGGACCCCGAGACCGCGGCCGAGGGGGCCGACTTCACGTCGATCCTCAACCCCGCCTCGCTCACGACCCTCACCGGCTGCAAGGTCGAGCCCGTCCTCGCCGAGGCCGCGCCCGGCGCGCCCGTGCAGTTCGAGCGTGTGGGCTACTTCGTCGCGGACGCGCGGGATTCGAAGCCCGGTGCGCCCGTCTTCAACCGCACCGTGACGCTCAAGGACGCCTGGGCGCGCATCGAGAAGAAGCAGGGCGGCAAGTGATCGTCTTCAACAACGTTTCGAAGCAGTACGGCTCGCAGATCCTGTTCGTCGAGACCGGCTTCCAGTTGAACCCGGGCGAGAAGGTCGGGCTCGTCGGCCCGAACGGCGCCGGCAAGACGACCGTCTTCCGCCTGATCGTCGACGAGGAGTCGCCCGACGAAGGCGACGTCACGGTTCCGAAGAAGCTCTCGATCGGCTACTACCGCCAGGACATCGGCGAGATGTCCGGCCGCTCGGTGCTCGACGAGGCGATCGCGGGCAGCGGCGACCTCGGCGACATGCACCACGAGCTCAAGGAGCTCGAGCATGCGCTGGCCGATCCGTCGCGCGCCGACGAGATGGAGAAGATCCTCGACCGGTTCGGGCACGTGCAGGACGAGTACATGCGCCGCGGCGGCTACGATCTCGAAGCACGCGCGAAGGAGATCCTGCACGGGCTCGGGTTCGCGGACGAACAGATCGAGGGGGACGTGGGCGCGCTTTCCGGCGGCTGGAAGATGCGCGTGGGCCTCGCCCGCATCCTGCTCGGGCGCCCGGACGTCCTGCTCATGGACGAGCCCACGAACCATCTCGACATCGAGTCCATCCTCTGGCTCGAGAAGTTCATCGGTGGCTACGCGGGCGCGGTGCTCATGACGTGCCACGACAAGGATTTCATGAACCGCATCGTGGACCGCATCCTAGAGATCGACACGGGCGAGTTCACGAGCTATTCGGGCGACTACGACTTCTACGTGCGCGAGCGCGCGATCTCCGAGGCAAATCGCGAGGCCGCGTACGCGCGCCAGCAGGCGATGCTCGCCAAGGAGCGCCGCTTCATCGAGCGCTTCGCCGCGCACGCCGCGAAGGCCGCGCAGGTGCAGAGCCGGGTGAAGAAGCTCGAGAAGATCGAGCAGGTCGAACTCCCCCGCCACCGTCACGTGGTCGAGTTCCGCTTCCGCCAGCCCGCGCGTTCCGGCGAGGACGTCGTCGAGATGAAGGGCATCCGCAAGGCCTACGGCGAGCGCGTGATCTACGACAACTTCGACTTCCGGGTGCGCCGCGCCGAACGCTGGTGCGTCATGGGCCGCAACGGCGCCGGCAAGAGCACGCTCCTCAAGATGATCGCCGGCGTTTCCGAACCCGACTCGGGCACGGTGCGGCTCGGCGCCTCGCTCAAGATGGGCTACTTCGCGCAGCAGTCGCTCGAGCTGCTCGACCCTTCCCGCACCGTGTTCGAGCAGATGCAGCACGACTTCCCGCTCGAATCGCAGGGCGTGATCAAGAACCTGCTCGGCGCCTTCCATTTCTCGGGAAAGGACGTGGACAAGCCGATCCGCGTGCTCTCGGGTGGCGAGAAATCACGACTCGTGCTCGCGGGCATCCTGTTCGATCCGCCGAACTTCCTCGTGCTCGACGAGCCGACCAATCACCTCGACCTCGAAACGAAGGAGATGCTCGTCGAGTCGCTCCGGGATTTCGAGGGCACGATGCTCTTCGTGAGCCA
>JBGANH010000214.1:7411-8221 GCA_044222365.1 Candidatus Eiseniibacteriota bacterium
TGCGCGGCCTCGCGAACCGCGTGCTCGAACTGCGGCCGGGAGACGAGCACGAGCCGGCGCAGCCGCCCTTCGAGTACCTCGGCTCCTACTCCGAGTACGTCGAGCGCTCCGGGAACGAGGCTTCGGGCGTACACCGCTGAGGGGTTCGCTCAGGCGTCGACGACCCAGCCCGTCACGCCCTGCGCGTCGAGAAACGCGCGCGCGCCCCGGCCCTGCAGGATGGCGAGCGTCGCGAGCGTTCCGGCTTCGATGCAGGTCGCGGCCAGGACCGTGACCGCGCGAGGCGCGTCCGCCACCGGCCAGCCCGTGCGCGGATCGAGGATGTGACCGAGGCGGCGGCCCCGCCACGTCACGTAGCGGCGCGCATCCCCGCTCGTCGCGAGCGCACCACGTTCGAGTTCGATGTGCTGCACGACCGCTGCCCCCGTGCGTTCGGGGTCGTCCACGCCCACGAGCCAGGGCGCGCCACCGCGGCGCGGCGCGTTCGCGACGAGGTCGCCGCCGAAGTTCACGAGGCAGGCGACCGGCGTTCGCTCCGCGAGCAACGCCGCGGCGCTGTCCACCGCGTACTCCTTCCCGATGCCGCCGAAGTCGAGCTCCATGCCCTCCGGCAGCACGAGCGTCCGGCCGTCCCAGGTCACGCGAGGCCAGCCGACGTACGCGAGCGACTCGGCGATCACCGCTTCGTCGGGATCGGCCTCGCCACCGTCGAAGCGCCACGCGCGCCGGAGCACGCCCGACGTCACGTCGAACGACCCGCCCGAAAGCTCGAAGCACGCCGCCGCGTAGCCGAGCAGGCGGGCCGTCTCG
>JBGANH010000215.1:0-8137 GCA_044222365.1 Candidatus Eiseniibacteriota bacterium
GCTGCCACGTGACGGGCGGTGCGGGCAACCCGCTGGCCATCTCGCTCGACGCGATCGTGTGGCGGCGCGAGCAGGACGACCTGCGCCGCTCGATCCAGCATCCCGCGACGTTCATGCCCGACTTCGGCCTCGCGTCGTGGCAGGTCGACCGGCTGATCGCCGTGCTGCTGCGCGACGGCCAGCGCGCGCCGCGCGAGGAGCGCTATCTCGTGCGCTTCCGCGCCGGCGACGCGCCGCGCGCGGCGAACGCGTTCGTCACGCGCTGTGGTCCGTGCCACCGCGCGCTCACGAGCGAGGGACCGCTCGGCGCGGGCTCGGCCGGCCCCAACCTCTCGGGCCTGCTGAGCGGCTTCTACCCGATCAGCGAGGGACGCGCATGGGATCGCGCGCGGCTCGAACGCTGGGCGAGGAACCCGCGCGCCGAGAAGCCGGGCACGACGATGATGCCGGTCGCGCTGGAACCGGGCGAGCTCGAGGCGATCGCGCGGCTGCTCGGCGACGGCGGCTCCGCGCGCGACGCCATCGCCTCGCGCTGACCGCGCGCGAGCGGCCGAGGCGCTGCCTGGTCGTGGTTTCGCTGCCCCTCCACTGCACGTTTCAGCGACGAACGAATCGTTGCAACGATTCGTTCGTCGCGCGTTCATTTGCCGCAGGCGCGCGTCTCAACTCGTTGCCGCGCAATGCGAGCCTCGTGGCACCTCCCCTGCAGTCCGCTTTCCGGACCCGGTGCGTCGCCCGCGACGGAGCGCGCGCGCGTCGCGCGGCGAAGTCGCCGCGAGGGACGGAAAGCGAGGAGCGGTGAGCGGCAAGATCTCGAGGCGTGCCTTCCTGGGCACGGTCGCGGCAGCGGGTGCGGGCACCATGGTGCCCGGTGGCGCGCGCGCGGGCCAGGCGAGGCCGCAGGGCTGGACGGGGCACGAGCGCGTGGAGCGCGTCGCCACGATCTGCGAAATGTGCTTCTGGCGCTGCGGCGTGCTGGCGGACGTGGTCGACGGGCGCGTGGTGCGCGTCGAGGGCAATCCCGATCATCCGCTCAACCGCGGCCGGCTGTGCGCGCGCGGCAACGCGGGCGTCGACCTGCTCGACGATCCCGACCGGCTCCAGTACCCGATGCTGCGCACGGGCAAGCGCGGCGAGGGACAGTTCAAGCGCGTCTCCTGGAACGAGGCGCTCGACTTCCTCGCGGGCAAGCTCAAGGACCTGCGCGCGAAGCACGGCGCCGAGAGCGTCGCGTTCTTCCCGCACGGCATCCACGCGCGCTTCTTCGGCACGCTGATGAAGGCCTACGGCACGCCCAACAGCGCCGAGCCGTCGTTCGCGCAGTGCCGCGGCCCGCGCGACGTCGGCTACCAGCTCACGTTCGGCTCGGGGCTGGGCTCGCCCGAGCCGGTCGACCTCGCCGAGACGAAGCTCGTCGTGCTCATCGGCAGCCACATCGGCGAGAACGTGTTCACGTCGCAGGTGCAGGCGTTCGCCGAAGGGCTCTCCAAGGGCGCGAAGCTGATCGCCGTCGATCCGCGCTTCTCCACGGCCGCGTCCAAGGCCGACTGGTGGCTGCCCATCAAGCCGGGCACCGACATCGCGCTGCTGCTCGCGTGGATGAACGTGCTGATCGCCGAGAACCTCGTCGACGCCGACTACCTGAAGCAGCACGCGAACGGCTTCGAGGCGCTCGCCGCGCATGTGCGCGAGTTCACGCCCGAGTGGGCGTCGGCGATCACCGACCTCCCGGCGGAAACGATCCGCGAGACCGCGCGCGCGATGGGCGAAGCGAAACCCGCCGTCGTCGTGCACCCGGGACGCCACACGACGTGGTACGGCGACGACACGCAGCGCGCGCGCGCGATGGCGATCCTCACCGCGCTGCTCGGCGCGTGGGGCCGTCCGGGCGGGATCTTCCTCGGGACGGCGATCGAGCAGGGCTCGTTCGAGCACCCCGACTTCCCCGAGAGCGAGAAGGGCCGCGCCGACGGCGCGGGCACGACGTTCCCGCTCGCGTCGGAGGAGGGCGGCGTCACGAACGGACTGATCGACGCGACGCTGAGCGGCGAGCCGTACCCGATCAAGGCGTGGATCGTCTACGGGCAGAACCTGCTCGAGAGCATTCCTCAGCCGATGCGGACGCGGCAGGCACTCGAGAAGCTCGATCTGTTCGTCGTGGTCGACGTGATGCCGATGGAGCAGATCCGCTACGCCGACCTCGTGCTGCCCGAGGCCACCTACCTCGAGCGCTACGACCCGCCGGTGTTCGCGTCGACGGCGAAGACGCCGTTCGTCGCCCTGCGCCAGCCGGCGATCCCGCCGCGCCACGAATCGAAGCCCGGCTGGTGGATCGCGAAGGAACTCGCGCACCGCCTCGACCTCGACGACTTCTTCCCGTGGGCGACGCCCGACGAGCACCTGGCGAGGGTGGTCGAGCCGCTCGGGATCAACCTGCTCGAACTGCGCAACAAGGGCGCGATCGCGCTGCCGGGCCGGCCGTACCTCGACGACCGCATCGCCGCGGGCGACACCCTGTTCGACACCGAGAGCGGCAAGATCGAGCTCGTGTCCGAGACGCTGCGCGGCCTCGGCGCCGATCCGATGCCGCGCTACACGCCGCCGGCCGAGCCGCCGAAGGGCTACTTCCGCCTGTTGTACGGCCGCGCTCCCGTGCACTCGTTCGCGCGCACGGAGAACAACCGGCTGCTGAACGGCCTCATGTCCGAGAACGCGGTCTGGATGCACACGGCGCCGGCGAAGGCGCTCGGACTGAAGGACGGCGAGAAGATCGTGCTCGAGAACACGGACGGCCATCGCAGCTCGCCCATTCGCGTGCACGTCACCGAGGGCATCCGCACCGACTGCGTGTACATGGCGCACGGCTTCGGCAATCGCTCGAAGGCCATGCGCCGTGCGTACGGACGCGGCGCTTCCGACACGTCGCTCATGAGCAAGGTCGCGGTCGATCCGCTGATGGGCGGAACCGGCATGCGCGTCAACTTCGTCCGGCCCGTGAAGCCGGCGACGAGCTAGGAGGACCGGTGCCCCGCTACGCGATGGTGACCGACCTCAGGAAATGCGTGGCCTGCGAAGCCTGCACGGCCGCGTGCAACGCCGAGTGGAACGTGCCGGCGGGCTTCGCGCGCACCCACGTGAAGCGAACCGGTGTAGCCGGCACGTTCCCGCAGCTCACCTCCGCGGCGTACGTCGCGCAGTGCAACCACTGCGATCGTCCGCCGTGCATCGACGTCTGCCCCTCGGGTGCGACGTTCCGCAGCGACGACGGCATCGTGAAGGTCGACCGCGAGCTGTGCATCGGCTGCGGCTACTGCGTGGCCGCGTGCCCGTACGACGCCCGCTTCGTCGATCCGGAGAAGAAGAAGGTCGACAAGTGCGATTTCTGTGCGGAACGCCTCGCGCGCGGGCAGCTGCCGGCGTGCGTGACCACCTGCACGGCCAATGCGAAGCACTTCGGCGACCTCGAGGACCCGAACAGCGACGTGCACCGCATGGTCTACCTCGAAGGGGCGCGGCGCATCGAGACCGCGGACGTCGCGGTCGGACCGAACGTCTACTACCTCGGCCGCCCGGAGCACCTCGACCTGGTCGCGGCGAAGTTCCCGCCGCACGAGCCGCGCTTCCTCGCTGCCGGCGAAGCGTGGCGCCGGCTGGCGAAGCCGCTGGTGATCGCCGCCGTGTCGGCGACGTTCGCGGGCCAGGCGATCGCGTTCTTCACCCAGCTGCGGAAGGGAGAAGAGGACTTTGAGGACTGACGCGATTCCCGACGCCCCCGTCCGCATCTCGGCCGAACGGGCCGATGCGATGCTGCAGCTACGGCTCAAGAAGCACCACGTCGCGATCATGCTGCTGCACTGGTTCAACGCCACGACGTGGCTGTTCGAGCTCACGACCGGCGCGGCGCTGATCGTCTCGCGCCACTTCAAGATCGCGCCGCAGTGGTACCTGCTGCTGGTCGAAGGCGTGTTCGGCTCGCGCGCGAACATGCTGCGCTTCCACATCGCGCTCGGCCTACTGTGGATCTTCGTGTTCCTCGTCTACGGAATCTTCGGCTGGCACACCTATCTGCGCACCGAGGTCCTGCACAAGGAAATGGGCCTCGACCGCGACGACTGGCGCTGGCTGAACGTGCGCGCGGCGCTGCTGTTCGGCCGCGCGAAGGAGCCGCTCCCGCCGCAGGGCAGCTACAACGCCGGGCAGAAGATGTTCGGCTGGCTCGTCTACACGATGGTGCCGCTCATCATGCTCACGGGCGTGGTGATGTCGTTCCACCTCTTCGGCACCGCGCTGGTCGGCTGGGCGGTCGTGCTGCATTTCGCCACCGTCGGCGCCGTCGTCGCCGGGCTCATGGTGCACGTGTACATGGGCGCGGTCTTCCCCGAGGAGAAGTCGGCGTTCTTCTCGATGCTCACCGGCAGCGTCGACGAGCTGTACGCCTACAACCACCACTTCAAGTGGTGGCGCGAGATGAAGCTCAAGGAGCAGGAGTGGATGCGCCGCCACGACGCCGCGATCGCGGTCGAAGACGCACCGCGCGCGAGCGCGTCGCGCCCTGACGCGACGACGAAGCACACCGAAGGGCCGACGGCTCCGGGCTCCGGCGCCGGACACTGACAACGAAACGCGTGCCGGGCGCGGAGCGTGACTTCGCGACCGGCGATCGAGAGCGGATCCCGATGACCTCGTCGCTTCAGTCCTCCACATCGAACACCACCTCGTCGGCTCCCACACCGGCGCCCTTCTCCAATCCCTACCTCGCCGGCGCCGCACTCGGCGTCGTGCTGCTGGTCACCTACGTCGTCATGGGACGCGGCCTCGGCGCTTCGGGTGCGATCGCGTCGCTCGTCTCGTGGGCGGTGAGCCTCGTGGCGCCCGATCACGCGAACGCCAACGAGTACTTCGCCGGCTACCTCGAGGGCGGCGCCGGTCACCCGCTCCTCGCGTGGCTGGTCTTCGAGGCGCTCGGCGTCCTCGCCGGCGGCCTGCTCTCCGGCTGGCTCGCACATCGTCTCGTGCGCCGGGTCGAGAAGGGGCCGCGCACCGGCTCGCGTGCGCGCCTCGCGCTCGCGCTCGGCGGCGGGGCGCTCACGGCCTTCGGCGCGCGGCTCGGCCGCGGCTGCACGAGCGGCCAGGCCCTCAGCGGCGGTGCGCTGCTCAACGCCGGCTCGTGGGTCTTCATGCTGATGGTCTTCGCGGGCGGCTACGCGACCGCGGCGTTCGCGAGGAGGCAGTGGCGATGAACGCGCCCTTCTTCCCCAACGGCGCCTTCGGCGACCTCGCGTCTCTCGGCGTGGCGTTCGTGATCGGCATCGCGTTCGGCTTCGTGCTCGAGCGCGCCGGCTTCGGCAGCGCGCGCAAGCTCGTCTCGCAGTTCTACCTCGACGACATGGCGGTGCTGAAGGTCATGTTCACCGCGATCGTCGTGGCCATGCTGGGCATCTGGGGCCTGTCGGCCGCGGGAGCACTGGACCTGTCGCTCGTCTACTTCGTGCCCACGCACGTCGTTCCCGAAGCGGTCGGTGGACTGCTGCTCGGCGCGGGCTTCGTGCTCGGCGGCTGGTGCCCGGGCACCTCGCTCGTCGGCGTCGTCACGGGCAGCCTCGATGCGCTCGCGTTCGTCGGCGGACTGATCGTCGGCACACTGCTCGTCGGCGAACTCGATTCCGTGCTGCGCCCGTTCGTCGACTCCGGCGATCTCGGCACGCTGACGCTGCCCGAGGCGCTGCACCTGCCGCAGGGGGTCGTCGTGTTCGCGATCGTCGCGATCGCGCTCGGCGCCTTCGCCGCGGCGGGCTGGCTCGAACGTCGCGCCGCGGCGGCGAGGGCACGCGCATGAGCACGGCCGGCTCCCCTCGGCGCCCCGGCAGCAGCGGAGCCTCGCACGGCGGGAGACGGCGCACGGCCGACTGGACGCCCGACGACGCGCCGCGGATCGCGCGCGAAGCCGGCCTCGATTCGTTGGGAGACCATCACTGGAAGGTCATCACGTCGTGCCGGGAGGAAGCCGCCCGTACGGGGCGCGTTCCCGGTCTGCGCCAGCTGGCCGTCCTCACCGGTTTCGACGTTCCGGAGCTGCACCGGCTCTTCCCCGGGAACGCCGAAGCCATCGTTTCTCGAATCGCGGGACTCCGGAGCCGACCCCGGGCCACGAGGCCCGCGGCGACCGTGAGTCCGCGGAGGGCTGAACCATGAATCTCGTCCGGGCCGCGTCGGGCCGCCTCGCGGTCGTCGTCCTGCTGTCGCTGTTCGCCACCGTCGCATACGCCACCAACGGCATGTACCTCGCCGGCTACGGCAGCGCCGCCGCCGGCCGCGCGGGCACGAGCCTCGCCGTCGCCGACTGTCCGCTCGAGCTGCAGGCCAACCCGGCCGGCATCGCGCTGCTGAACGGCGGCCAGTTCGGCTTCGACGCGCAGGTGCTGGCGCCTTCGCTCACCTACGACGGCGATCCGATGCACAACGACCTGGACGCGAAGAGCCGCTACTTCACGATGCCGTCGCTGGCGTACGCGCACGCGGGCCGGACGTGGTCGTGGGGACTCGGGCTGATCAGCCAGGGCGGCATGGGCGCGACGTTCAGCGACTACGCGACGCCGTTCGGCACGCACGACGAGACCTCGAGCGAGGTGCGCTTCCTGACGGTGACGCCGACCGTCGCGTACACCGTGAACGAGAAGCTCGCGCTCGGCGCGTCGCTCAACGCCGGCTACTCGGACGTCACCTTCCGCTTCTACCCGAACACCTCCTACTACAACGACATGGGCACGCCGCTCGATCCGAGCGACGACATGGGATTCTTCGGCGCCAATCTCACGAAGCGCGCGCGGGCGATCAACTTCAGCGGACGCGTTGGTGCGATGTGGACCGTGTCGCCGCAGGTGCGCCTCGGCGCCGTCTACCAGACCGAGACGAGCGGCAAGTACGAGAGCGGCACGCTGCAGCTCAACCAGACGTCGATCGGCCTCGGCAACGTGAAGTACGACGGCACCGTCGACGGGTTCACGTGGCCGCAGATGTTCGGCGCCGGCGTGCTGGTCAAGCCGACGGAGCGCTGGCGCGTGGCGCTCGACGTGCGCGACTACCTCTGGAGCGGCGCGATGAAGACCATCACCGTGACCGGCGAGAACCCGGACAAGGCGTCGCCGATGACGAAGCCCGTGATGAAGTTCGTGTTCGACTGGAAGGACGCCGTCGTGGTGAGCGCCGGCACCGAGGTCGACGTGAACCCCGCACTCACGCTGCGCGGCGGCTTCAACTACGGCGCGAACCCGGTTCCCGACAACACGCTCAACCCGCTGTTCCCCGCCATCACCCAGTCGCACGCGACGCTGGGCTGCGGCTGGCATCTCGGGCGGCACACGATCAACGCGGCCGTCGAGCGCGCGTTCGAATCGAAGGTCACGAACGACAACACGAACCAGAACGTGAACCCGTTCGGTCCCGGCGCCACGGTCGCGCACTCGCAGTGGACGTTCTCGCTCGGCGTCAGCCACGCGCTGCCGCGCTGACGCGCGATCCTCGAGGCACCACGACACCGTTCACGCCGGGGGCGCACCGATGCGCCCCCGGCTTTCCTTTTCGCGGAGGACCCTCCATGCGACGCCTGATTCCCCTCCTCGCCGCGCTCGTGCTCGCGGCCCACGCCCCGGCCGCGACGGCCGCGCCGGCGTCCGACGCGCGACACGCCGTCTACGTCAACCTCGCCGACTCGCTGCAGGGCTCGTTCGACGAGTTGACGCAATCGCTCCAGGGCGGCTTCCGCGGCGCGGGCTGGACCGTGCTCGCCACGCACGACGTCGCCGTCGAGCGCGGTGCGTGCACGTCGCACGCGCGCGTGCTCGTGCTCGACGATCCGCAGTGGAGCGACGCGCTGCTGGCGCGCGGCCCGCTGGCGGCGTTCGCGCTGCCGGTGCGCGTGCTGCTCTACGAGGACGAGGCCGGCACACACCTCGCCACCGTCAATCCGCACTCGATCGCACGCACGATCGTCGCCGAGTCCGGCTTCGAGGGTCCGTGCGACGCTCTGCTCCGCGACATCGTCCGCGTCGCGTCGGGCGCGGTACACGGCCGCTTCGCCTCGCGCGGCTACGGGCAGGTGCGCGATCGCGGGCTGATCGGGCGCACCATGGGCGTGATG
>JBGANH010000216.1:0-8059 GCA_044222365.1 Candidatus Eiseniibacteriota bacterium
GAAGGGCGCGCGCGGCGCGTCGTGCTTCATCATCGAGAAGGGCACGCCCGGCTTCTCGTTCGGCAAGCGCGAGCACAAGATGGGCATCAAGGCGTCGGTGACGAGCGAGCTCATCTTCGAGGACGCGCGTGTTCCGGCGGCCAACATGCTCGGCAAGGAAGGACAGGGCTTCCTCGTCGCGATGAAGACGTTCGACATCTCGCGTCCCGGCGTGGGCGCGCAGGCGCTCGGCATCGCCGAAGGGGCGCTCGAGGAGACGCTCAAGTACGCGCACACGCGGCACCAGTTCGGGCAGAGCATCCTCGCGTTCCAGGGCCTGCAGTGGATGCTCGCCGACATGGCCATGGAGACCGAGGCCGCGAAGGCGCTCATCTATTCGCTCGCCGCGCGCATCGACTCGGGTGACGTGAAGGACATCGGGCACCTGTCGGCCATGTGCAAGGTGAAGGCTTCCGACGTCGCGATGATGGTCACCACGAACGCCGTGCAGATCTTCGGCGGCTACGGGTACATGAACGAGTATCCGGTCGAGAAGATGATGCGCGACGCGAAGATCACGCAGATCTACGAAGGCACGAACCAGATCCAGCGGAACGTGATCGGCTCGTGGTGCATGAAGGAAGGCGCGCGGCTGAACGACTGACGCGCTTCCGGCAGTCCCGCGGCCGCCGCGCCCCTCCGGGGGCACGGCGGCCGTTTTGCGTGGCGTCACGCGCTCGCGCTGCGGCATGATGCGCGCTCCATGACCCCCTCGACCCCGAACCAGCCCGCGCGCCACCTGCCCGGCGAGATGATCGCCGGCCGCTACCGCGTCGTGGCGCTGCTCGGCCGGGGCGGGATGGGCGAGGTCTACCGAGCCGACGACCTCAAGCTCGGCGAGCCGGTCGCGCTCAAGTTCCTGCCCGAACGCTTCGAGACCGACGCCGCGCTGCGCGACCGCCTGCTCGGCGAGGCGCGGCTCGCGCGCCAGGTCGCGCACCCGAACGTCTGCCGCGTGTACGACGTGGGCGAGGTGGACGGACGGCTGTTCCTGTCCATGGAGTACGTGGACGGCGAGGACCTCGCGACGCTGCTGCGCCGCATCGGGCGGCTGCCGAACGAGAAGGCACTGCAGCTCGCGCGCCAGATGTGCGCCGGACTGCAGGTCGCGCACGAACTGGGCATCGTGCACCGCGACCTCAAGCCCTCGAACATCATGATCGACGGCCGCGGCCGGGCGCGCATCACGGACTTCGGGCTCGCGGCGATCGCCGAATCGCTGGGCGGCGCCGAGATGGCGGCCGGTACGCCCGCGTACATGGCGCCCGAACAGATGGAGGGGCGCGAGGTCACCGTGCGCAGCGACGTGTACGCGCTCGGGCTCGTGCTCTACGAACTCTTCACCGGCGCGCCCGCGTTCGAAGGGCGCACGGCGGCCGAGCTGCTCGACGCCAAACGCAGCCGCACGCCCAGCTCCCCGTCGCAGCTCGCGCCGGGCACGGATCCGCTGGTCGAGCGAGTGTTGCTGCGCTGCCTGTCGCCGGACCCGGCCGCGCGGCCCGCGAGCGCCGCCGACGTCGCGCGGGCGCTGCCGGGCGGGGACCCGCTCGCCGCGGCGATCGCGGCGGGAGAGACCCCCTCGCCCGAAATGATCGCCGAGGCCGCCGAGGAAGATCCCACCGGCGTGCGCAAGGCGTGGACGTACCTCGCCGTCTTCGCCGCGTGCATCGTCGCGCTGATCGCGCTCGCGCCCCAGTATTCGCTCATCCGTCGCGTGCCCATCGAAAAACCGCCCGCGGTGCTCGTGGACCGCGCGCGAGAAATCGCCGCGCAACTGGGCTGGACGGCGCCGCCCCGCGACGAGTGGAGCGTGCTCATGTCCGACAGCCGGCATGCGCCGTGGCTCGGGCTCAAGTTCGGCAAGGATTCGGTCACGGCGCACCTCCAGCGCGCGCGCGGCGGTTCGCTGCGGCTGGTGTATCGGCGATCGGCGACCGTCATGCGCCCGCTGAACGGTGACGCGTTCGCACCGACCATCGACGATCCGCCGCTCACGACGCGGGGCATGTTGCGGCTCTCGGTGGACGGGTCGGGCCACCTCATGGCGCTCGCCGCGGTACCCGCGCCGCACGACAGCACCGCGCCGCCCGTGGTCGAAGCGAACCCCGCGCTGCTGTTCGCGCTCGCCGGGCTCGACACCGCGCAGTTCACGCCCGTCGCTCCGGAGTGGACACCTCCGGTCTACGCCGACCAGAGGCTCGCATGGGTCGGGCGCGTGCCGGGCGACACGGCCATCGCGCTGCGCGTCGAGGCTGCGTGGCAGCGCGGGTATCCGGTGTTCTTCTACCTCGCGCACCCCTGGATCCCGGTGCCGGGCGACACGCCCCGGCCGCCCACGGGGCAGGCCCTGATCGCGCCTTGGATCCTCTGGGTCATGATCCTCGGGTTGCTCGCACTCGCGGGGCGGCAGGCGCGCATCAACCTTTCCTCGGGCCGCGCCGACGCCCGCGGCGCACTGCGCTTCGCGATCGCCTCGGGCGTGCTCCTGTTCGTGCGCCTCGTGGTCTCGATGCACTGGAACGGCGATCCCAATTTCATCGGTCCACGCCTGCTGACCGCGGTCGCGAGGGGCGGCCTCATCGCGCTCATCATGGGTTCGCTCTACCTGACGCTCGAACCCATCCTGCGCGGTACGCGGCCGGTCGTGCTGATCTCGTGGATGCGCCTGCTCGACGGGCGGCTGCGCGACGCTCGAGTCGGCCGCGACGTGCTCGCGGGGCTCGCGTGGGGAGCGGGACTCCAACTGCTCGGCGTGCTCGCCGTGCTCGCCTCGATCCGCTTCACGCACCAGCCGATCGATCCCGTGATCGTGGACAACTCGGGCACCCAGACCGACGCGCTCATGGGCTCGGCGTGGAGCCTCGTGGTCATGCTCGGTGCGCCCATCTCGGCGCTGCAGATCTCGCTGTCCATGGCGGCGGTGCTGGGACTGGGCATGCGCGTGTTCCGTGGAAACACGGCGGTGTCGATGGCCGGGGCGATCGCCTTCGGCATGCTCCTGATGGGGGGCAACGCGAACGGGATCGGCGGTCTCGTGTTCCAGGTCGTGAGCGTGACGGCGCTCGTGATGCTCATGGTGCGCATGGGACTCGTCGCGATGCTCGCGTGCTGTTCGGTGCTCTTCGCGCTGCCTTCCATTCCACTCGTGTTCCCGGGCGAGTCCTGGTACTGGAACACGACCGCCGTGATGCTCGCCTGCCTCGCGGCGCTGGCCGCGTGGGCCCTGCACGCGGCACGCTCGCACCGCGCGATCGTGCGCTCCGCCGACGGCTCGACGTACGCACCGCGGGCGACGTACGCGGGGACGCACGCGGCTTCGTCGGCCGCGCATCGCTCGCCGCCGCCCGCGTCGCGCGAGCCGCTCTCCGAGTTGCCGACGCAGGTCTCGCCGCCGCCCACGCGGCCGGACTCCTCCGAGGCCGAGACGCAGCTCTCGCCGCCGCCCACGCGACCGGACCCTCCGCGCGACTGAACGACGTCTGGACTTCTCCCGCGAGCGGCCCGCGCGGCTGGCGAACGGAGCACGACGGGCGGAGCATGTCTCCGGTGCCCGCGCGATCCGCGCGGGCGAAACAGGAGATTGCCCCGATGACCATCGAACTCACCGACAGCCAGCGCGAGCTGCTCGCCGAGCTGCTGCTCAAGGCGCACCGCGAACGCACCCACGAACTGCACCGCACCGATTCGCTCAGCTACAAGAAGCTCCTCCGCGAGAACATCGCGGTCATCGACGAACTCTGCGAGCAGATCTCGATTCCCGAAGAAGTGCGCTGATCCGCAGCGCAGGCAGCGCGAAGGGCCGCCGGAGCAGTACCGGCGGCCCTTCGTGTGCCCGGTGGCGGCGGCCGGGACTCAGCGCAGCCACGGACTCGTGAACCCGAGCCGCCGCAACCCGGTCTGCACCTCCGGGCAGCTCATGAAGAGCTTCCAGGGCAACCGCGTGCGGTAGTTCTCGATCATCACCACGATCGGACCCTGGTCGATCGCGAGGTGGCTCTTCGCGGTCCAGCCGTGCGTCTCGTCGAAGGCGTCCACGAAGCCGTACTCGCTCCACAGCCGGTCGCCCATGTCGTCGTGGAAGTGCCGCAGGGCCTGCATCGAGTAGCGCGGCGTGTAGGGGAACGACGAGAGCGCGGCCGAGGGCGTGATCGTTCCGGAGTCCTCGGTCGGCGAGTTCGCGGCGTAGCCGTCCTTCACGTCGCTGGCCGTGAGGCCCCACGCCCCGGCTCCGTAGCCGCGGAAGCCCTTCGGGTTCCGCACGCAGTATTCCCGGTTGATGAGCGTGTGGTTCACGCACTGTTCCCAGTAGTCGGCGTAGCGGTCGCGCAGCCCGCGCGGGTCGATCCCCAGGAACGAGTAGTGCTCGAAGAACAGTGGCCCGCCGTAGTCGGGGCCGAGCGGCAACCGGATGCCGTAGAACGTGCGGTTGCTGCGCATGTCGCCGTCGCGGGCCCAGCCGCGGTGGTAGTGCGTCGTGTCGATCGCGTGCACGGGCGCGCCGGCGGCGAGCACGTAGGTGACCAGTGCCTCGTTCCATCCGGAGACCCCGCCACCGGCGGCCGGGACCGTGGACGCGGGGCGGAGCCATGCGAGCGCCGGTTCGCCCGGCACGACGTGCGCGGTCCAGTCCACTTCCCGCCACATCGTGTCGATGCGCTCGCGCAGGGCGGCCTCCGCCGAATCGGGACGCGCGAAGTACTGCCTCGCCGTGAGCAGCCCCTCGAACAGGTAGGCGGTCTCGACGATGTCGCCGCCGTCGTCGCCCTCGCCGAAGGGGATCGTGCGTCCGGTGGCGCCGTGCAGCCAGTGCGGGAACACGCCGTGGTGGCGTTCGGCCTTCTGGAGGAACGCGGTCATCTTCAGCAGGCGCTCGAGCGCCTCGGTGCGCGAGATCCACCCGCGCTCGGTCGCGATCACGATCGCCATGACGCCGAAGCCGCTGCCGCCGGAGGTGACGACGTCGCCGCCGTCGGGCGAAGGGTCGTGGCTCCGGTCGCGCGACAGGCCGCTGACGGGATGGCCGAAGTCCCAGAAGTAACGGAACGTCTGGCGCTGCACCTCGTCGAGCAGCTGCGCGTCCGTGAGTCCCGGTGTCGCGCGTGCGACCGGCTGCACGGCGGGTGCCGGGCGTGGCGGCGCTCCGCACGCGCCGCCGGTCAGGGAGAGGCCGAGCAGGAGCGCGAGCCCGAGCGCCGGGCGCGCCGCCCGGCACCGGCGCGCGCCGTCGTCAATCGTCGTCCCCTCCGCCGTGTTCACGCCGGCCTTCGCCATGTTCACCGCCCTCGTGGCCTTCGCGGTCGCGCGCGCTCTTGTGGCAGCGGACGCAGTCGTCGAGGTTGCCGCGCACTTCGTCGTGCTCGCGAGCGATGCGCGCGGGTGAATGTTCGTGGCAACCGTAGCACGTGTACTTCGTGAACACGCTGCCCGGATGGCAGGTCACGCACGAGGCGGAATGTTCGCGGTCGAGCGGCCAGTACTTCTCGTGCGCGAACGTCGCGGGCTTCCAGCGCTCGGTCGAGTGGCAGCTCGCGCACGAACCGGTGACGCCGCGATGCAGCGCGTCGCCGGGCGCCAAGTGGCACGACGCGCAGTCGTCGCGATCGGCGGGCGAGAGCATCGCGTGCGTGAAGCCTGCGTGTGCCGCCTCGCCGCGCGACCCCGGGTGCTCGACGTGGCAGGCGAGGCAGCGCGTCTCCTTCAGCCGCTGGTGGAAGGAGGCCTTCACGTTCGGCTTCGCGATCGCCTCGCCCTTCGTCGTGAAGAGCCCGATGCGCGCGACCTCGTGGCACTTCACGCAGCGTGCGTCGGGCACGCCGCGGCCGAGGTCGTGGCAGGCGAGGCAGTCGCGCTCGAGTTCCGCGTGCGCCTTCGTGAGTGCCGCGGGCGAGAGCATCGCGTGCGGGCGCGCGAGCGACAGTCCGATCACGGCGAGCACGAACGTCCAGACGATCAGGCGGGGAGCTTCATCGCCACCCCCACAGCAGCAGCGTGCTCGCGACGTGCGCGAGTGCCAGCACGCAGAAGGCCGTCGTGATCGGGAAGTGGACGGTGCGCCACTGCTTCATGGCGTCCACCGCCACCGCGTCCCAGAAGAGCGCCTTCTCGATCTCGTCGGCCGTGGCGCCCGACTCGCGCAACACCGCGCGCCGTTCCTCGACGTGCTTCCGCGAGCGTTGCAGGAGCTGGCGGCCCACGAGCCCGCTCACGATGTTCACGAGCATGGCGGCCGTCGCCAGCCAGGGCAGCCACGCGTGCAGGTGGATGCCCGCGTGCACGAGCACGAGCAGCGAGCCGGCCCAGGCGAACTGCTCGTGCAACTCGAGCAGGCGAGCGGGTGATCCGGACGTGACGAGCTTGCGCTTGCGCAGGCTGTACGCGAACGACGCGACGATGAGCAACGTGCCGGGAATGCCGAGCCAGCGGCCGATCCAGACCAGTTTGAGCGCGTGGAGCAGGGCGTCGGAGAGCGCCGTGGCCGCGAGCAACAGGCCCAGTCCCCACACGAACGGGAGGACTTCGACGCGATAGACGGAACGATCCAAGGACGAACCTCACGGGTGAGCGGTGAGGAGTCCGGGGGGCGGGACGCGCGGATTCTAGGCGAAGGCGGCGCCGCCGGGCAACGTCGTGCCGTCAGTAGCGGTCGAGATCGCGGCCGATCACGACGTCGCCGGTGTAGCCGCCGGCGCGCACGCCGTCGAAGAGTTCGGCGTCGGTGCCGCGCATGCGCACGACGTGATAGAGGACGAGCGTGCGCGGTTTGGCGCGCGCGGCGAGCTTCGCCGAGTTCGCGATCCGACGTGTGGAACGAGCGCATGTACTTCGGCCAGTCGTCGCCACCGGGCCGGTTCTCCGGCACGAGCCGCGATTCGGGGTAGACCTCGTGAATCAGCAGGTCCACGCCGCGCGCGGCCTGTTCCCACCGCGGGGCACGGCGCGGTGTCGCCCGAGATCACGATCGTCTTTCCGGGCGCGTCCACGCGGTAGGCGAGCGCGTGCTCCCAGTTGCCGTGCAGCACGGGGATGGCACGGATCGTCACGCCCGCCGAGTCGTAGACGACGCCTTCCGTGACCTCGCGCACGTCCACCGCCCAGCCGTTCGGGATGCCGCGCTCGAGGCCGTTCGTGCGGATCGCGATGTCCTCGCGCCACGCGTCCACGATGCGCTCGCACATCCACCGCGTGCCGGGCGGCCCGAGTACGGGCATGGCCTTGCGCCGGCCCATGACCCACGTCGTGAAGATCGCGTCGGGCAGCCCGAGCGTGTGGTCGCTGTGCAGGTGCGTGAGCGCGGTCACGGGGCCGCGCGGTAGGGCAGTCCGCGGCTTCCATCTGCCGCACCACGCCGGGGCCGCCGTCGAACAGGAACAGCCGCCCGCCCGCGACGACCGCGGTCGCCGGGCCCTGCGCATCGTGGATCGCGACGGGCGTGCCGGTGCCGAGCAGGTAGACGGTCGTCGTGTCGGGGAGCGTGCGCGGAGCGGGAGTCTGCGCGCGGGCCACCGGCGCGAGCGAACAGGGCGAGCACGGCGAGCACGGCGATCGTCGTTTGGCGCATGCGGTCAGTCCTCGTGGGCCGGGCGCGTCGCGTAGCGCGCGAACCCCGGCGGCTCACGGGCGATGGAGTAGAAGTCGCGCATCTCGAAGAAGCGCGCGTGCGCCTGGCCGAGCGGCGCGATGCCGGCGCGCGCGCAGGCGAGCCGCATGCGCGGCACATGGAAGCCCTGCGTGACGACGATCGCACCCGTGCGGCCGTGGGCACGCAGCCATGCGGCGGCGTTGCGCGCGGTTCGCCACGAGTTCACCCCGAGCGAGTCGGCGACGACAGGTCGGCCACGCCCCGCGGTATCCGGCGCTTCACCGCGCGGCTTCGTCCATGTCGTTCGGCTCGACGCCGCCGCTCACGAACAGTACGGGCGCCGCGCCCGCGCGCCACAGCTCCAGCGCGCGCGTGCAGCGCGCTTCGAGCCGCGGCGAGAGCGAGCCGTCGGCGTGCACGAGGTTGCCGGGGACGACGAGC
>JBGANH010000217.1:0-7900 GCA_044222365.1 Candidatus Eiseniibacteriota bacterium
CAAGGGCTCGGTGTGCGCGCTGATCGAGCGCGTGCTGCGTGCCGCGGGTGTGCGCACGGGACTCTTCACGTCGCCGCACCTCGTGGACTTCCGCGAGCGCATCCGCGTGAACGGCCGCTGCGCCCCGGAGGCCGAACTCGCCGCACGGCTGGCGCGCATCGAAGCGCTGCCCGGCGGGGCCGAGCGCACGTTCTTCGAGGTCGCGACCGGCCTGGGCTTCCTCACGTTCGCCGAGGAAAAGGTCGAGACCGCCGTCGTCGAGGTCGGGCTCGGCGGCCGGCTCGACACGACCAACGTGCTCGCGCCCGAGGTGTGCGCGATCACGACCATCGGGCTCGATCACGCCGAGATCCTCGGGGATTCGCACGAGAAGATCGCGGCCGAGAAGGCCGGCATCCTCAAGCGCGGCGTGCCCGCGGTCTCGGGAGTCGAGCACGACGCCGCCGCGACCGTGATCGCGCACGCGGCGCGCGAGGCGGGCGCGCCGCTGCACCAGGCGCGCGATCTCGTGAACGTGACCCAGGCGCAGTACGGACCGTGGGGCATGCGCCTCACGGTCGAATGCGAGCCGTGGGGGACGTTCCAGCTGCAGAGCACGCTGCGCGGCAGCCACCAGCGTGAGAACGCGCGCGTGGCGCTCGCGGTGCTGTCGCTGCTCGCGCGCTCGGGCACGCGCATCCCGCTGAGCGCGCTGCGCACGGGGTTCGCCGAAGCGCGGTGGGCCGGACGGCTCGAGCCCTCGCCCACGGTGCGCCGGCTCTGGTGGGACGGCGCGCACAACGTGGACGGCGTGCGCCGGCTCGCGCAGGCGTGGCGCGACGAGATGGCGATGGAGCCGCCGGTGGCGATCGTGTTCGCCGCGGCGCGTGACAAGGACGTGCGCGCGATGCTGCAGCGCCTGCACGCGATGGCGCCGCAGGCGGCGCTCGTGCTGACGCGCACGCGCAACGAGCGCGCGCTGGCGCCCGAGGCGCTGGCGGAAACCGCCGCGGCGCTCGGCGTGCCGTGCACGACGGCGCCGGGTGTGCGCGAGGCGCTCGCGGCGTGGCTCGACCACGGCGGCGACGGCCGCGGCCGGGCGTCGGGCCGCGTGCTGCTGTGCGGCTCGTTGTTCGCGGTGGGCGAGGCGATGGAGGCGTTCGGCGGCGCGCCGGGCGAACAGTCGTGAGACGCCTGCTCGCCCCGTGCCTCGCCGCGCTCGCGATCGCCGTGTGCGCGCTCGCGGGCTCGTCCCCGCGCGCGGTGCAGGCCGCCGCGAGCGAGCCGCCGTTCCGGATCACCGCCGACAACATGACCGGCGGGCGCGGCCCCGAAGGGGACGTGCTGTACCTGAACGGCAACCTGCGCGTGATCCGCGGCCGGACCGTGCTGACGGCGGACAACGGCCGCTACACGACGGCGAGCGGCATGATCGACCTCATGGGCCGCGTGCGGCTCGTGGACACGAGCACGACCGTCACGTGCGACCACGCGATGTTTTCGGAGAACGACGACCGCCTGAACCTCGACGGCAACGTGGTCGTGACCGACAAGCAGGCCGTCCTGCGCGCGCCGTTCGGCTGGTACGACCGCCGCACGGGCCACGCGTGGATGGGTGGCGGCGTGACCGGGCGCGAGAAGAAGCAGCGCATGTCCGCCGACGAGGCGACGTACGAGCGCGATTCGACGATCGTGCGCGCGCGCGGCAACGTGAAGGGCTTCGACGAGGAGAACCGCGTCGAACTGGCGGGCAGGCGATCGACTTCTTCCGCCGGCTCGACCTCGCGATCGCCACCGGCGAACCCGTGATGCGCTCGACCGACGACGACGGCAAGGTCACGGTGCTGCACGCGCGCGAACTGCGCGTGAACTCCGACACGAAGGTCGCCGAGGCGCTCGACTCCGTGCTCGTCGAGCGCGACACGCTGCGCGCGCGCGCCGACCGCGCGGTGTTCGACGACCGCAGCGGGCGCGGCATGCTGCTCGGCTCGCCGCGCGCCTGGGACAACGAGACCGTCGTGACGGGCGACACGCTCGAGACGCTCGCCGAGAACCGCAAGCTGCGGCTCGTCGTCGTGCGCGGCAACGCGACGATGGACTACGCCGGCATGCGCGAACAGAACGCCGGCGAGACGAGCCGGCTGACCGGGCGCCGCGTGGACGTGTACGTGGCGGGCGACCGCATCGACAGCCTCATGGCGGTCGGGCAGGCCGTGAACGCGTACTCCTCGCCCGACCGGCCGGGCAAGACGCGCGAGCGCAACCAGGCGAGCGGTGACACGATCACGGTGTTCTTCAAGGACAAGAAGGTGGACCGCGCCCGCGTGACGGGCTCCGCGATGGGCGAGTACCGCGCGGCCGTGGATTCCACCGACACGCTCTCGATCGCGAACGAGGTCGTGCGCTACGACGGCCAGCGCATCGAGTTCCTCGTTCCGAAGAACCAGATCGTGCTCGACGGCCTCGCGCACCTCGTGTACCGCGACATCGAGCTGAACGCGAAGCGCGTGGAGTTCGACAGCGAGAAACAGACGCTCGTCGCGCGCGGCACGCCGCAGATTCTCGAGAAGGGCGACCGGCTCAACGGGCACCTCATGACGTACGACCTCGGCTCGCGCACGGGCACCGTGTACGAGGCGAAGACGGCGTACGAGCGCGGACTCTACCGCGGCGACCGGATCCGCAAGGCCGGCGACGACCAGCTCGACGTGCTGCACGGCTCGTACAGCACGTGCGACCTCGAGCAGCCGCACTATCACTTCTCGTCACGCTGGATGAAGATCTACCTGAAGGACAAGCTCGTCGCGAAGCCGGTCGTGTTCTACCTGCGCAACATCCCCGTGCTCGCGCTGCCGTTCTACGTGTTCCCGATCAAGCCGGGACGGCACTCGGGCTTCCTGTTCCCGCAGTTCGAGTTCGGGTTCAGCAACCGCAGCGGACAGTTCCTGCGCAACGCCGGCTACTACTGGGCCCCGAACGACTACATGGACCTCACGCTCGCCGCCGACTACTACCAGGCGCAGCCGTCCTACGTGATGCGGGCGGAGGGCAACTACAAGCTCATGTACGTCTTCGACGGCCGCTTCGAGGGCCGCTTCGAGCGCAACGAGGCGAACCGCCGCGACGACTACGTGCTCGACGCGTGGCACACGCAGGACGTGTCGCCGCGCACGCGCCTCATCGCGCGCGGCAACTTCGTCTCGAGCCGCGACTACAATGCGAGCGCGACGTCGGGTGCGACGCTCGCGCAGCGGCTGAACCGCTTCCTCACGTCCACCGTGTCGCTGTCGCACGCCGCCGACTGGGCGAGCGTCAGCGCCGTGCTCGACCGCCGCCAGGACCTCGACGCCGACGAAGGCATCAAGGACGACGGCTTCGGCGGGGCGGTCCCGATCTACAAGCCGGGCACGGTCGCCTCGCTCCCGAACCTGGTGACGAACGCGCCGAGCCTCTCGCTCGGGTTCCCGACGCGCACGATCGGCAGCTGGGGCCTGTTCAAGGACACGAAGGCCGAGACCGCGTTCGCGAGCACGTACCTGAGCGCGAGCATGCGCTACCTGTCTCTGAGCACGCGGCAGGCCTACGTGGATCGTTACGAGTACCGGGACAACGGCGCCGGCGGCCTCGATTCCACGACCGTGATCGGCCAGAGCGAGACGACGCGTCGCGGCATGGCCGCGAACTTCGGGCTCTCGGATTCGCGCCGGCTGTTCGGGTGGCTCAACCTGACGCCCGGCGTGTTCGTGAACTCGGCGGTGTTCGACTACGACCAGCAGGGGCACAAGGTGGTCCCGGCGGCGACGTGGTCGTCGTCCATGAGCATGAGCTCGACGTTCTACGGCACGTTCCGTCCGCCGATCCCGCATCTCGGCGGCCTGCGCCACGTCGTGTTCCCGAGCGTGGCGGTGAGCTACAGCCCGGACGTGAGCGGGCTGCAGTACACCGACACGGCGGGCGTGAGGCGCAACCGCTTCGACAGCTTCGGCGGCATCTCGATCTCGGGCTTCAAGTCGGCGAGCATGAGCTTCGCGCTCGACCAGCGCATCCAGGCGAAGCTCGTCAACGGCGAGAAGGTGACGCGCCTCGACAACCTCGTCGGCTGGTTCACGAGCGGCACGTACGACTTCCTGTGGCGCGAGCACGGTCTCGAGCACGGGCTTTCGCCGCTCACGAGCGCCGTGCGCGTGCAGCCGCCCGGATTCCTGTCGCTCGACGTGAGCGGCATCGTCGACGTCTACGAGGGCCGGCCGCTGCGGAACCTCGGCTGGAACACCGGCGTGAACTTCGGCAGCAACGGCGCCAAGCGCGCGCCCGCGCAGCTCGCCGTGGAGCAGACGGACCGCAGCCGGGACCCCGCGCAGGCGGAGGAGTCGTTCCGCGAGACGTGGCAGGCGTCGATCGCCTACTCGTACTCCGGCGGCTACAGCACCCGGAACTGGTCCGCGCAGAAGAACGCGAACGCCAACCTCTCGTACAACATGACGCCGAACTGGCAGCTCGGCTACTCGACGGCATACGACGTCACGCGCGCGCGCGTGCTCACGCAGCGCTTCAGCCTGACGCGCCGCATTCATTGCTGGGACGCGATCTTCACGCGTTCGTTCGTGGTCGGCGGCGAGGCGGAGTACTACTTCCGCATCGGCGTGCGCGACCAGAAGGAGATCTACTACGAGCGTGGAACGCGCACCCAGAGCTACGGTGGCATCAACTAGCCCGCGGGTGCATCTCGCGTGCGACGGCTGCGAGGCGGCCGCGTGGACCGGCCCCGCGCCGGCCGGCGGGTTCGACGCGTGGTGCGAGCGCTGCCAGGCGGCGCACACGGCCGCCTCCGCCGAGGCCGCGTGCCCCGTCTGCGGCGCGCCACTCGCCACCGGAACGCCGCGCTTCGTCGAACTGTGGGGCCGGCTGCAGATGCTCGACGGCGCGCTGCGCGCGTGGGACGGCGAGCCCGAGCCGCTCGCGCGGCTGCTGCCCATGCGGGCGCGCTTCGTGAGCGACCTCACGCCGCCGGCCGCGCGAGCGGACGATCCCGCGCCGCTCGCCGCCCTCCTCGAGGCCGTGCGTACGGGCCGCTGGGGCGACGCGCTCGCCGTGGCGGACCTCGACGGCGATCCGCGCGCGCACGCGGCGCTCGCGATCGCGCGCGAACGCCGCGGCGAAACCGCGCTCGCCGCCGAGTGGACGCGCGCGCTCGAGTCGGGCGAATGGGAGCAGGCGCGGCTCGCGCGCGGCTCGCTGCGCGCCCGCTCCGCCGACGGCGCCGGCGCGGCCGCCGACTTCGCGCTCGCGGGCGCCTCGCGCGCCGCGCGCTGGAACCGCGCGTCGCTCGCCGTGCACCGGGCGATCGCGAAGACGCCCGGCGCGCCGGAGCAGGGCGCGATCGCGGCGGCGCGGGCCGAGGCGGGCGAGGCGCCCGAGTTCTGGAGCGAGCCCACCGTCGGCCGGCTCGCGTGGGACCTGCTCGCCGAGCGCACGCTCGCGCGGCGCGAGGCGGGCGAGTTCACGTACTTCGACCTGCACGTGCTGCGCGAGGCCGAGGACCTGTTCGAGCACGCGACCTTCTGGGACCGCGCGATGGTGCTCGTGACCTACTCGCGGCTCGAGCTGCACGGCGACGTGGCGCGCATCGCGATGCCGGCCGCGCTCGCGCTCGCGAGCGAGCTGCTCGCCGAGCCCGCGGTGGCGGGCGAAGCGCTCGCGCCGTTCGCGGCGGGCGTCGCGGCCGCCTACGACGCCGCGCACGCGCGCGACCCGCGCACCGCCTGGCGCGCGCTCTACCTGTGGATGCGCGACGAGCGGCTGCAACGCTATCGCCTGCCCTGTGCGGCATGCCGCCGGGGCTCGATCGGCGTGGACGGATTCGCGGGCGAGGAAAGCCGGAGCGAATCCTCGGAGGGGTGACGCGGCTCCCAAGGGCAGGTGGCTTGCGTCCGTCCCGTTCCTGCCGAAGAGTGTGATCCATGTCGTCCTTCGTCTCGCTCCAGTCCATCCGCCGCGAATCGTCCGCTCCTCCCGTGGTCGTCGACACCGTGCGCCTGCGCGTCTCGGGCATGCACTGCGCGTCGTGCGTCGGGCGCGTCGAGGCGGCGCTCACGTCGCTGCCCGGCGTCGCCGGCGCCGCCGTCAACCTCGCGACGCAGCGCGCCGAGGTCCAGCTCACGAGCGCGCTCGACGCCGCGCGCATCCTCGAGGCCGTGCGGGCGTCGGGCTACGACGCGCACGTCGTCGAGTCGCCGGTCGCGACCGACGACGAGCAGCGCGAGCGCGCCGAGGAGCTCGCCGCCGTGCGCCGCCGCTTCGTGCTCGCGGCCGTGCTCGCCGCGCCGATCTTCGTGATCGCGCACGCCGGGATGATCCCGGGCGTTCCCGCGATCCCGAACGGCAACTGGCTGCAGCTGCTGTTCGCGATCCCCGTGCAGTTCGTCTCGGGCTGGCCGTTCGTGCGCGGCATGGTGCGCGGCTTCGCGCGCCGCGCGCCCGACATGGACACGCTCGTCGGGCTCGGCACGCTGACCGCCTTCACGTACTCGCTCGTCGCGACCGTGTCGCCCGCGGCGGTCGGCGAGATGCACGCCATGCACGGGGCGCAGGCCCACGTGTACTTCGACACCTCGGTGACGATCGTCGCGCTCATCCTGCTCGGGCGGCTGCTCGAGGCCCGCGCGAAGGCCGGTGCCTCGCAGGCGATGCGCGCGCTGCTCGACCTGCGTCCGCGCACCGCGCGCCGGCTGCGCGACGCCGCCGACACGGCGGGCGAGGACGTGCCGCTCGACGCCGTGCAGCCGGGCGACCTGCTGCTCGTGCGGCCGGGCGAGCGCATTCCGGTGGACGGCGTGCTCGAGGACGGCCGCTCGAGCGTGGACCAGGGCATGCTGACGGGCGAGTCCGTGCCGGTCGAGGTGCAGGCGGGCTCGCGCGTGACCGCGACGCTCAACCAGACGGGCGCGTTCCGCATGCGCGCCGAGCGCGTCGGCGCGGACTCGATGCTCATGCAGATCGTCGCCATGGTCGAGCGCGCGCAGACGAGCAAGGCCGCGGTGCAGTCGCTCGCCGACCGGATCGCCGCGGTGTTCGTGCCTTCGGTCATCGCCATCGCGCTCGTCTCGTTCGCCGCGTGGTGGCTGAGCGGCGCGGGGCTGAGCGTCGCGCTCCTCAAGCTGGTCGCCGTGCTCATCGTGGCGTGCCCGTGCGCGCTCGGGCTCGCGACGCCCACCGCGCTCATCGTCGGCACCGGCCGCGGCGCCGAACTCGGCATCCTCGTGCGCGACGCGCGCGCGCTCGAAGCCGCCGCGGCGGTGGACACGGTCGTCTTCGACAAGACCGGCACGCTCACGCGCGGCGCGCCGCAGCTCACCGACGTCGTGTGCGCGAGCGGCGTGGACGAGGCGCGGCTGCTGCGCGCGGCGGCGACCGCCGAGTCGCGCAGCGAGCACCCGCTCGCGACCGCGGTGGTGCGCGGCGCGCGCGAGCGCGGCGTCGAGCCGCTCGTGCCCGAGGACTTCGGCGCGTCCCCCGGCTTCGGCGTGTACGCGATGGCCGGCGGCCGCGCGTTCGTGGCCGGACGCGGCGCGCTGCTCGTGGAGTACGGCGCCTCCGAGGCGCCGCTGGCCGCGGAGCGCGACCGGCTCGAGGGACAGGCCCGCACCGTGATCGCGGTCGCCGAGAACGGCACGCTGCTCGGCTTGCTCGGGCTCGCCGACACGGCGCGGCCCGACGCGGCCCCGACCGTGTGGCCCTCACGCGCGACGGCGCGCAGGTGTGGCTGCTCACGGGCGACCACGCGCGCACGGCGCACGCGGTCGCGGCGCAGGTCGGCATCGCGCCCGAGCGCGTGCTCGCCGAGGTGCTGCCCGCCGACAAGCGCGCGAAGATCGCGGCGCTGCAGGAGCAGGGCCGCCGCGTCGCGATGGTCGGCGACGGC
>JBGANH010000218.1:0-8152 GCA_044222365.1 Candidatus Eiseniibacteriota bacterium
CCGGCGTAGATGTCGGCCCGGGTCGTGTAGAGCAGCATCTTGCGCGGCCCGGCGTCGTTCCGGGCCATGGCGAGGTCGGACTGCGCCAGCGCGTCGTCCCAGCGCTTCATGGCCTTGTAGGCCGTCGCGAGGCGCTGGTACGGGTTGTAGTCGCCGGGGAAGTCGCGCTGCGTCTGCAGCAGCATGTCCACCGCGCGGGCGGGCTCGTTCAGTTCGAGATAGGCCGACAGCCGGTGCGCGTCGAACACCGCGCGCTGCTCCGGAGTCCGTGCGGCGCGGGCCGCGCCCTCGAGGAACGCGATCCAATCGAGCACCGCGGCACGGGAACCGAGCGAATCGTTCGCGTCCTGCCGCGTGGAGAGGATCTCGATCCAGGCGCCGGATCGGTCGTCGTCGGCCGCGGTGAACGAGAAGTCCGCGACGAGTTCGCGCGTGGCCTTCTCGAACGCGGCGATGCGTGCGGCGCGGGTGGCGTCGGAAGCCGGGAGTTCGCGCGCGCAGGCGAGCCCGCTGCTCGCGACACTCAGCGCCGACGCGGAACGGCCGAGCCGGGGAAGGGCTTCTTCCGCGAGGAGCGCGCCGGCTGCGTACTGGTTCGAGCTCGAGAGCGCGAACATGCGCGACTCGGCGATGCGAGCCCACCCGTTCCAATCGGCGGGAGCGGCGGCGAGCACGTCTCCGAACGCGGCGGCGGCCCCGGAGAAGTCGCGGACGCCGTACAGACTGTCGGCGCGCGCGATCACGGCGAGCAGCGCGCGCGGAGCATTTCCACCGTGGGCCGCGTCGTCGAGGAAGGCATGGAGCTGGTTCACGGTCATGCCGCCGACCCATCGCACGGTGAGGCGCTCGGCCACGGGGTCGATGACGTAGAACGACGGCAGAGCGTCGGTGACGTACTTCGCGCGGAACGCGGCGTTCTTGGGCTTCTCCGAGTCGACGCTCAGGAAGACGAACTCGCGATCGTGGCGCGCGAGCGTCGAATCGTTGAGGACGAACGCCCACATCGAGCGGCAGGTGTGGCACCACGGCGCCCAGATGTCCACGAAGATGGGCACCTTGCGTTCGCGGGCGAGCGCGACGGCCTTCGCGTAGTCGTCGTGAAGCCAGCGGACGGGCGACGGCTGGGACTTCCCGTGGGAAGCGGCGGGTGCCGGACGGACCGGCGCGGCGGACGAAAGCAGCAGCGCGGCGAGCGCGAGGGCGGGCAATACACGGTGAGAAGGAGTCATGGGCGGGACCCTATCAGAGCGTCGCGGACGCCCGGAAGCCCGGACGCCGGACGGGGGCAAATCCCCTCTCCAGCGCGGACCCGGGTGAGCCGAAACTCGGGTTGCCCGGCGGATGCCGCGGCATGCCGAGCGCCCGCTGCCGGGCGGAGGGGGGTTGGCCATGAGCCCGTACGAGTTCCATCGAGAGTTCACCCGGGTCCCGATCCACATCTGGGGCACCTTCAGCGACGAGACCGGCGAACTCCTGACCGCCGAGATCAACAATCTCAGCATGCGGGGATGTCACGCCTCGACGTTCGAGTCGCTCCCCGAAGGCGGCCGCTACCACCTCACGCTCTTCACGGAAGACGAGGACAGCGCGCTGCACTTCAAGGTCGAGGCGCGCATCGTGCGGTCGGACCAGGACGGCATGGGCCTCGAGTTCGTCGAGCTGCCGCTCGAGAGCTACGAGCACCTCCGAAACATGGTGCTGCTCAACTCGCACGATCCCGAGCAGGTCGAGCGCGAGTTCCGCGAGCACATCGGGATCCGCAAGCTGGGTTGACGGAGAACCCACACGAGCCGTCAGGGAGGCCTCCGCCCTCGGGCAGGGGCCTCGGGTGTTTTTCCGGGCACGCCTGATTTCGGCATGGCGAAGGCCGCGGCCCGGGTGCACTCTGGGAGCGGGCCGAGTCGTGAAACACCTTCCACGGGAGGGGAACATGCATCGGATCTCCGACATTCTCGCGCGCAAGGGCAGTCAGGTGTACCGGATCGGCATCGAGGAGAGCGTGCTCGCCGCGGTCGCCGAGATGGCCCGGCACGAGACGGGCTCGCTCGTCGTCGAGTCGGGCGGCGAAATCGCGGGCATTTTCACCGAGCGCGATCTCGCCCGGCGCGTGACGCTGCAGGGACGCGACCCCGCGACGACCCGCGTGGGCGAGGTGATGACGCCGCAGGTGCTCTGCATCGCGCCCGAAACGCGGCTCTCCGACGCGATGGCCCTCATGACGCAGCAGCGCGTGCGTCACCTGCCGGTCGTGCAGGACGGCGCCGTGCGAGGCGTGGTGTCGATCGGCGACCTCGTGAAGTGCGTGGCCAGCGAGCAGGAGATGGAGCTGCGCTACCTCGCCGCGTACATCCGCGGGGAATACGCCGTCTGACGTCAGGCGTGCCCCGTGTGCCCGAAGCCACCGGAGCCGCGGCGCGTGTCGCCGAGCTCCTTCACTTCGGCCCAGTGCGCACGGGGCACGCGCGCGAGCACCATCTGCGCGATCCGCATGCCCGGCTCGACGAGGAACGGCTCGTGGCCGTGGTTCACCAGCGCCACGACGATCTCGCCGCGGTAGTCGCTGTCGATCGTGGCCGGGCTGTTGGGCAGGGTGACGCCGTGCCGCGTGCCCAGGCCGGAACGCGGCCGGATCTGCATCTCGAAGCCCGCCGGGAGTTCGATCGCGAATCCCGTCGGGATGCGGGCGATGGCGCCCGGGGCGATCGTCACCGCGGAAGGAACGGCCGCGCGCACGTCCATGCCGGCCGCACCGTCCGTCTCGTAGGCGGGAAGGGGCAGGCCTTCGGCGTGATCGAAGCGGCGGATGAGGACACGGACGTCGTGGGACTGCTCGAATCCATCGGGCATGGGTGCACTCCTTCTCGAGGTTGGGCGCAGGCTAGCCGCTCCGTGCGTGCGGGCGCGAGGCGAAAGTGCCCCGCCGCGAAGCCGCTTGCACGACGAGTTCGTGCGCACCAAGCTGCACGCTCCACCGCGTTCTTCGGGGAGGTCCCGTGTCGTCCACTTCGTCGCAGCCACCCGTACATCCCGGCGTTCGCATCGGCCACGTGCACCTGAAAGTGGCGGACCTCGAGCGCGCGCTCGAGTTCTGGTGCGGTGTGCTCGGCTTCACGCTCATGCAACGGTACGGCCCCGGCGCCGCGTTCGTCGCCGCCGGCGGATACCACCATCACATCGGACTCAACACGTGGGAGAGCCTCGGCGGTCCGCCGCCGGCGCCCGGCACGACCGGGCTCTACCACGTCGCGATCCTGTATCCGACGCGGGCGGCGCTCGCCGACGCGCTGCGCCGCCTCGTCGCGGCGCGCATCCCCCTCCAGGGCGCGAGTGACCACGGGGTGAGCGAGGCGCTCTACCTGTCCGACCCCGACGGCAACGGTGTCGAGCTCTACTGGGACCGGCCCGAGGCCGAATGGCCGCGCGACCGTGACGGGAAGCTGCGGATGGTGACCGGGGCGCTCGACCTGCAGGACCTGCTCGCGGAACCGCCGCTCGTGGGCGGCGACGGGCACGCCGCGCGTTGAGCGAGCCGCGCGTACCCGGTACGGAGCGAGTGGCCGTCGCCGTCGCCGCGGCCGTGCTCGCCTGCGCCGCCGCGGCGCTCCTCGCGGGCCCCGTCCTGGATCCGGCGGCGGCGTGGGGCGTGAACGCCGCGCGCTTCCTGCCGCCCCGGACGCGACTCGTGCTCGCCGCCATCGCCCTACTCGTGCCGGGGCTCGTGCTCGCGGCGCACCGGACTCGCGCACGTGTTTCCGTGGCGGCGGCGACCGGCCTGTTCGTGGCCGGGTTCGCCGCGCTCGCATGGCGCTTCCGGGTCGCGCACGTGCTGCTGGGTGACGGGATCCCGATCACGAGCACGCTGCCGGACACTTCGGCGCTGCATCCGCGCGAACCCCTGTCGTCGTGGGTGCTGCACGAGGCGTGGCGCATGCTCGGCCCGGTGTTCGCGGCGCCCGGGCGCGCCCGCGCCGACGTGGTGCAGGACGTCGTCGCGACGGTCAGCGTCGCCGCCGGGATCGTGTACGCGCTCGCCGTCGCGGGCCTCGCCCGCGAACTCCCGCGCCATTTCCCCGGCGAACATCCGGAGCGATCCGGCGCCGACGTCGCGCTCGCCACGCTCGTGCTCGCCGCCCCCGGCGCCACGCTCGTCTTCTTCGGATACGTCGAGCACTACGCGTGGCCCGCCGCGTGCGCGGCCCTGTTCCTGTGGACCGTGTTGCGCGCGCAGGGCGGGAGAGGCCCCTGGTACTTCCCGCTCGGCGTGCTGCTCGTCGCCTGCGCGTTTCATTTCTCCTCGGTCGTGCTCGCGCCGTTCGCCGCCGTACTCGTGGCGGCGTCCCTGGCCGCGCCACGGAGTCGCGGTCCGGCGCTGCGCGATACGGCACTGGTGCTGGCGGCGGCGTCGGCCGCGATCGCGGGATGGCGCATCGCGGCCGACTACGACGCCCTGCACCACTTCCTCGAACTCGCGCGCAGCAACCGTTCGGACGCGGCCTACCTCGTGTCCGCCGCGCACGTGCGCGACTTCACCAACGAACACGCATTGCTCGGGCCGCTGGGGTTGATCCTCGTCCTGCCGCTCGCGCCGCTGCTGCCCGGGGACGGCCGCTCGTCCCGGGCGCTGCGGGCGGCGCTCGTCGTGGGGGCGTCGGCGCTCGCCGCGGCCACCTGGCTGACGCCGGACATGCCGCTCGGGTACGCGCGGGACTGGGACGTCTTCGCGGCCGCCGGCGTGGCGCTCGCCGGCCTCGCGCTCGCGACGCTCTTCGCGCTCGTGCGCGGGGAGCGGGCGCGTCGCGTGCTGCTCGCCGGCGCTTGCGCGGTGACGTTGCTGCAGGCCCTGCCGTGGATCGCGCTCAACCATTCGTCCGCCGCTTCGGTCGCGCGCTTCGCCACTCTGCCGCTGGGGCTCGGGCGCACGGAGAGCACGCTGGCCTGGTGGCACATGCAGCGCAAGGAATACGGCACGGCGCGCGTCTGGATCGAGCGGTCGCTGCGCGCGAATCCCGGCAACATCCGCGCCGTGGATCTCTACGGCCGGATCGCGCTGCTCGAGGGCAACCCGCTCCTCGCGGTGAAGGCGTATCGGACGGGCATCGTGCTGCGGCCGGAACGCCCGGAGTACCGGCTGCAACTGGCCTTCGCGCTGCACACGGCCGGCCGCGTGCCGGAAGCGCTCGCCGCGCTCGACACGCTCGAACGCACGCACCCCGACGAGCCGGCGCTGTGGGTGCAGCGTGCCATGGGGCAGCATGCGCTCGGTGACGACGCCGCGGCACGGGCGAGCCTCGCGCGCGCGCTCGTCCTCAACCCCGCGATGGCGGGCACCGCGCGCGCGGTGCGGCCGTCGCTCATGGTGGGACGATGAAGATCCGCAGGCCGGCCGCCAGGGCCACGCAGGGCGACACCTACCGCCGCATCTTCGCGACCGTGCGGCGCATCCCGCGCGGCAAGGTCGCCGCGTACGGCCAGGTCGCGGAGTGGAGCGGCCTGCCGCGGCAGGCGCGCCTCGTGGGCTACGCCTTGCACGCCTCCTCGGCCGACAGCGTGCCGTGGCATCGCGTGGTCAACGCCGCGGGGGTGCTGAGCCTCGGCAAGCTCGATCCCTCGGGCGCCCTCACGCAGCGGTTGCGGCTCGAAGCCGAGGGTGTGCGTTTCGACGCGCGTGGCCGCGTGCTCATGGAACGGCACCGCTGGAAGGGTCCGGCCGAACGCTGAACGGGCCGGGCATGTTGCGCGGCGTGAACCCGAGAGTTGTTCGTTCTGCAAACTCTCGCCCGGCGGGAGACGGCGCGCGGGAACCTCGCCGTCCTTCGCGTGTAAGTTCCGTACGTGCGCCACACCCCACCCGCGCACGCGCGCCCGAGTCCGGGCGCGTTTCTCCCATCCCGATCCGGGGGAGAACGCTTGTCACGATTCGTGTCGCAGCGCCGCTCGCCGTGGTTCGTCGTTTCGCTGCTGCTCGTGGTCACGTGTGCCGCCGCCCATGCAGAACCGCCGCCGGAGCCGTCCGCCGCGGTCGCACCGTCCTTCCGGCTTCCGGGCCGAGGCAGCGAGGTGGTTTCGGATTCGCTGCGCGGCCGCGTCGTGCTCGTGGACTTCTGGGCGTCGTGGTGCGTGCCGTGCCGCAAGTCGTTCCCGTGGCTGGCGGCGATGCAGGAGAAGCACGGTGGCCGCGGGTTGAGCGTCGTGGGCATCAATCTCGACAAGTCGCGCGGGGCCGCGGACGCGTTTCTCGCCCAGGTGCCGGGGCCGTTCGCGATCGCCTTCGACCCGGCGGGGAAAGTGGCGTCGGCCTACCGCGTGAAGGGCATGCCGTCCACGTTCCTCGTCGGACGGGACGGCCGCCTCGTGTACGCCCACGTGGGATTCGATCCGGCGAAGACCGCGGAGTTCGAGCAGCGCATCGAGGAGGAACTCGCGCGATGAATCGCATCACCCGTTGGTACGTGCTGTGGTTCGCCGCCGCGCTGGCGGCCGCTTCGTCCGGCTGCGCTGCCATGTCGGTGAAGCCGTGGGACCGCGACCTCATGGCGGACAAGCGCATGCGCTTCTCGGCGCTGCCGCTCGAAACCGCCGTGGACGGCCACATCTACTTCAGCAAGGAGGCCGCCGTGGGCGGGATGTCCGTCGGCGGCGGAGGTTGCGGATGCAACTGAACGACGTCAAGACTCCGGCGTGCTCGCCGTTGCGCGCCGCCTTGCGCGGCGCGGCGCTCGCACTGCTCGCGGGGGGTGCCGTCGCGGCGACCGCCTCGGCCTCCGACGCCCCGCGCTGGCAGCTCGACGCATCGGGGCTGCTCTACGGTGAACTCCACCGTACGAGCGTGGTCGAACCCATGGCTCGCGTCACGCGGACGTTCGCGAAGGGCAACAGCTTCACGGCGCAGGTGGACTTCGACGCGATCACCGGGGCATCGCCGAGCGGCGCGCAGCCCTCGGGCCTCGTGCAGACCACGACCACCCCGTCCGGCAACACGAAGACCGTACCGGCAGGCGAGTTGCCGCTCACGGACTTCCAGGACATGCGCGGCGCCGTGGACCTCGAGTACGCGCAGCCGTTCGGGTCGCATCTCACGGCGAGCGTGGGCGGCCACTTCTCGAAGGAGTCCGACTACCGTTCACTCGGCGGACGGGGCCAGCTTTCGCTCGAGGCGTTCCAGCGGCTGTCCACGTTCACCTTCGGCGCTTCCGCCAACGCGGACGTGGTGACACCGTTGGACGGTACGCGCGAGCCGTTCACCGCCGACGACCGTACGGGCGTGAACGCCAACGACAAGCATGCGCGCAGCTGGCTCGTGGGCACGTCGCGCGTGATGACGCGCCGCTGGCTGCTCGGCGCGACCGGTACGTACGGCGAGGAGTGGGGCTACCTCACCGATCCGTACAAGGTCGTGAGCACGATCGATCCGCTCACCGGGCACACGACCGGCGAACTGCACGAGAAGCGCCCGGACCGGCGCGTGCGCCGCGACGTCCTGCTGTCGTCGGTCTACCACCACACCGAGGACGTCTCGTACCTCTCGTACCGGTACTACTGGGACGACTGGGGCGTGCAGGCGCACACGGCCGACTTCCGCCTGCGCCACGACCTCGACGCGTCGCATTTCGTGCAGCCGCACCTGCGCTACTCGCGGCAGGGCGCGGCCGACTTCTACTGTTACGGGCTGGTCGAGGGGCGCGCGAAGCCGGAGTTCGCGACGAGCGACTATCGCCTCGGCGAACTCCAGACGGCCACCGTGGGGGTGACGTACGGTTTCGATCTCGTGGGCGTTCCCGGCCAGCTGACCGTGCGCGGGGAATACCTGCGGCAGTGGGGGCGCGGTTTCCCCGACGAGGCGGTGGGTTCGCAGCGCACCTACAACCTCGCGCCCGCGGTCAACACCGGGACGCTGATGCTCGGATGGTCCGTGGGGTGGTGAGCGACGAGACTCCCCGGCTCGAGCGCCGCGGCGACGTCTGGGCCGGGCGTTTCACCGCCATGGCGAGCCCGTGCGAGGTGCTGGTGGACACCGAGCGCCGGCGCGACGCGGCCGACCTCGTGCGCGCCGCGCGCGCGGAGGCGAGGCGGATCGAAAGGAAGTTCAGCCGCTATCGCGACGACAGCGTGCTGCACGCACTGCACGCCTCTCGGGGGAAACCCTGCGAGCCCG
>JBGANH010000219.1:0-8138 GCA_044222365.1 Candidatus Eiseniibacteriota bacterium
CACTGATTCCTCCGCGGTACACGGACGGCCACGCCCCCCACGGGCGTGGCCGTCCGTCTTTCCGGCGCGACCGTGACGGACGCGCGCCCGGCGTCGTAGTCTGCCCGCCGACGTGACGGAGACCGAGGGCAGACGCGGCCGCAGCGTGCCGCTCGATCCGCGCACCCGCATCCAGTTCCTGCCGGGCGTGGGGCCCGCGCGCGCCCAGATGTTCGAACGCGCCGGCCTGAGCACGCTCGAGCATCTCGTGCGCCACTACCCGCGCGAGTGGCTCGACGCGAGCCGGTTCAGCGCGATCCGCGACCTCGTGCCCGGCCAGCTGCTCACCGTGGTCGGCGAGGTGAAGCAGGCCGCGGCGCTGCGCACGCGCGGCGGCCGCGGCGACTTCGCGATCGCGGTGACCGACGGCACCGGCACGCTCGGCTGCTATTTCTTCGGCCAGTCGTGGCTCGCGCGCACCCTGCGCGCCGGGCAGCGCGTCGTGGTGAGCGGGGAGTACGACCCGCTCGAGCGGCGCATGCTCAACCCGATGTTCGAACTGGTCGAGGGCGACCTCGAGCAGTTGCTGCACGCCGGGCGGCTCGTGCCCGTGCACGCGCTCACGAAGGGGCTGACCGCGCGCGCCATGCGCACCGCCGTGCGGCACGCGCTCGACGCGGTGGCCGACCAGCTCGCCGATCCCGTGCCCGCCGAGGTGGCGGCGGCGCACGGCTTCGGCCCGCTCGCCGACGCGCTGCGCGCGATCCATTTTCCCGAAAACGCCGGGGCGCTCGCCGCGGCACGGCGGCGGCTCGCGTTCGAGGAGCTGTTCCAGCTGCAGATGGTCATGGAGCTGCGGCGCCGGGCGCTGTCCGAGGAAGGACGCGCGCTCGCCCTCGCGCCCGCGGGCGAACTCGCACGGCGCGTGCGCGAGGCGCTGCCCTTCACGCTCACGGCCGATCAGGACGGCGCGATCGCGGAAATCGCCTCGGACCTCGCGCGTCCGCGCCCGATGCACCGGCTCGTGATCGGCGACGTCGGCAGCGGCAAGACCGTCGTCGCGCTCATGGCGGCGGCGCAGGCGCTCGAGGCCGGGCACCAGGTCGCGTTCATGGCGCCGACCGAAGTGCTCGCGCGCCAGCACGCGACCAGCCTGTCGCGCTTCGCGACCGCCGCGGGCGTCGAGGTCGCCACGCTCACCGGTTCGTCCACGGCGGCGCAGCGCCGGCTGCTCAACGCGCGCCTCGCCTCGGGCGAGCCGCTGCTCGTGGTCGGCACGCACGCGCTGCTCGAGGACAAGGTGCAGATGCCCTCGCTCGCGCTCGCGATCGTGGACGAGCAGCACCGTTTCGGCGTGAAGCAGCGCGCGACGCTCGCGAAGAAGGGGGTGCTTCCGCACCTGCTCGTGCTCACCGCGACGCCCATCCCGCGCACGCTGCAGCTCGCCTGGTTCGGCGATCTCGACGTGAGCGTGATCCGGCACCGGCCGGCGGGCCGCGGCCGGCTCGTCACCCGCGTGACCGGTGAGGAGAAGTTTCCGCAGGTCGTGCAGTTCATGGCGCGGGAACTCGAGGCGGGGCGGCAGGCGTTCGTGGTCGTGCCGGCGATCGAGGAGGGCGGCAAGCTCGAGGTGAAGGCGGCCGAGGGCGAGTACACGCGGCTTCGCCAGCACCCGCTGCTGCGCAAGTGGCAGGTCGGGCTGCTGCATGGCCGGCTCAAGAACGACGAGAAGGTCGAGGTCATGCGGCGCTTCAAGGAGCGCGAGCTGCACGTGCTGGTCGCCACGACCGTCATCGAGGTCGGCGTGGACGTGCCGAACGCGACGCTCATGGTGGTCGAGAACGCGGAGCGCTTCGGGCTCACGCAGCTGCACCAGCTGCGCGGCCGCGTCGGGCGCGGCGAGCACCGCTCGGTGTGCGTGTTCGTGGGCGGCTCGGGGCTCTCCGAGCGCGGGCGCGAACGGCTGCAGATCATGGCCACGACCGACGACGGCTTCGAGCTGGCCGAGGCCGACCTGCGCATGCGCGGTCCGGGCGAGGTCTGGGGCACGCGCCAGTCGGGGTTGCCGCGGCTGCGGCTCGCCGACCTGTGGAACGACCGCGAGCTGCTCGATCAGGCGCAGGCCGCCGCGCGCGGCGTGGCGACGGCGGATCCGCAGCTGCAGCGCGCCGAGCACGCACCGCTGCGCGCGGCGCTGCTCGCGTCCTATCGGGAACCGCTCGAGCTCGCGCTCGCCGGCTGAGCGTTCCGCCAGGCGATCGCCGTCACGCCCGCGGCGGCCATGATCCCGGCCGCGACGAGCATCGTGCGCGAGGTGCCGAGCAGCGGCGTCGCGAACGCGGCGAGCAGGATCGCGAGCTGGAAGCCGAGCCGCATCGCGAAGTCGCGCAGGCTGAACACGCGCCCGCGCGTGCGCGCGTCGGTGCCCTCCTGCAGCAGAGTCTCGCTGAGCACGAACGCGGGCGCGATGCACAGCCCGACGAGGAACGCGACGATCGCGAACACGGCGAAGCGCGTCGAGACCGCGAAGGCGACGAGCCAGGCGCCGGTGAGCACGAGCCCGACGCCGAGCAGGACGGAGCGCGAGTGGCGGCGGCCCGGGCCGTTCACCCACGCGGTGCCGAGGCCGGCGCCGAGGCCGACGACCGCCATGAGCACGCCGATGCGCTCCATGCCGGGAATGCTCGCCGCGCGCTGGATGTGCTGGTTGCCCGCCACGTGCAGGAAGCCGCCGCCGATCCACACCGCGCCGAGCGTGACGAGCGCGAGCCGCACGGCGCGCGAGCCGCGCACGACCGCGAGTCCTTCGCCGATCTCGCGGAAGTAGCCTCCGAGGGTGACCGCGGGCACGTCGTGTGCGGCGCCGCGCCGGTAGCGGATGAGCGCGATGGAAACGACCGAGGCGAGGTACGAGAGCGCGTCCACCCACAGCGCGGTGCGCCAGCCCCAGTGGTCCACGAGCCAGCCGCCGAACAGGGCGCCGACGGCGGTCGCGGCGATGCCGGCGATCGAGAGCAGCGTGTTCGCGGCGAGCAGCTGCGCCGGCGGAACGATCTCGGGGGTGATCGCGCTCTTCGCGGGCAGGAAGAAGACGTTGCAGGTGAACAGCAGGAACACGACGGTGAAGGTCGTGCCGATGTGGTGCGTGAACTGGTAGAGCACCGGGATCGCGAGCACGAGCAGGCCGCGCAGCACGTCCGAGACGAGCATGGTGCGGCGGTGGTTCCAGCGGTCCACCCACGGCCCGGCGAACGGCGCGAACAGCAGCACCGGCGCGAGCATGACGTTGCCGAGCACGCCGAGGAGGATCGAGGACTGGCGCGTGTCGGCGAATCGTCCCGTGTGTTCGAGCAGCAGCCCGCCGAGCGCGAGGTAGTTGAGGCGGTCGCCGAGGATCGAGATGAGCTGCCCCCACCACAGCGCCGAGAAGTCGCGCTGCAGCAACAGCGGTCGCGGGCGGGCGGACGCGGGTGCGTCGCTCAAGCGGCGGAGTGGCCGGCCTGCGAGGCGCGGCGCTGGCCGACGGCCTCGCGGTAGACCGCCTCGATGCGGTCCACGACGCGCGGCCACGCGAAGTCGAGCGCGCGGATGCGTCCGGCCTCGGCGAGACGGCGGCGGCGCGCTTCGTCGTCCACGAGCTGCGACAAAGTGCGCGCGAGCGCGCGGATGTCGCCGGGGGGGAAGCACGCGGCGTTCTCGCCGGGCGTCACGACCGTGCGGTAGCCGGGAATGTCCGAGCACACGAGCGCGCGGCCGGCGGCCATCGCCTCGACGAGCACGATGCCGAAGCTCTCGTTGCCGGTCGCGGGAGAACAGAAGATGTCGCCGGTCGCGTACCAGCGCGGGAGGTCGGCGCTCGGCACGTGTCCCATGAAGTGCACGTGGCGCCGCGCCGAGTCCGCGACCTGGGCCTCGATCTGCGGGCGCAGGTAGGAGTCGCCGACGACGAGCAGCCGCGCGCGGCCCTCGGTGCGCTCGACGACCTCCGGCATGGCGGCGATCAGGTCCTGCACGCCCTTGCGCGGATCGAGCCGGCCCACGAACAGCAGGTTCACGAAGTTCGGGTCGCGCCACTCGGGGAACGGCGCCACGAGCGGGTGGAAGCGTTCGACGTCCACGCCGTTCGGGATCAGCTCGTAGGGGCCCGGGTAGTACAACTCGGCCGTCGCGAGCGCCGTGGTGGACACGGCGATCTTCGCGTCGAGCGAACCGATGATGTGCTTGAGCCACGGGTGGAAGAAGTCCTGCATGGACGTGCGCCCACCGGTCGAATGGAACGTTCCCACGGTCGGGCGATCGGAGACCTGCACCGCGAACACGGGCAGCGTCGGCGCGCTCGGGCAGTGCACGTGCACGACGTCGAGGTCGAGTTCGCGGATCGCGCGCTTGAGCTGGCCCTTGAGCGAGAAGCCCACGGTGAAGTCCACGAACGCGCGGTTGAACGGCACGAGGATGTTGTAGCCGATGCGGCGCACGTATTGCGCGTCGCCGCTCTCGCCCTTGCGGAAGTGGCTCGTGAGGATCGTGACCGTGTGCCCGCGGCGGCGCAGCTCGACGGCGAGCGCGTGCACGTGTTCGGTCACGCCGCCGTACCGCGGGTAGTAGGACTGGGAGACGATGCCGATCTTCATGCTTCGGCGCTCCGCGCATTGCCGGTCGGAGCCTCGGCCGCCTGGGCGGGGGGCTCCCACATGGGACGGAAGATGCACCACTGGTCGAGGTGGCCGCGGATGTGCTCCTCGATCCGCGACGCGACCGCCTGGTTCACGTCGGCGACGGTGGCGAAGTCCGCCGGGTCGAGCGGTTTTTCCATCACCATGCGGAACCGGCCGGGCGAGACGCGCTCGCAGTAGCCGCACACGATGAGCGCGCCAGTGCGCTGGGCGAGCACGCCGGGGCCGGCGGGAAAGTGATAGGTGCGGCCGAAGAACTCGACGTTCACGCCGTGCGCGTAGATGTCGCCGTCCACCACGAGCGCGATCGGATCGTTGTGGTCGAGCGCGCGGAGGAGCTTCCGGAAGCCGTCCTCGGGCGACACCGTCTGGATCGCCAGCTCGGTCTTCGTCTCGCGTACGGCGCCCGAGAGCCAGCGGTTCAGCTGGACGCCCGCGACCGCGTGCAGCGTGTAGCCGAACTGCGCGATCATGACCGCGGCGAGCTCCCAGTTGCCGATGTGGGAGGAGGCGAGGATCACGCCGCGGCCGCGCGCCAGCGCCGCCTCGAGGTGCTCGCGCCCGACGACCTCGACCGAGGAGAGCAGGTCCTCGCGCGAGAGGTGGGGCAGGCGGAAGAACTCGTACATCATGCGGTTGTAGCTGCGCATGACCTGGTGCGCGACACGGACGCGGTCCCGGCGCGAGGCGCGCGGCATGGTGACCGCGAGGTTCGCGAGCACGCCGTGGCGGCGGGCCGGGAAGAAGTGGTAGTGGACGGCGGCCAGGGAGTCGGCGAGGAAATAGCCGAGCCAGGAAGGCATGCCCGAAATGAGGGCCGTCAGCCAGCCGTAGACGAGTCGCGACATCCTTATCCTCACCATCAGGGCCCGGAGCCCGAGGGGGCCCGCGTCTTGGGGAGCAGGCTCAACCGGAGCGCCGCGACCGTAGTGCGGGCCCGGAAAGAGTGTCAAGCATCGCGCCGGGGCGAATCACGGCAATCCGTTGTGGCGAGTGGCGGTCACGCGGGTCTAGGATGGCGTCACAAGGACGTGTCGCGGCTCCCTCGGGCTTCCATCCCTCGAACATCACCGCCCTGCGGCGAGTGAACGCGCCGCCCGGCACATTCCGTCTGGGAGGGATTCGTCATGTCGAGCCAGAAGCTCGTCCGGTGCGAGCTGCGGCGGAAGGGCGCCGCTTCGGGACAGGTGCGTTTCGTTCCGCTGGAAATCTTCGGGCTGTGGGAACACCTCATGGCCAGCAAGCATCAGTTCGAGGTTTCGACCCCGATGGCGTCGCTCTGGCTGGACATGGAGGATTCGCCGGACGCGGCCTACAGCGTGGAGCAGTACGAACGCGTGACCGAAGTGACGGCCTTCGTCTACTCGGAGCGCGACCAGATGTTCACGCGCGCCCGCCGGTACTTCCCGAGCGAGGAAGCCGAGACGCTCAAGCGGATCTTCCTGTCCCACTATTCCTCGGGAGAGGGCCGCATCCAGACCCAGGTGCACGAGCGCCAGGGGATCTGGGTCCATCGCGAGAAGTCGCTCGTCGCGGTCTGACCGCGTTTTCCGTCGCTTCCGAACGCGGCGCGCCTCCGGTATCCCGGGGGCGCGCCGTTTTCGTGGCGCCCGGCGGCTGCCGCGACCCGCATGCCACGCTGCGACAGAAATTTCCCGAAAGCCCGCCGAAGCTCCGGCCGATAAGCCACACGACGGCGGGAGTCGTCCGGCGGCGCCGCGAGCGTCGCTCACACGGATGTGCCGACTGGCGCAGGCCGGGACCAAGAGTGGCGACCCCATCCGGAGCGGGATTCGTTCCGTTCCCTCGAAGTTCCCGTGGAGAAAGGGCGGCAAGGGGCTCCATGGGGGTTGCTTCGCGACAGGGTGGGGTCACTACAAGGAGGAATTGAACCGTGGTCGTCGTGAGCTATTCGGGCAGGGAAATCAATGCCAAGCTGGTCTACTACGGTGCCGGCCTGTGCGGCAAGACCACGAACCTCGAAGCCATCTACGAGGCCGTGCCCGATACGAGCCGCGGCAAGATGGTGAGCATGAAGACACAGTCCGACCGGACTTTGTTCTTCGACCTGCTCCCCCTCGATCTCGGCGAGATCATGGGGTTCAAGACCCGGTTCCTCCTCTACACGGTCCCCGGCCAGGTCTTCTACAACGCGACGCGCAAGCTCGTGCTCAAGGGCGCGGATGCGATCGTGTTCGTGGCGGACTCCGAAGTCGGCAAGATGGAGGAGAACAAGGAATCGCTCGCGAACCTGCGCGCGAACCTCGCCGAGTACAACATCAACCTCGATTCGATTCCGTGGGTCCTGCAGTACAACAAGCGCGACCTTCCGAACCTGTATTCGATCGAGGAGCTGAACGCCGAACTCAATCCGACCGGCCGCATTCCGTGGTACGAGTCCGTCGCTCGGGAGGGCAAGGGCGTGTTCGAGACCTTCCGTGGCATCTCGCACCTGCTGATGGAGAAGGTCACGAAGGACCTGCGCCGCGAACACCGGAGCTTCGGTCGGAGCCGGCGGAGCGTTCGTCGCCGCCACCGCGGGAGCGGCCGCCGGGATGCTGCCCGGCAACTCGATCTCACGGCCGTAGTCGATGCGCGACTCGTCGGCGCCCGCGAGCGGGGCCGGCGTGGAATGCGCCTCGTGCTGGATCGCCTGCACCGGAGCGACCGGAGGAGCGGACGCGCGGACCTGCTCGCGCGGCGCCGGCGCCTCGGCGGCCGGTTCGGCCGGAGCGGCGGTGCGGCCCGGAGCGCGACGGAGATCCTTCGTGACCTTCTCCATCAGCAGGTGCGAGATGCCACGGAAGGTTTCGAACACGCCCTTGCCCTCCCGAGCCACGGACTCGTACCACGGAATGCGCCCGCTCGGGTTGAGCTCGGCATTGAGCTCCTCGATCGTGTACAGGTTCGGCAGGTCGCGCTTGTTGTACTGCAGGACCCACGGAATCGAATCGAGGTTGATGTTGTACTCGGCGAGGTTCGCACGCAGGTTCGCGAGCGACTCCTTGTTCTCCTCCATCTTGCCGACTTCGGAGTCCGCCACGAACACGATCGCGTCCGCGCCCTTGAGCACGAGCTTGCGCGTCGCGTTGTAGAACACCTGGCCGGGGACCGTGTAGAGAAGGAACCGGGTCTTGAACCCCATGATCTCGCCGAGATCGAGGGGGAGCAGATCGAAGAACAGCGTCCGGTCGGACTGCGTCTTCATGCTCACCATCTTGCCGCGGCTCGTATCGGGCACGGCCTCGTAGATGGCTTCGAGGTTCGTCGTCTTACCGCACAGGCCGGGACCGTAGTACACCAGCTTGGCGTTGATCTCCTTGCCCGAATAGCTCACGACGACCACGTTCCATTCCTCCTTGTGGTGACCCCACCCTGTCGCGAAGCAACCCCCATGGAGCCCCTTGCCGCCCTTTCTCCACGGGAACTTCGAAGGAGCGAAACGAATCCCGCTCCGGATGGGGTCGCCACTCTTGGTCCCGGCCT
>JBGANH010000220.1:0-8137 GCA_044222365.1 Candidatus Eiseniibacteriota bacterium
AGCGCGCGCAGGCAGCGCCCACTTCGTCCACGAGGTCGGCGAGCGTCTCGAACTGCCCGAGCCGCGTGCTCAGCTTCACGTCCTCGGCGCCCAGCCTCAGCTTCACGTACTGGACGAACGGCACCTTGAGGAAGTCGTCCTCGAGGCCGAGCGCCTTCAGCGCCGACGTGAGCGTGGTCACGTAGGCGTGGTGGTCCGGCCCCCACAGGTTGATCGCACGGCGGAATCCGCGCGCGCGCTTGTCCCGGTGGTAGGCGATGTCCGGCAGCAGATAGGTCGGACGGCCGTCCGCGCGCACGATCACGCGGTCCATGTCGTCGCCGTGGTCGTGCGTCTTCAGCCAGGTGGCCGGGGCGTCGCCCGCGGAGGCGCCCTCTTCGGAATCCACGCGCGCCTGCGCCGCCTCGGACACGCCGAGCGGCTTGACCGACTGGTAGGTGACGCCGCGCGCGTCGAGCGCGCGCTTCGTCTCGTCCACCGCACCGGATTCGTGCAGCGTGGACTCGCGGAACCAGCGGTCGAACGTCACGCCGTAGCGCGCGAGGTCGCGCTGCTGCCACGCGATCATGCGTTCGAGCGCCTGCATGCGCCACCACGCGGCGTCGTCGGCCGCGAGCGCGGCGCGGGCCTCGGCCTCGGGCAGTTCGGCCGCGAGCGTCGCGAGGTACTCGCCCTGGTAGCCGCCCTCGGGCAGCGTGCCGTCCTCGCCGATGCGCGCGCGGAAGCGCGCCTTGAGCGAGGCGCCGAGCAGGTCCACCTGGTTCCCGGCGTCGTTCACGTAGAACTCGCTCGCCGCTTCCCAGCCGGCGGCGTTCAGCACCGCGACGATGGCCGCGCCGACCGCGGCCGCACGCGCGCTCACGATGTTCATCGGACCCGTCGGGTTGGCGCTCACGAACTCGACGAGAATCTTCTCGCCCGCGCCGAAGTCCGAGCGGCCGAACGCCTCGCCCTCGGCGAGGATGCGCGCGGGCAGCGAAGCGGTGAACGAATCGCGGTAGCGGAAGTTGAGGAAGCCCGCACCGGCGACCTCGACCGCGCCGATCACCCGATGGTCCGCCGGAAAGTGCTTCACGATCGCGTCGGCGATGGCGCGCGGCGCCATGCCGGCTTCCTTCGCCACGAGCATGCAGAAGTTCGTGGTCCAGTCACCGTGGGAAGGATCGCGGGGTATGGCGAAGTCGAGCCGCGCGAGCCGCTCGGGCGTGGCGAGGCCGGCGGCGTCCAGCGCCGCGGCGACGGCCGCTCTCAGTTCACTCCAGACCAAGGTCCACGCTCCCGGCGTCGCCCCACAGCCGCTCGAGCAGGTAATACTCGCGGGTCTTCTCGTGGAAGATGTGCACGACCACGTCCACGTAGTCCATGAGGACCCAGCGCTTGCTCTCGAGTCCTTCGATGTGCCAGTACTTCGCGCCCGCCAGGCGCAGCTTCTCCTCGATCGCCTCGGAGATCGCCTTCACCTGCGGTTCGCTCGAACCGGAGCAGATCAGGAAATAGTCCGAGACTCCCTCGAGCGACGTGAGGTCGAGGCCGACGATCTGTTCGGCCTTCTTGCTCTGCGCCGCCTCCGCCGCCATGCGCATCAGCGTGAGGGCGGGCAGGGTCTGGGACGCGGACTTCGGACGCGTGGTCATGAGTGGGGCTCGGTGGAAGGGCCGCGGCGCTAGTGGACGCGCTTGACGGCGTAGTCGATCGCCGCATCGAGCGCTTTGCGCGCGGGCGAGGGCTTCTCGCGCGCGAGCACGCCGCGCGCCTCGTCGGCGAGAGCCTGCGCGCGCACGCGCGAGTACTCGAAGCCGCCCGTCTTTTCGATCAGGTCGCGCAGCTGCGACCATTGCCCCGTCGTCCACTTCTTGCGGCCGGCCAGCGCGCGCAGCTTGCGGCGGTCGGCTTCGGTGGCCTGGCGGAGCGCCGCGATGAGCGGCAGGGTGACCTTGCCTTCGGCGAGGTCGTAGCCGACCGGCTTGCCGGCGACTTCGGGCTCGCTGAGGTAGTCGAACAGGTCGTCCACGATCTGGAACGCGACGCCGACCTTCTCGCCGAAGCTCCGGAACGCGAGCCGGCGCTTCATGTCGCGCCCAGTCACCGAGAGCGTCACGCCGACTTCGGTCGAAGCGCCGAAAAGCGATCCCGTCTTCGCACGGATCAGCTCCTCGTACTCGGCCTCGGTCACGTCGAGATCGAACGCGTGCTGGAACTCGAGCGCTTCACCGCACGACAGGTCGGTCACGCAGCGAGCGAGCACACCCATGGCCTCGTTGAGCTTGTGCTCGACGAGCAGCGACATGGACTGGGCGAACAGGTAATCGCCCATGATGATCGCCATCTCGTCCGTCCACAGCCCGTTCACGGTCGGCATGCCGCGGCGCAGGTGGCTGCGATCCACGGAATCGTCGTGAATGAGCGCGGCCGCATGCACCAGCTCGACCACCGTCGCCCCGATGATGGCGTCCGGCGTGATCGTCCCCCGCAGTCCGGCCGTGAGCAGGAGCAGCGTCGGCCGGATCTTCTTGCCGCGCGTCGCCAGCACATGACCGCCCACCTCGTTGAGGATCGGGATGGGGGTCTTGAACAGGCCGCGCAGGTGCTTCTGCACCGTGTCCAGCTGACGCCGGACCGGCCGCTGCACGGCGAGTATTTGGGTATCGACGGTCATGAAGGACGCAGGGGTGGGAGTGGATGGAACACAAAAAGGCGGGCCGCAGGATACGTTTGGCTTCGAAAGAGTGTCAAGCACCACACCCCCTCCCACGCCGCGGTTTCGCCCGCGCGAATCGCGCCCGCATGCGGCATCATGCGCGCATGTCACCACTCCCGTTCCGCGCACTCGCGCTCGGCGCGATCCTGTGCGCGTCGGCTCCGGCGCTCGCGCGGGCCGCGGCCGGCCCGGACAGCGTGATCGCGTTCCCTTCCGCGGCCGATCGGCGCTGGCAGACCGGCCTGCTGCGGCACGACCGCCTGCAGCACGCGTCGCTTTCGTTCGTCCTCGCGGGCGCGGCGCGCACGGCGGGACGCCCGCGTGGCGAATCGTTCGCGCTTTCGCTTTCGGCGGGCGTCCTCAAGGAAGCGCGCGATGCCCGTCACGGGAGCTTCGACTTCGTGGACCTCGCCGCGGACGCCCTCGGTGCCGCGCTGGGCGCCGCGCTCCCGGGAGCCCGCCAGGAGTGACCCGGCTCAGTCCGTGCCGCGCGGTCCGCCGCTCACCGGCACCGGATCTTCCTTCTTGAGCACGGTGAGCGTGAGCCCGGCCGCGACGACCGCGACGAGCGCGCCGCCGTACACGAGGCCGGTGCGGTACCAGTCGATCCGGCGCGCACGCAGGTGCTCGACGTCGTCGAGCGCGATGCGGTGCACTGCCGTCTCCGTCACCACGCCTTCGAGGTCGTTGCGGTCACGGTAGCCGGTGAGCGTGTCGGGACCGAACGTGGCGTAGTCGAAATCGTACGCGAGGCTGTCGCGCGTGAGCACGTGCACGCCCTTGCGCTCGGGCTTCGCGGCGAGCTCGGCGCGCGGAACCTCCCGCAGCGCCGTGCAACCGTTCGCGCCCACGTACGCCACGAGCACGCACCACGCCACAACACGTCGAACGTTCATGCGGTTCCTTCGTCCCCGGCCGGTGACTGCCTGCGACACGCCCTGCGCCGCACGCTATCCCGCCACCACCCGGGCCCGCAAGCGCGACGTCAGCGCCAGAAGAGCAGCCGTCCGCAGCTCTGGCACTGGTGCAGCGCGGCCTCGCCCGTCGGCGGTGCCGCCGAGATCGGCAGCGTCACGAAGCAGCCCTGGCACACCTTGCCGTGGACCGCGGTCAGCCCGCGGCCGTAGCGCGAGTACGAGCGTTCGTACGCCAGCCACCAGCGCCGCTCGATCTCGTGCTCGAGGCGCGCACGATCGGCGAGCAGCACCTCCTCGCGCTCGAAACGGAAGCCCATGCGCTTGAGCCGCGCGAGCGCCTCCGGATCGCGTGCGAGCGCGAGCATCTGGTCGAGGTCCTGCAGCGCGAGCACCGCACCGGAACCGGTCACGCGGATCTCCCTTGCAGCAGCGCCAGCGCGCCGGCGGCGTCGGCTTCGGCCAGTTTGGCGCGCACCTTCTGCAGGCGCAGCGCCTGCGCGAGGCATGCGAGTTCGTCGAGATAGGTGGAATCGGCGAGCGAGTGCGGCGACAGCGAGAGCACCGCGAGATGCACGAGTCCTTCGTCTCCCGCACCCCAATCCACGCCGCGCGTGGATCGCCCGAGGACGAGGTGCGGACGGCGGACCCCGAACGAGCGGATGCCGGCGAGTGCGCAGCCCTTGCCGAGGGCCGTCGAGCCCCAGCGTTCCCGATGCGCCAATGCGGCCAGCACGACTTCGGGTTCGGCGACGGCACCGATGGCGTGAGCCGTGGTCACCATCTGCGTCCATGCCGATTCGCGGCGCTTGAGCCGCAGTTCCACGATGTCGAGCGGGATAGCGGCGACCGGAGTCAGATCGGCAGTCACCATGGTCAGTTCCCTCCCGCGACCGGCCGCAGGGTACACCCGCGTTCGAGGGGCATGGTCACGGTGGGGATTCCCCGCGGGAGCACGCCCCCGCAGGATCGCCCGAGGCCACCGGGATCGGACCGTCAGCCCGACGGTGGAGCCGCGGCCGGGGCGGCCCGGCGGGCGCGCCACCACGTGATCGTGACGTGGGCCAGCAGGGCCCCGAGGGCCGAGCCCGCGAGCACGTCCACGGCCCAGTGCTTGTTCAGGTAGACCCGCGAGAACGCCACGAGCGTGGCGAAGACGAGCGCCGGAACGGCCGCGCGCTTCCAGCGCCGGATCAGGATCACCGCCACGGCGAACGCGTTCGCGGCGTGGCTCGAGGGGAACGCCGAGTTCCGCCGCTTGTGGTCGCCGTTCGGGCGCACGCGGTTGGTCGCGTACTTCGTGCCCTCGACCACGAGGTTCACGGGCACGAGCGCGACCGCGGCCTCGAGCACCGCGGCACGTCCGGCCGCGCCGGAAAGCAGGCCCACGACGGCGCCCGCGACGAGCAGCGGTCGCGCGCCGTCCGTGAGCGCGTGCATCGGCGCTTCGAGCCACGGCTGCCTCGAGGCCTGCACGCGATCGCGCACGGCGTCGTCGAACGGCTGCCACACCCACGTGAGCGCGAGGTACAGCATCAGCACGCGCACGCCGGTCACTCCGTCAGCGCCGGGTCGCGCAGCGCGGACGCCGGCACGTCGCCTTCGAGTGCGCGCCCGGCCCGCACATGCGCGGTCGCGCCCTTGCGGCCGAGCAGGCGGACCACCTGGCCGGGCTCGAGATCCACGTCGGCGCCGGCGAGCGGCGTGCCGCGCATCACGACGGCCGAACGCCCCGGACGTTCGCCGAAGTGCTCGACCTCGGGCACGAGCGCCGCGGCGAGCGCCAGTGCGGCGAGCAGCGCGACGGTCCAGCGGCGCGGCCATTCGAGGGCGGCGCCGAGCGCCAGCGCGAAGGCGATCGCCGCCCACTCGAGCGAGCGCAGCGGCAGCGGTTGCGCGGGCGCGCCGACGAGCCCTCCCGCGTCACGTACGCGCGCGGCGACGGCGTCGAGCCCGCCTTGCCGCGGTTCGTCGCGACGGCCGCGCATCACCCCCACCGCGGCCTCCGCGACGTCGCCACGGCCGAGTGCCGTGTGCGCGAGCCGCGCCGCGATCCCGGCGTCGCCGGGCGCCTCGCGCCAGACGTTGCGCCATCCCTGTTCGGCGTCCGCCGTGCGGTGTTCGCGCGCGAACTGGTCGGCGCGTGAGGCCGCCGCGACGTGCCGCGCTTCGGGCCCCCGCGGCGCGGCGAGGAACACGAGCACGAGCCCCACGGCGCCGGCGGCCGCGGCCCGCAACGGAGCAGGGACGCCCTTGCGCCGCGGGGGCAGCGCGGCGGCGACGCGCTCGACGACGCGGCGACGCAAGTCCTCTTCGGGCGGGGCCACGCCGCCGTAGCGCGCGGCGGCGATCTCCTCGCGCAGGCGCAGCACCTGCTGGCCGTGCGTCTCCGCCCACGCGGCGGCTTCGTCGACCACGCGCCAGAAATCACCACCGCGAGTGAACCCCACCGCGCGCAGGTATTCGCTCTGGCGTGCACGCTCGGCCGCGAGCGGATCGGTGTCCGCGCCGCCGCGCAGCGTGCGCAGCGCGAACCCGACGCACGCGCCCGCGAGGGCGAACGCCCACGCCCAGGCACCACGCGCGCCGGGGCGCGGCTGCTGCGCGGCGATCGCGGGCGGCAACGCCGCGGCGCTCGCGGCGGCGGTGGCGCCAGCCGCGGCGATCACCTCCACCGTCAGTTCGGGTAGTTGCGCCGAGCGGTAGGCGCCGGCCGCGGGGTCGAACCACGCGAACGCGACTGGCGGCACGCGCAGCGAGCCCGCCCGGCGCGGCACGAGCGTCCACTGGAAGCGGCGCCGGCCCGCGGAGAGGTCGCCCGGCGGCGCGAAGCTGTCGTCCACCGTGCTCGCGAAAACTTCGAAGTCGGTGAGCGTGAGTGCCGGCGTCGGCAGCAGGGGCAGGTTCCCGACCCCGCGCACGTCGAACTGCAGCTGCAGCGCCTGGTCCTGCGAGGCGTGCCCGCGGTCGAGGGCCCAGGCGGCCTGGAAGGCGCCGACCGCCTTCGTGAACCCCGCGGGCGCGCCCGGCGGCAGCGGCTTCACGCGCACGGTGAGCGAATCGCTGTGGAGCACGAGGATGCGCCCGCCCGCGAGCTGGCCGGTCAGCGGGTCCACGCTCGTCCCGCCCGTCGAGACGGCGATGTGCGCACGGCCGATCGTCGCGTACCCCGCGGCGAGCGGATAGATGCGCGCGCGGCTCTCGACGACGCCGACGGGACGGCCGTCGAGGCGGCCGCGATACTCGAAAAGGTCCGAGAAGCGCTCCGCCCAGAAACCCGGCATCGGCGGTGGCGCCTTGTCGCCGGCGTCCCCGAGCTCGGCGAACTGCACGAGTCGCTCCGCCACCTGGACCAGCTGCCCGACGTAGGGCTCGCGCGGCTGCACCTCGACGTAGAGCCGCGCGGGCAGGTCCGACGCACGGCGCACGACGAGCACGAGCGGCCGCGTGACGTACTCGCGGCCCGACATCTTCACGCGGAACGGTCCGAGCGAGTAGCGGCCCGCGTCGTCGCCGCGCAGTTCGTAGGTGAACTGGACGGTGCTCGAACTCACGCCGTTGACGAGCGCGTAGTTGCGTGCGACCGCGGGACCGGCGCCGGAGAGTCCGCGCGCGAGCAGGAGCGGCGCGATCTCGGGCGTGCCCTGCGGCTCCTGCACGGTGATCGTGAGCAGCGTGCTCTCGCCCTGTTCGATCGACGTGGAGACCAGCGCCGCGCTCACGCGCGTCTGCGCCCATGCCGCCGGCGCGGCCGCCACGGCGGCGGCGCACGCGAACAGCCACGCCAGCGTGGCGCGGCGCATTCCGGAGGCGATGCCCCTCACCAGTCCTTCCCCTTCCGCTTGCCGCCGCCCTGCGCGCGCTGGGCGCGCTGGCGGTCGATGCGTTCGAGTTCCTGCAGGGAGCCGAGCAACGCCTCCGCCTGCTGCTTCGTCATGCCCGTCGCGCCGCCCGGTCCCTGCTGCTGGGGCGCGGGAGGCGTGGCACCCGGCGGCGGCTGCGGCGCCGCGCCCTGCCCCTGAGGTTGCTTCGCTCCCGACGCCGCGGGCTGCGGCTGCGGGTCGGGCTTCTGCTCGTCGGGCTTCGGCGACTGCGAACCCGAGGCCTTGTCCTTTTCGCGCTTCAGCATCTCGTAGTTCCAGCGAGCGTCCGCGTCGTTCGGGTCGCGCTCGAGCACGCGCCGCAGCTCCTGCAACGCGCGATCGTATTCCTTGCGCTTGCCGAGCACGGTGCCGAGGTTGTACCCGGCCGCGCGGCCCACGCGCCCGGAGTCCGCGGCGAGCCGCGAGAGCGCGAGTTCGGCCGCCTCGCCGCGGCCGTTCATGGCCTGCGCGGTCGCGAGGTTGACGCGCACCTTGGCGGGACCGCCCTGCTTCGCGCGCTTCGCGTAGAGCGACTCGGCCGCGCTCCAGCGCCCGTCGCGGAACGCGCGGTCGCCGTGGGCCCAGGCGCTCTGCGCGTGCGCGGCCGGCCACGGCGCGAGCAGCAGCACGGCGGCGGCCGCCACGCCGGCGGCGGTGCTCGC
>JBGANH010000221.1:0-8094 GCA_044222365.1 Candidatus Eiseniibacteriota bacterium
CCTGGTTGCGCGAACGGTAGTGCGCGGCGGCCTCCAGCATGACCGCGGCGGCGCGGGGATTCTCGCCCGCGAGCAGCCACGCCTCGGACAGCTGCTCGAGCACCTTGAGGTTGTCCTGGCAGGCGTCGAACGCCTTGCGCAGCGCTTCGGCCGCGTCGTTCGGCGCGCTCGAGCGCACCATGTGCTCGGCGTACTGCACGTAGTACAGCGCGGCTTCGCCGGCGAGGCCGTCGAGCAGGTGGAGCTGGGCGAGCGAGCTCAGCACCTTCGCGGGCGACAGCGACAGGCGCAGCATCTTCTTGCAGACGGCGATCGCGTTCTTGAACAGCGACGACTTCTCGTACGCCGCGACCGCGGACAGGTAGCGCTCGGCGGCGCCGGCCTGGTCCCCCTTCTTGTAGAGGAGGTCCGCGAGGAGCACGAAGTTGTAGGGGTCGGACTCTTCACCGCCGACGAGCTTCTCGTACTCGGTGAGCGCGCCGTCCAGATCGCCGTTCTGGATGCAGCGCTGTGCCCGACGCTTGATGTCGATCGCCTTTTCCAAGTTGGCTGGCTCTCCCCGGCGTGCCCCTCGTTGCCGGCAAAGGTCTGTCCCTGATCAAGCGTTCATGGCTGCACTCACGGCCTCCCGGCACTGCGCCGCCGCCGCCTGCAGGGCGGTGCGCACCGACTCGAGGTCCGCTGCCACGGCTTGCTTATCGGCGCCGTCGGCGAGGGACTTCAGGTTGATTTCCACGTTGAGGATCGCGCCCTGCCCGGCGGCCTCGGCGAGCAGCCCCGCGACCCCGGCGTCGGTCACGGCGTTGGTGTTGCCCTTCCGTGCAGCAACCGCCGCCAGGGCGGCCACCCTGGCACAGGCCCGGGCGGTCTCGACCGGCACGCGGGCGGCGGTCAGGTCGGCGGCCCGCATGGCCGCCTCGCGCTCCGCCTGCTCACCCGGGGTGGCCTGCGGAAGCTTGCGGGCCTTGAGCACCTGGTCGAACGCCTCGCTGTCCCGGCGGCCCAGCGCCAGAAGGTCGCGGCGCAGTTCGGCGGCCTCGCGCTTGAGGTCGGTCATGGCCCCTTCCGCCCCGGCGTACTTCTTCTTGCCGAGGGTCAGGTTGGCCACCATGGTCGCGAGGCACGCGGCGAGCGAGCCCACGAACGCCGCGACCGTGCCGCCGCCCGGCGTGGCGGTCGGACCGGCGACCTGGTCGAAGAACGTCGCGATCGGCACCGCCTCGGTGAGCGGCGGCTGCTTCAGGCGCAGTTCGAGCACCTGGTCGCGCTTGAAGCCCTCGAGCTGCATCGCGTGCTCGGCGGCGTCGAGCATGGCCGCCTCGGGCACGAGCCCGACCACCTCGCAGCCGGAGATCGCGGCGCCGTGCCGCGCGGCCTCGGCGCGCACCAGCGCCAGCACGCGATGGATCGGCGTCGCCTCGACGTTCACGAGGTTCATGCTGATCTGCGCCCGGCGCCCGCCCTCGATCGAGAAACCGAGCGCGCGGACGTTCTTGAGCCCGCCGCTCTGCTCGCGGATCGAGGCGGCGACCGCCTTCGCCACGCGCACGTCGGCGGTGTTGAGGTTGGCGTTGAACGCCACGAGGAAGCGCCGCGCGCCCACCGCCGTCGCGCCCGCGGTCGCGTGGATCTTCTCGGGACCGAAATCCGGCTTCCGGGAAGGGTCGGTGCCGATCGCCTCGCGCAGCCCCTCGAACTCGCCGCGCCGCACGTCGGCGAGGCTGGTGCGCGCGGGCGTGCTCGCCGCCGCCTCGTAGAGGAACGCCGGGATCGCCAGTTCCTCCCCGATGCGCTTCGCCACCACGCGCGCCATTTCGGCGCAGTCGTCGAGCGTCACGTTCTCGACCGGCACGAACGGCACGACGTCGGTCGCGCCCATGCGCGGGTGCTGCCCCGAGTGGTGGTTCAGGTCGATGAGCGTCGAGGCGCACTGCACCGCGCGGAAGGCCGCTTCCATGACCGGCTCGGGCTCTCCCGCGAACGTCACCACGGAGCGGTTGTGGTCGGGATCCATCTCGGCATCGAGCAGCGTCACGCCCGGGACGGCGGCGATCGCGCTCAGGATCTGGTCCACGACTTCACGACGGCGGCCTTCGGAAAAGTTCGGAACGCATTCGACGATGCGGGACATGCGGAACACTCCGGACGAGAGTGACGGTGGCGTGCGAAGAGTGCGGCGGAAGGAACGGGCCGCATGCTACCCGAGCGGCGCGGCGCGCTCCATGCGCGCACGCGGCGTGCACGGCGTGCGCGGCCCGAAGCGGAGCGAGGATGCCCTCGTGGGGCACCCTCGCAGGCGCGGCATGCCGTGTCCGGCGTCCCGGCCTAGGGCCACACCCTCCGCTCGACCGACGGCAGCGCGAGGTCGGCGCCGCGCATGAACACGGTGTCGGGGCGCACGGCCGGCATCCAGTACGGCAGTTCCTCGAGCGACTCGCACTCCCACATCACGGCATCGCCCCACGCGCCGGGCGTCAGGTGCCCGACCTCGGCCTCCGCGCCGAGCGCCTTCGCGGCGTTCCAGGTGACGGCGAGCAGCACTTCCTCGGCGGTGAAGCCGCACAGCCGCGCGGCGAGCGCGGCGCACTCCATGAGGCTCTGCGCGGGCGCGGTGCCGGGATTGAAGTCGGTCGCGATCGCGAAGCGCGCGCCGCTCGCGCGGATCATCGCCGCCTCGGGCAGCTTCTGTCGCAGCGTCAGCGCCGCCGCGGGCAGGAGCACGCCGACCGTGCCGGCGTCGGCGAGCAGCTTCCAGTCCTCGTCGATCGCGCTCTCGAGATGGTCGGCGCTGCGCGCGCCGAGTTCGGCCGCGAGCTTCGCGCCGCCGAAGCGCGCCATCTGCTCGGCGTGCAGCTTGACCGGGAAGCCCAGCTCGACCGCGCGCGTGAGCACGGCGCGGCACTCCTCGACCGTGAACGCGACCGGATCGCAGAACACGTCGATCGCCCCCGCCATGCCGCGGCGGTGGATCTCCGTGAGCACGGACGTGCGCACTTCCTCGACGTACTGCTCGCGCCGGCCCTCGAACTCCTCGGGCAGCGCGTGCAGCAGCAGCGCGGTGCGGTGCACGCGCACGGGCACGCGGATCGCCGCGCCGCCCATGAGCTCGAGCAGCCGCAGCTCGCGCGAGGGCTTGAGCCCGTAGCCGCTCTTCACCTCGACGGTCGTGCAGCCGTTCGCGCGCCAGCGTTCGAGCCGGTTCGCGAGGATCTTCTCGAGCACTTCGTCCTTCACGGCGCTCGTCGCGCCGACCGTCGAGCGGATGCCGCCGCCGGCCTTGGCGATCTCGGCGTAGGGCTTTCCCGCGAGCTTCATCTGGAACTCGGTCGCGCGGTTGCCGCCGAAGATCATGTGCGTGTGGCAGTCCACGAGGCCCGGCGTGACGAGCTTGCCGTTCGCGTTCAGCGGCCGTGCGTCCGGATGCCGCCGCGTGAGTTCGCCGACCGGCCCCACCTCGAGCACGCGGCCGTCGCGGAACACGACGGCGCCCTTGGGGTAGCGCAGCACCGCGCGCCCCTCGGCGTCGGGCGTCACGACCTCCGAGGTGTTGTGCAGGATGAGATACGCGCTGCGCCCCGCGACCGGCTTGCTCGAGGGATCGTTCGCGGCCCAGTAGGTCATGTCGTCACGCCCGGGAGGTTCATGTCGGTCTTCTTCGCGTGTGCGATCGCTTCCGTGTAGCCCGCGTCGGCGTGACGCATCACGCCGGTGCCGGGATCGTTCGTGAGCACGCGGCGGATGCGCGCGTCGGCCTCGGCGCTGCCGTCGCACACGATCACCTGACCCGAGTGAATCGAGTTCCCGATCCCGACGCCGCCGCCGTGGTGCAGGCTCACCCACGAAGCGCCGCTCGCCACGTTGAGCATGGCGTTCAGCAGCGGCCAGTCGGCGACCGCGTCGGAGCCGTCACGCATGGCCTCGGTCTCGCGGTAGGGCGAGGCGACCGAGCCCGTGTCGAGATGGTCGCGCCCGATGACGATCGGGGCCTTCAGCTTTCCTTCGCGCACGAGCTGGTTGAAGCGCAGCCCGAGCCGGTGACGCTCGCCGTAGCCGAGCCAGCAGATGCGCGCGGGCAGGCCCTGGAAGTGGATGTGTTTCCGCGCGAGCGGGATCCAGCGCGCGAGCCGCGCGTCCTCGGGGAACTCGGCGAGCGCGGCTTCGTCCGTGACGCGGATGTCGTCCGGGTCGCCCGAGAGCGCCGCCCAGCGGAACGGCCCCTTGCCCACGCAGAAGAGCGGGCGGATGTACGCCGGCACGAAGCCCGGATACGAGAACGCTTCCGCCTCCGGCACACCGCCCTTCACGGCCTCGCCGCGCAGGTTGTTGCCGTAGTCGAACAGCACCGTGCCCTTCGCCTTCATCGCGAGCAGCGCGCGCACGTGCACGGCCATGCTCGCGCGCGCGAGGCGCACCATCTCGTCCGGGTTCGACGCGCGCAGCGCCGCGGCCTGTTCGAGACTCAGTCCGGCGGGCACGTAGCCCGTGAGCGGATCGTGCGCGGAGGTCTGGTCGGTCGCGACGTTGGGGACGACGCCGCGCTCGACGAGCTGCGGGATCACCTCGGCGGCGTTGCCGACGAGCGCCACGGAGAGCGGCTGCTTCGCGGCCATCGCCTCGCGGCACCAGGCGAGCGCCTCGTCGAGCGAGTGCGTGAGCCTGTCGCAGTAGCCGGTCTCGATGCGCCGCTGCGCCCGCCACGGATCGACTTCGATCCCGAGGCACACGGCGCCGTTCATGGTGGCGGCGAGCGGCTGCGCGCCACCCATGCCGCCGAGTCCGGCGGTCAGCACGAGCCGGCCCGCGAGCGTGCCGCCGAAGTGCTGCGACGCGCACTCGGCGAACGTCTCGAACGTGCCCTGCACGATGCCCTGCGAGCCGATGTAGATCCACGAGCCCGCGGTCATCTGCCCGTACATCATGAGGCCCTTCGCCTCGAGGTCGCGGAAGTGCTCCCACGTGCCCCACTTCGGCACGAGGTTCGAGTTCGCGATCAGCACGCGCGGGGCGTCGGCGTGCGTCTTGAAGACGCCGACCGGCTTGCCGGACTGCACGAGCAGCGTCTCGTCGGTCTCGAGCGCACGGAGCGCGGCGACGATCCGGTCGAACGCCTCCCAGTTGCGCGCGGCCTTGCCCGTGCCGCCGTACACGACGAGATCCGCCGGGCGCTCGGCCACGTCCGGATCGAGGTTGTTCATGAGCATGCGCAGCGCGGCTTCCTGCACCCAGCCCTTGCAGCTCAACTCGGTGCCGCGCGGTGCCCGCACGACTCGGGCCGAAGCCGAGGTGGTCGCGGTCGTCATGACTCGAGCACCTCTTCGGCGAGCGTGACCGGCGCGCCGGAGAGCACCCAGCGCGCGACGGCCTCGCACGGTCCGGAGATCGGGCGGTCGCCCTCGGGCGCCGCGGCGATGCGCCGCACCTGTCCGTACAGCATTTCGCTGCCCGCGCCCGCGCGCAGCGGCCGGCGGAACTCGAGCGCGCGGCAGCCGCACAGCAGTTCGAGTGCGACGACGTTCGCGGCGTTCTCGACGATCCGGCGCGCGTGCCGGCCGGCGATCGGCGCCATGCTCACGTGATCCTCGATGCCCGCGCCGGTCGGAATCGAATCCACGCTCGCCGGATGCGCGAGCGACTTGTTCTCGGACACGAGCGAGGCCGCGGTGTACTGCGCGATCATGTAGCCCGACTCGAGCCCGGGATTCTCCGCGAGGCAGGCGGGCAGTTCCGAGACGCGCGGGTCGATGAGCCGGTCGATGCGGCGCTCGGAGAGCGACGCGATCTCGGCGACCGCGATCTTGAGGTAGTCCGCCGCGAGCGCGACGGGCTGAGCGTGGAAGAGACCGGCGGAGATCGCCTCGTTCCCCTCCGCGAAGATGAGCGGATTGTCGTTCACGCTGTTCAGTTCGATCTCGAGCTGCGACTCGACGTGCACGATCGCGTCCCACGACGCGCCCATGACGTTGGGCACGCAGCGCAGGCTGTAGGCGTCCTGCACGCGACCGCAGTTCGCGTGGCTCGCGACGATCGCGCTGCCCTCCGAATAGGCGCGCAGCCGGCGCGCGGCCTCGAGCGCGCCCGCGTACGGCCGCAGCGACTGCACGTCCTCGCGCGCGGGCGTGAAGCTGCCCATGAGCACTTCGGTGCTGAGCGCGGCGGCGGCCAGCGCCGCCTCCCAGACGCTCTGCGCGTCGGCGCACGCGAGCGCGGCGAGCGCGGTCGAGAACTGCGTGCCGTTGATGAGCGCGAGCCCTTCCTTCGCCTCCAGCGAAAGCGGCTGCAGCCCCGCGCCGCGGAGCGCGAGCCCCGCCGGCATGCGCTGGTCTCCGAGCCACGCCTCGCCCTCGCCGACCATGACGCACGCGAGGTGCGCGAGCGGCGCGAGGTCGCCCGAAGCGCCGACCGAGCCCTGCAGCGGCACGACGGGCGACACCTGGCGGTCGAGCATGGCGATCAGGAACTCGACGATCTCGGGGCGCACGCCCGAGCGGCCGTGCGCGAGCGAGTTCGCGCGCAGCAGCAGCATCGCGCGCACGACCTCGCGCGTCGCCGCGGGACCGACGCCGGCGCTGTGCGAACGCAGCAGGTTCAGCTGCAGCGCGCGCGTGTCCTCGGGCGGAATGCGGCGGTCCTTGAGCTCGCCGAAGCCCGTGGTCACGCCGTACACCACGCGACCTTCACTCACCGCGCGGTCCACCACGGCGCGGCTCGCGCGCATGCGCACGAGCGCTTCGGGTGCGATCTCGAGGCGCGCTTCACCGCGCGCCACCTTCACCACGTCGTCGAGGGAAAGCCTCGTCTCGCCCAGCCGGATCACACGTCCTCCCGCGCCACTTCGTCTCGTTCGTTCAGGAAGCGCGCGGCCTCGGCTGCGAGGGCGCGCGCGTCGCGCCACAGTTCGGGCTCCACCGGCAGCGACGCCCGGAAAGGCTTTCGGTACGACGCGTTCGCGAGCCGGGGGTCGCAGACCACCAGCACACCGCGATCGTCCGAACGCCGGATCAACCGGCCCACACCCTGCCGGAAGCGCACCACCGCTTCGGGAACGGCGTCGGCACGGAAGGGATCCTGCCCGCGTTCGCGCAGACGCTCCCCGCGCGCTTCGACGATCGGATCGTCCGGCACGGAGAACGGGAGCTTCGCGACCACGAGCATCTCGAGCGTCTCTCCCGGAAAGTCGACACCTTCCCACAGGCTTTGCACCCCGAGCAAGACCGCGCCCTTCGCCTTGCGGAACCGTTCGACGAGCAGTCCCGCGGGGCCGTCCACCTCCTGCGCGAGCAGCGTCCGCCCGGGCGGCAGCAGCGACGCGAGCCGGGCCCGCGCGCGCTTGAGCCGCTCGTGCGAGGTGAACAGCACGAGCGCGTTGCGCTCCGCGGCCCCCGCCAACTGCGCGACGACCTCGGACACGGCCGCGGCCTCGTCCGGGCCGCCGTCGTAGACGTAGGCGCGCATCTGCTCGTGCAGCGGGAACGGCGACGGATAGCTCGCGACGTCGCACTCCGGCGAACCGCCCCGCGACAGCCCGAGCCGCTCGGCCGCCCACGAGAAGTCGCCGGCGCTCGAGAGCGTGGCGGACGTGAGCACCGAGGCTCGGGCGCGGGCGAGCAGCTGCGACCGCGCGAAGCCGCCGATCATCACCGGCGAACCGCGCAGCTCGGCCACCTTCGAATGCGGCGACTGCGACTTCCAGTACACCCACTCCCGGTCGGCCGCCTCGGTGAGCGTGAGCAGGTCGTCGCGCACCTGCGTCCAGCGCGAGGACACGAGTTCGAGTTCGGCCGCGAGTTCCTCGCCCGGGGCGCCGGCCTCGGCCAGGGTCACCGCGCCGGCCGCGCGCCGCAGCACGTTCGCGAAGACGTCGCAGTGCTCGAGCACGACCTGCAGCCCCTGCAGCTCGCGCCCGAGCAGCTCGTGCTGCGAGCGGAAGCGCTTGCGCGTGCCGTAGGGCGAACCGCCCTTGGGCGCGGCGTCCTCGCCCGCGCCTCCGGCGCCTGCGGCGACCTGGCGGAACAGCGTCTCCACGTCCTCACGTGCTTCGTCGGCGCGCTTCGAGAGCATGTCGACGTCCCCCACGACGCGTTCGCGCGTGCTCTC
>JBGANH010000222.1:0-8003 GCA_044222365.1 Candidatus Eiseniibacteriota bacterium
GCCGGAACGTCGGGAGCGAACCGGAGCGGCAAACAAACCGAATACTCGATGTGTTCCCTGCGCTTCTCGTGCTTGGCTGTCTACGGGCTGATCCCCCTATCGCGAGCGAAGGAGTCTGTCGGACCGGCACACGGTTGCCGCGGGGAACCTTATTGACGGGCCCTGAGCCTGGCGGCGCACTTGGCCTCCGTGCTCGACTCACGCGACCGCAGATCAGGGCCCATGACGCACCGAACGCCGTCTCCCGGAAACGGGAGGCGGCGTTTCGGCGTCTCGCCCCGCGCGCGCCGCGGGCCCGGACCGGTTGGTCGAACGGCGGACCGCGGCGGGGGCGGCCGTTGACCCTTCTCCCGAGCGCTGTTAGCGTGCCCGTTCCGCGCCGCGGATGGCCGCAGCGCGATTTCGAGAAGCGGGAGAAGGCCGGAATGAGCGAGCGTCGCCCACGGGTTTCCGTCGGGTTGCTGGAAACACGGGGCTGGGTCGCCGCGGTGGAAGCCGCGGATGCCATGGCCAAGGCGGCGCAGGTCACGGTCTCGCGATACGACGTGACGCGCGACGCACGCATCACCATCGTGGTGCGCGGCGCGCTGGCGGATGTCGAAGCGGCGGTGGCGGCGGGTGAAGCCGCGGCCGGCGCCGTGGGCGAGGTGCTCCGGGGACACGTGATCCCGGCGCCGGACCCGGAACTGGAGTTCCTGTTCGAACGGGGCTGACGTTCTCGCCGGCCCGGACACCGAAGTACTGAACCGCAGCAGCGGGAGGAAGCGATGCAGGAAGAAGCCCTTGGACTGATCGAGACGCGTGGCTTCGTCGCGATGGTCGAAGCGTCGGACGCGATGGTGAAGGCGGCCCGCGTCACGCTCGTGCACTACGAGAAGATCGGTGGCGGCTACGTGACGACGGTGGTGCGCGGCGACGTCGCCGCGGTCCGTGCGGCCACGGAAGCGGGCGCCGCGGCGGCCGCGAAGGTCGGTGAAGTGGTCTCCGTGCACGTCATTCCGCGTCCGCACGGCCAGCTCGAGGACGTGCTTCCGATCCGTCGCCCCGAGCCCGCCGGCAAGAAGTAAGACATGCTGCTCGCACAGGTGCTCGGAACGGTCGTGTCCACACGCAAGGACACGGGCCTCTCGGGCCTCAAGCTGATGCTCGCGCGCGAAGTCGACGGCCAGTTCAAGCCGGCCGGCAACTTCGTCGTCGCGGTGGATGCCGTGGGCGCCGGAACGGGCGAGATCGTGCTCGTCGCCGCGGGATCCTCGGCCCGACTCACCGAGGTGACCAAGGACCGCCCGGTGGATCACGTGATCTGCGGCATCGTCGACGCGGTCGAGGTGGACGGCAAGGACGTCTATCTCAAGAGCCTCGGCGTGAAGGGCTGACCTCGTGTCGCTCGATCCGCATCGCATCCAGGCCATCGTCGCCGACGTGCTCGACAGCATCGAGCGCGCCGGTGGCGACGGCGCGCAGCCGCTGGGCGTGCACGCCACGCTCGACGAGGCCGTCGCCGCCGCGCGCCGATCGTTCGAGGCGTTCCGCGACGTTCCGCTCGAGACGCGTGCGCGCATCATCGCGTCCATCCGGGCGGCGATGCTCGCGCACCTCGACACCCTGGCGTCACTCGCCGTCGAGGAGACCGGGCTCGGGCGCGTCGAGGACAAGATCGTCAAGAACCGGCTCGTCATCGAGAAGACGCCGGGCACCGAGGACATCGAAGCCTCGGTGTGGACGGGCGATCACGGGCTCACGCTGGTCGAGCGCGCGCCGTACGGCGTCATCGGCGTCATCACGCCGGTCACGAACCCGTCGGACACGATCATCAACAACGGCATCTCGATGATCGCGGGCGGCAACGTCGCGGTGTTCTGTCCGCACCCGAGCGCTCGCCGCATCTCGACGTTCACGATCGACCAGATGAACCGCGCCGCCCGTCGCGCCGGCGCGCCGCTGCCGCTGCTGCACTCCGTCGCCGAGCCGACGATCGACGTGGCGAAGGCGCTGCTCCAGCATCGCGGCACGCGCCTGAACGTCGTCACGGGCGGTCCGGCCGTGGTGAAGGAGGCGATGGCGTCGGGCAAGAAGTCCATCTGCGCCGGACCGGGCAACCCGCCCTCCGTCGTGGACGAGACCGCCGACCTCGAGCAGGCCGCGCGCGACCTCGTGATGGGCGCGTCGCTCGACAACAACATCATCTGCGTGGACGAGAAGGAAATCGTCTGTGTCTCGATCGTCGCGGACCGGCTCAAGGAACTCATGTCGCGCTCGGGCGCGGTGATCCTGCAGCCGCACCAGACCGAGCAGCTGCGCAAGATGGTGCTCGAGTACGAGAAGGGCCCGCGCAAGCACGGCGGCGTGAACAAGAAGTACGTCGGCAAGAACGTGGACCTGATCCTGCGCGACGCCGGCATCCCGTGCGACGCGTCCAAGCGTCTCGCGGTGTGCGAGGTGGACGGCGACCATCCGTTCCTCTGGACGGAACTCATGATGCCGGTGCTGCCGCTCGTGCGCGTACGCAACGCGGACGAGGGCATCGACTTCGCGGTCGAGGTCGAACACGGTTACCGGCACACGGCGTCCATGCACTCCCGCAACATCGACATGCTCTCGAAGATGGCGCGCGCCATGGACTGCTCCATCTTCGTGAAGAACGGCCCGCACGCCTCCGGTCTCGGCTGGAACGGCGAGGGTCCCACCAGCTTCACCATCGCGAGTCCCACGGGCGAAGGCATGACGACCGCGCGCAGCTTCACGCGCCTGCGGCGCTGCACGCTCAAGGACCGCTTCCGGATCGTATGAGCCACGTCGCCGTCGCCGCCATCGAAACGTCGAGCATCGCCCAGGGCATCGTCGTCGCCGACGCCATGGTCAAGCAGTCCGAGATCGACGTGCTCGAGGCGAGCACGCTTTCGCCGGGCCGTTACTGGATCCTGATCGGCGGGGAAGTGGCCACGGTGCGGGCTTCGCACCGGCGCGGCGTCGAGGTCGCGGCCGACACGCTGCTCGACCAGCTCTTCATTCCGCAGCTGCACGCCGATGTCCTGCGTGCGCTCCGTGGGCTCGTGCCCCCGAACCCGGACGACGCGTACGGCGTGATCGAGACGCTGACCGCGGCGTCCGCGATCGTCGCCGCCGATCTCGCCGCGAAGGCGTCCGAGATCACGCTGCGCGACATCCGGCTCGCGAACGGGCTCGGCGGCAAGGGCGTCGTCATGATGTCCGGCTCGCTGAGTGCGGTGCAGGCCGGAGTCTCGGCCGGCAAGGCCGACGCCCAGAAGCGCGGCCTGCTCGCGCGCTCGGTCGTGATTCCGCGGCTCGATCCGCGGCTGCGCGCCCGGCTGGCCTGATGCACTTCGCGCGCGTCATCGGCACGGTGGTCTGCACCGAGAAGGTCCCGGCCTGGAAGGGCCAGCGCCTGTTGCTCGTGCAGCCGTGCGACTCGGCGGGCAAGGCCTCCTCGGCCCGGCCTCTGGTGGCGCTCGACTCGGTGTCCGCCGCGCCCGGCCAGCTCGTCTTCTACGTGCGCGGGCGCGAGGCTTCGACCATCCTCGCCAACCCCGAGAACCCGGCGGACGCGGCCATCGTCGGCCTGGTGGACGACGTGCGCGAAGCGCCCGGGGCGACGCGCTGATGTTCCTCGCGCGCGTCGTGGGAGAGGTCGTGGCGACCGTCAAGCACCCTCACCTGGCGGCACAGAAGCTCCTGCTCGTCCAGGCCGAGCCCACCCCGGGCAAGGCCCAGCCGGCTGCGGTCATCGCCGTGGATGCCGTGGACGCCGGGATCGGCGACCGGGTGCTCGTCGCCGACGAGGGCAACTCCGCCGCCCAGGTCCTCCGCAAGGCCCGCGGTCCCGTCCGGACGGTCATCGTCGGGGTAGTGGACCAGGCCGAAGCCGACCCGTCCTGAAACGGCCGACTTTACGCGGACGGCACTTCCGGATTATTTTCCCGGGTAACCAACGCGGAGGTCGGTGTGCCGCTTTACGACTATCGCTGCCCGGCATGCCGGCAAACGTTCGAATCACTGCTGGATCGCTGGAACTCCCCGGCTCCACCGTGCCCTCGCTGTGGAGAGGCTCGGACGGAACGGCAGTTCAGCGTGTTCGCCGTCGCGGCCGCGTCGGCATGTGAAAGTGGAATGCGTACTTCGCCCGGGCCCTGCGCCTCGGGAGGGTGCGCGTGCCGACCGTAGTCGAACAGGGTTGAGCGATTCATCAGGAGGGGCGCACATGACCAAGGCGGACCTCGTCGAAGAGATCGCCGTCGCAACGGGCATCTCCAGGAATCACACGGCCATCATCGTGGACGGATTGCTCGACTCGGTGTGCCGTGCGTTGAGTGAAGGAAAGCATCTCGAGATTCGCGGCTTCGGTACGTTCAAGGTGCGTGAGCGCCGTGCGCGTCGTGCGCGTAATCCGCGCAGTGGTACGGAAGTGCTCGTGCCCGCGAAGCTCGTCCCGGTTTTCAAACCCAGCCGTGAGCTGAAGGCTCTCGTGTTGGAACCTGCCAATCAGGAACAGACGGTCGCCGGCTGACGGCCGCCAAAGAGGAGCTGGAATGGGTTCTGGAAAGAAGCGGAAGCGGAAGAAGATCGCGACTCACAAGCGAAAGAAGCGCCTCCGGAAGAATCGTCATAAGAAGCGCATCCGCTAGTCGCCCTTTTCAGGACGCCGAACCGGTCCGCCGTCTCCTCGGCCGCGCGCACTTTGCGCGCGGCCGTTGGAGCTTCGACCCCGCACGCCGATGGGCGGGCGGGGTTCGTGAGCTTCGGTGGAAGGGTGCGCTCGCTCCCGAGGACGGGGACTACTGCATCGCCGAAGTCCCGGACGACGGGCCGGCGATGCTCGTGGAGGTCCTGGGCGCGGACGACCGTCCCGAGTGGGACGACGCGATCGTCGCCTCGCAGTTCCGCCTCCGGCAGCACTTCCCGCAGCGCGTGCTGGACGAAGCCGACGCGTACGGAGAGCCGGGGCCCGACGAAGTCGAAGGCCGTCTCGACCTGCGCGAGCACCTCGTGTTCACGATCGATCCCGAGGATGCCCGCGACCACGACGACGCGCTGTCGATCCGGCGCGTGGGGGCGCATCGCTGGGAGGTCGGCATCCACATCGCCGACGTCTCGCACTACGTGCGACCGGGCACGGCCCTGGACGCCGAGGCACGCGAGCGAGGCACGAGCTGCTACCTGCCGGGCGGTGTCGTGCCGATGCTGCCCGAACGCCTGTCGGCCGACCTGTGTTCACTGCGCGAAGGCGTGGACCGGCTCGCGCTTTCGGCCCTGGTGTTGCTCGACGACGATGCCGTGCTGCACGAGTACCGCTTCGCCGCCACGGTCATCCGCAGTCGCGCGAAGCTGAGCTACGAGCGTGTCGAGGACGCTTTGAAGGGCGGTGAGCCGTTGCCGCAGGCGCAGCAGCGCGCGTGCGAGCACCTCATGACGCTCGCGCGGCGCATGCGTGAGCGGCGTTTCGCCGCCGGCGCGCTGGCGATCGAATCGCCCGAGGTGAAGGCGCGCGTGGACGAGGGCGGACGCACGTTGGCGATCGAGCGCCGGCCGCACCTCGAGAGCCACGAACTCGTCGAGGAGTTCATGCTGCTCGCCAATCGCTGCGTGGGTGAGGCCGGAACGGTGCGCGGGGCGGGCATGCTCTGGCGGGTTCACGAGCCGCCCGCGTCGCACAAGCTCGCCGAACTCGACGAGATGTTGAAGGTGCTCGGGCTGCCCCGGCTCGGGAACGCGGCGGAGCCGCACCGGGCGAACGCGGCGGAGCCGCACCGGGCGCTCCAGGCCCTGCTCGCGATCCCGCTCGACGGGGCGCGGAAGCGGCTCGTGCACCGGCTCGCGCTGCGCTCGCTCACGCGGGCGCGCTACTGCGAGCGCGACCTCGGGCACTTCGGGCTCGCGACGCGCGAGTACCTGCACTTCACGTCACCCATCCGGCGCTACCCGGACCTGCACGTGCACCGGCGCGTGCGCGAGTGGATCGAAGGCGCGCGGGACGGGGCCTGGGACCCGCTGGCGAACGCGGAACTCGCGGCGCAGTGCAGCGGCCGGGAGCAGGAAGCGACCGCGGCCGAGCGCGAGGGCGTGCGCGTCAAGGGACTCCGCCACCTCGAAACGAGACTCGGCGAACGGGTATCGGGTAGTATCTCCGGGCTCATTCCCCGTGGATTCTTCGTCGAGCTCGACGACGTTCCGGTGGACGGTTTCGTCCGTCTCGCCATGGACAGCGACGATCGCTTCGATCTCGATCCTTCGGGGGTTCGATTGGTGGGACGCAGGACGCGCCGACGGTTCACGCTCGGGGATCCGGTGAACGTCGTCATCGCGCGTGTGGATGTGCCGGCGCGGGAGTGCGAACTCGCGCTGAGGCTGCCGGAACCGCGGCGGGGCCGCCGCACACACGGGAGGCAAGGATGGCGGTGAAGAAGAGCACGCGGCGCCGCGAGCGCCGCAGGAGCACGCGAGTCGACGCGAAACTCAGCATGCGCGTCGAGGGCGCCCACGAAGGGGGCCCGGCGCAGGTCGTCACCGAAAGCCAGAACATCTCCGCGAGCGGCATCTACTGCACGAGTTCGCACTTCCTGCCGCCGCTCTCGAAGGTGATGCTCACCATCGTCCTGCCGAAGATGCCGGGGCAGAAGCGCGGCCAGGAGCTGATCAAGACCGAAGGCATCGTCGTGCGCTGCGAAGCGACGCCGGGCCGCAAGCCCGAAGCGCGCTACCAGCTCGCGTGCATGTTCGCCGACATCGATCCCGAGCGCCGCGAGCGCATCGAGGAGTTCGTGGCGTGGCGGAACCTGCAGGCGCTGCACGCCGCACTCATGCCGGCCCGGCGCAAGCCCACGACGACCGCGAAGAAGGCGGTGAAGAAGAAGGCCGTTCCCGCGCGCAAGAAGGCGGCGGCCCGTCCGGCGCGCCGCACGACCACCGGGAAACGCCGCACGACGAAATGACCCTCGCATCGCCCGCCGTCCGGCGCGGCCGCACCCTCGGCGGCCGGTTCACGCCGCCCGGCGACAAATCCATCACGCATCGCGCCGTTCTCTTCGGTCTTCTGGCCGAGGGCACCTCGCGCATCGCAGACGCGAACCCGGGCGAGGATTGCCTGGGTTCGTTGCGCTGCGCCGGGGCGCTGGGAGCGGCCGTGCGCCGCGACGGCGCGATGTGGGAAGTGACCGGCATCGCGGGCGCATTGCGGGCCCCCGCGGAGCCGCTCGACTGCGGCAATTCCGGAACGACGATGCGCATGCTCGCCGGCATCGCGGCGCGATCGGCGGCGCCCGTGACGCTTCGTGGCGATGCTTCGCTCAGCCGGCGGCCGATGGCCCGCGTCGTGACGCCGCTCGAGCGCATGGGCGCCCGGGTGACGACGGCGGAGGGCGCGCGTCCGCCGCTCACGATCGCCGGTGGCGCGCTCACGGCCATCACCTACGACGTGCCGGTCGCGAGCGCGCAGGTCGCGACGTGCGTGCTGCTCGCAGGGCTCGCGGCTCGCGGCGCGACCGAAGTCCGCCTGCCCGGCCCGGCGCGCGACCACACCGAACGGATGCTGCCGGCCTACGGCGCCGCGCTCGAGGTGACCGCGACCGAACGGGGAGGCCGTGCGGTGCGGCTCGCGGGTGCGGCCACGCTGCGCGCATGCGACGTGCGCGTGCCCGGCGACGCTTCGGCCGCGGCGTTCTTCCTCGCGGCGGCGGCGGCCGAACCCGGTGCGAGCGTGACCGCGGTGGGCATGAACCTCAATCCGACGCGCACGGGACTGCTCGACGTGCTGGCCGCGATGGGCGCGGGCGTGAGCATCGCGCACGCGCGCGAGGAGGCGGGGGAACCCGTCGGAGACGTCACGGTGACGGGGCCCGACCGGTTGCGCGCATTCGACGTGCCGGCGGAATGGGCGCCGCGCCTGATCGACGAGGTGCCCGCGTGGGTCGTCGCCGCGACCGCGGCCGAGGGCACCTCGACCGTGACCGGCGCCTCGGAACTGCGCGTGAAGGAGTCCGACCGCGTGG
>JBGANH010000223.1:0-7911 GCA_044222365.1 Candidatus Eiseniibacteriota bacterium
GGGGGGCGCGCATCGCGAACAGCTACCCGTGGCGGGCCCTGCTGGGCGCGGGCGCGACGCTCGCGTTCGGCTCGGACGCGCCCGTCGAGCCGCCGTTCGCGGCGCTCGGTCTCCACGCCGCCACCGAGCGGCGCGCGCCCGGAGGCGGGGAGCGCTTCGTTCCGGAGCAGTCCCTGACCCTCGAGGAGGCGCTCGCCGCCTACACCCGCGGCGCTGCCGCCGCGGCCGGCGGCTTCGGTCCGGCGACGCTCACGCCCGGCGCCGCCGCCGATCTCGTGCTCTGGGACCGCGACCTTTTCCTGACGGAACCCGAACGGTTGCCGGATTCGCGGCCAGCCGTCACAGTGCTCGGCGGGGAAATCGTGTATGTATCTCCCCGGGCCGCCGCCGTGACGGACGTCACGACCGGTGTGGCCGGGCACCGGGAACGATCATGAGCGTGGTGAACTGGACGGCGGAGCCGGATGCGGACCTCGTGAAGCTCGCGCAGGCGGGTGAGACGCGCGCGTTCGACGAGCTCGTGCGCCGTTACCAGGACAAGGTCTTCCGGCTCACGTTCAAGATCCTGCGCCACGACGACGACGCCGCCGAGGCGACCCAGGACGCGTTCCTGTCGGCGTTCCGCGGGCTCAAGAACTTCAAGGCGGAGTCCACGTTCTCGACGTGGATGTACCGCATCGGCACGAACGCCGCGCTCATGAAGTACCGGCGCCGCCGCGACGGCCACGTGTCGTACGAGCAGTCGCAGAGCACGAACGAGGACGCCGAGCCGATGGCCATCGCCGACTGGTCGGCGCAGCCGCTCGACGACCTGCTCGACGCCGAGACGCGCGAGATCCTCTCGGCGGAGGTCGAGAAGCTGCCCGCCAACGAGCGCGAGGTGTTCATGCTCCGCGACATCATGGAGCAGAGCAATGAGCAGGTGGCCCGCGAACTCGGGCTCACCGTGGCGGCGGTCAAGTCGCGGCTCCATCGCGCGCGCGTGCACCTGCGCGACCGCGTGAACCGCTACTTCCGCGAAAAGCTGTCGCGCAAGCCGCGGGCGTGACCGCTCAGCGGTGCGTCCACCAGAAGGCGACGATGACCGCCGACAGCACGGCACGGTACGCGAAGAACACGCCGAAGCCCGTGCGCCGCACCATGCCGAGCAGCAGCTTGATCGCGAGCGTGCCGAAGATCGCGGAACTCACGACCGCGATCGCGAGCGTCGGAGCGGGCACGTCGCGCGGCACGTCCTTGAGCTTGAGCACGATCGCGCCGAACGTGATGGGGGTGGCGAGCAGGAACGAGAAGCGCGCCGCCGCGGGACGCGAAAGGCCGAGGAAGCGCCCGGCCGTCATCGTGACGCCCGAGCGCGACACGCCCGGCACGAGCGCGAGGCACTGCGCGAGCCCCATGGCGATCCCGGTGAACCAGCCCGGCGAGCGCTCGTCGGCGCCCTTCGCGGGCGTGCGGTCGGCGAGCCAGAGCAGCAGGCCGAACACGCTGAGCGTGGCTGCCTGCAGAAGCAGGCTGCGCAGCTGCTGCTCGGCGATGTCGTCGAGCAGCTTGCCGACGATGGCCGCGGGAATGGTCGCGACGATCAGCAGCGCCCACAGCGTGCGCGCCTCGCGCGCCTTCGCGGCGTCCTTCGAGAACAGGTCCGTCACCATCGTCCACCAGTCGTTCCAGAACGCGATCACGAGCGCGACCAGCGTGCCGGCGTGCAGCGCGACGTCGAACGCGAGCCCCTCGTACTTCCAGCCGAGCAGCGTCGGGACGAGGTACAGATGGGCGCTGCTCGAGACCGGCAGCAGTTCGGTGAGGCCCTGCACGGCGCCGAGGACGGCGGCCTGCAGCGGCGTGATCGTGGAAGCGAGCGGGAGTGTGAGCATGGGGCGGCACGCTAACACGGGGACGCGCCGGTGAGCACGCCCGCGGAAGCGCGTCCCGGCGCGCAGGCACCCGACGCCGCCGGCAAGGCGGTCGCCCGCGACGCCGGCAAGGTCGGCGCCGCGACCCTGCTGTCGCGCGTCCTCGGGCTGGCGCGCGACCAGGTGATGGCCGCGATGTTCGGCGCCGGCTTCGCGAGCGACGCGTTCAACACCGCGTTCCGCGTGCCGAACCTGCTGCGCGACCTGTTCGCCGAAGGCGCCATGTCGGCGTCGTTCATCCCGACCTTCACCGAGTACGAGCAGAAGCGCGGCGCCGCGGAGGCCTGGGCGCTGGGCCGGCAGCTCATGGCGACGCTGCTCGTCACGCTCACCACGCTGTGCCTGCTCGGCGCCCTGTTCGCGCCGCAGCTCATGCACCTGCTCGCGGCGGGATTCGCGGCGCAACCGGGCAAGCTCGAGCTGACCGAAACGCTGTTCCGGATCATGCTGCCGTTCCTGCCCCTCGTCGCGCTCGCCGCCGCCGCGATGGGCATGCTCAACGCGCGCGGGGTGTTCGGCGTTCCCGCGCTCGCGCCGGCGCTGCTCAACGTCGGCATGATCGTGTTCGGGCTCGCGCTCGTCCCGGTGTGCGCACGCTTCGGCGTGCCGCCGGTGGTCGCGATGGCGGTCGGCGTGGTGCTCGGCGCGGCGCTGCAGCTCGCCGTGCAGCTGCCTTCGCTGCGCGCGCAGGGGTTCGAGTTCCGTCTCGAGTGGCCGACGTGGCACCCCGGCGTGCGGCGCGTGGCGCTGCTCATGATCCCGGCGACCCTCGGGCTCGCGGCGACCAACGTGAACATCTTCGTGAGCAACAACCTCGCGAGCCGGATGCAGGAGGGCGCGGTCACGTGGCTCTACTGCGCGTTCCGCCTCATGCAGCTGCCGATCGGCGTGTTCGGCATCGCGCTCGCCACGGTGTCCATGCCCGCGCTGTCGCGCGCGGCCGTGAACGCCGACATGCCCGCGCTCAAGCGCACCCTGTCGGCCGCCGTCCGGCTCGTGCTGCTGCTCACGATTCCCGCCGCGGTCTACCTCGCGGTCCTGTCGCGTCCCGTGATCGCGCTGCTCTTCCAGCACGGGCGGTTCACCGCGGCGGCCACGGACCAGACGGCCGCGGCGCTGGTCATGTACTGCGTCGGCCTGCCGTGCTTCGCCGCCGTGGGGATCTTCTCGCGGACGTTCTACGCGCTCGGCGACACGAAGACCCCGATGCGATCGAGCCTCACCTCGGTCGCGATCAACGTCGTGTTGAACCTCGCCCTCGTCGGGCCGCTCGCGCACCTCGGCCTCGGGCATCGCGGCCTCGCGCTCGCATCGTCCGTCTCGGCACTCGCGAACGTCTCGCAGCTCGCGTTCCTGCTGCGCGGCCGCATCGGCGGCTTCGAGGGGCGCCGCATCGCCGCGACGCTCGCGCGCGTGGCGGCCGCCTCCGTGCTCGTGGGCGGCGCGCTCGCGGGCATCCTCGCGCTGGCGGGGCCCGGCGTGACGAACGGCCACGTGGCGCTGCTCGGCACGGTGCTCGTCTCGGCGGCGGTCGCGCTCGCGCTCTTCTGGGGCACGCTGCGGCTCGCGCGCGTGGAGGAACTGCGACTGCTCGAGGACGCCGCCGGGTCGGTCGTGAGGCGGTTCCGCCGCTGAAGGCGAGCGGGCGCCGTCAGGCCTTCCGCCGGCGCGAGCCCTCCACCCAGAGCTGCGGAAGCACGGCGAACGCCTGCAGCCGCCCCGGGCGCCAGAGCGACGAGACCAGTTCGAAGCCGAGCCACGCGCCATAGAGCCAGCAGATCTCCTCGCGCCAGTGCGGCACGAGGAACTGCGCGAGCCACAGGCCGAAGAGCCCGAGCGCTTCGTGCGCGTGGAAGCGGAAGTTCGCGAGCAGCACGACGCCGAGCGCGCTCTGCAGCAGCGTCAGGATCAGCTCGACGCGGTGCTCGCCCACGGGCACGGCCGACGGTTCGCCACGCGCGATCGAATACACGATCGGGATCATGGCGGCGAGCACGGTCCACTGATTCACGTTCGACGACGCCATGTTCATGAGCGCCATGCCGGCCTTGCCCCGGCTCTTCGCCCACACGAACGCGCTCGTCTTCTCGGGCATCTCCGAAAGGAACGGCGCGACCCACTGCACGAACACGAACTGCGACACGCCCATCGTGATCGCCACGCCCTTCATGCTCTCGAGGAACGGCGAGGCGATGAAGAACAGCGCGACGCCGCCGGACAGGAACAGCGCGACCACGCCGAGGAGCCGCTTCGGCTCGGGCCAGGCGAGCACGACGCGCACGACGCGCGGCGCGTCGGCCTCGAGTTCGTGCTCGGAGGGCGGGATGCGCTGGAGCAGCGCGAGGTAGGCGAAATACATCGCGAGCAGCACGCCGGCGTCCCACAGGTCGAGCGTGCCTTTCGCGATGATCCACACGAACCACAGCAGCGGCGGTGCGAGGCCCGCGACGGTCGCGGCGTGCTCGCGGCTCAAGTGAATGGGCGGCATCGCGCGCGTCTCGCCGCGGCGATGCCGGAAGATCGCGAACACGACCCAGATCATCGGCCAGCCCACGCCCGTGAGCAGACGCAGCGCGCCGGTGAAGTTGGCCGTCATGAGCGGCACGTCGCCGTGCCACGCGATCACGGCCTCGACCGCGAACTCCGGCAGCGTCTGCAGCCACGCGAGCAGCGCCAGCGCCAGCCCCTGCGAGATGTAGAACTGCGCGCCCTCGGCCGCCCAGGCCATGAGGAACGCGCTGAAGAGGATCGAGGGGAACGTCCACAGGGCGTGCAGCGCGGCACGCGCCGCTTCCTGCGGGGACATGGGCTGCGGGTCGAGCATCGGGCTCCTCGAGTGGGGCGGGAAGCATCACCGGTGCTGCGCGATCGGCGCCTCGTCTTGCGCGGCGCGAAAGCCGGGCGATAGTGTGCGACGACCATGGGAGCGTCAAGCACCGCCACCGCACTGCGCCGCCGCCGCGGCGTGTTCCAGTTGTGCCGCTTCGCCGCGCTCGTCACGCGGCGCGAGTTCGCCGCCGCCGCGCAGGCGCTCGAGGCCGCGCGCGAGCACGGCGTCGGGCGCGCCGCCGCCGAGGAAAGCGCGCTCATGCTCATGCTGTACGCCGGCTACCCGGCGGCGCTCGAGGGATTGCGCGTGCTGAACGGCGCGTGGCCCGGCCGCGCGCGACGGAGCCGGGAGGGAAGCGTCGCGGACTGGGTGAAGCGCGGCGAGGCGCTGTGCTCGCGTGTCTACGGCCCGTCGTTCGGGAAGCTCGTGCCCGCGGTGCAGGCGCTGCATCCCGATCTCGCGCGCTGGATGATCGAACACGGCTACGGCCGTGTCCTCTCGCGCCCCGGCATGGGCGCGCGCGACCGCGAACTGGTCACCGTCGCGGCGCTCGCCGCGCTCGGCTGGGAGCGCCAGCTCGTGAGCCACCTGCTCGGCGCGCGCCGGGTGGGGGCGTCGCTCGACGAGGTGCAGGGCGCGCTCGCGGCCGGCCTCGCGCGCACGGATGCCGCCGCGGAGCGCATCGCGCTGTCGGCGTGGCGGCGGCTGACCGAGGCCGAGGCGGCGGGAGCGGCGCCGCTGGCTCCGCGCCGGCGTTCGAGCGCGGTGTCGCGCCCGGCCGCGCGCCGGCGCCCGGCCGCGAAGTCGGGCCGCTGAGCAATCCGGGCGCAACCCGGGGCCGCGTCGCGCATCTGCAAGCAGGCCCACCCGAACGACTTTGCCCGATTCCCGCCCCGAGCCTAGGATGCCGCGCGTGCACCCCAAACCGATCGTGTTCCCGAGCCCCAGCCGCCGTCGTCCCGTCCGATGTCCCCGGCCGGAGCGTGTGCGTTGAGGGCGGGAACGCTCGCCGTTCGCGCCCGTGTCGCCGGGCGCGAGGAAGCGCCCTGGGACCGCCTGAACGACGCGATCACCCGTGACCTCGTGACCCACGGTCCGCTCGCGCGGGAGCGCTTCGCGCGTACGTGGACCTCCGACGACGACCTGCGCGCGCTGGCCGCGCTCAAGCGCGCCCCGCTCGAACCCGCGCTCGCCCGCGCGATGACCGACCTGCACGTCCGCCTCGGCGCGAGCGCCGCCTCGCTGGCGAACCTCGAGCGCCTCGCGCGCGGCGAGGCCGTCGCGACCGTGGCCGGGCAGCAGCCCGCGCCGCTCGGCGGACCGCTCTACTCGCTGCACAAGATCGCCGCCGCCGCCGGGCTCGCGCGCACGGTCAGCGCGCGCCTCGGCGAGCCGTGTGTGCCGCTGTTCTGGATGCACGGCGAGGACTCCGACTTCACCGAGATCCGCGGTGCGAGCGTGCTCGACGGCGCGCTCGAACTGCACGACCTCGCGCTTCCCGACGGCGCGCACGCGAGCGGCGGGCTCGTCGGCGACATCGCGGCCGCGCATCTCGTGCCGCTGCACGCGGACGCGCTCGCGAAGTGGGCGGGACTGGCGGGGCACGCCGACGCCGCGCGCGTGCTCGAGCACGCGACCCGCGTGGGGCGCGACCTCGGCGAGGTCACCTCGGCGTTGCTGTTGCAGCTGTTCGCCGAGGCCGGACTCGTGATCGTGGACCCGCGGCTGCCGGAGTTCCGCGCCGCGGCGTGCACCGTGATCGGGCGCTACCTCGCGAACGCGCCCGCGCTCGAACAGGCGCGCGCACCGCGGGTGCGCGCCTGCAGGAGCTGGCCGGCCGCACGCCGCTGAACGACGCCTCGCTCGAGTCGTTCGTGTTCGAGATCGCCGACGGCGCGCGCCACAAGATCTCCGCCGCGGACGCGCTCGCGCGCGGCGCGGGCGTCACGCTCAGTCCGAGCGTCGCGCTGCGCCCGGCGGTGCAGGACGGCGTGTTCCCGACGGTCGCGATGGCCGTGGGGCCGGGCGAGATCGCGTACCTCGCGCAGCTGCGCGAGGTGTTCGAAGGCGTGGGCGTCGCGCCCGCGATGCTCGTGCCGCGCTTCGGCGCGACCTGGCTGCCGCCCGAGGCGCTCGCGCTGATCGAGGCGAGCGGCGCCGATCCCTGGCGCGTGGTCGCCGACACGGACGCCGTGCTCGCCGAACTGGCCGGCGAAGCGCGTGCCGGCCGCGCTCGAGGGCGAACTGCTGGACGCGAAGGCCGCGGCGCTCGACGGACTGACGGCGCTTCGCCGAGGCCTCGCGCGCGCTCGACGCGAGCCTGCCGCAGATGGTCGAGTCGGCGCGCGGCAAGGTGGACTACCAGTTCGCCCGGCTGCACGAGGGGCTGATCGGCAAGGTGCGCGCGCGCTTCGACAAGGAGCACCCGGTCTGGCGGCGCCTTCGCTACGCGCTCAGTCCCGGGGGCAAGCTGCAGGAGCGGCGCATCGCCACGCTCGAGCCGGTCGCGCGGCGGGGATCGGCGTCGTCGCCGAACTCTGCGACGCGGCGGCCGAGCACGCGGCGCTCGCCGCGCGCGGCGTGCACGAACACTGGCTGCTGGAGGGCTGACGCATGCGCGCGGCCGCACTGTTCTTCGGGGCGCACCCGGACGACGTCGAACTCACGAGCGCGGGCCTCGCGGCGACGCTCGCCGCGCGCGGAGAGCGCGTGGTGATCGCGGACTTGACGCGCGGCGAACTCGGCACGCGCGGCGACGTCGAGACGCGTGCGCGCGAGGCCAAGGCCGCGGCGCTCGGCGCCGCGGTGCGCGAGAATCTCGCGCTGCCCGACGGCGCGCTGAACCGCCACGATCGCGCCCAGCCCTCGAAGGCCGTGGTCGAGTGCCTGCGCCGCCACGCACCGTTCCTCGTCGTCGCGCCGCACCGGATGGACGCCCATCCTGATCACGCGAGGCCTGCACCCGCCACGCGTGCGTGCTGGCCTGCGGCCTGCGCGCTACGACGCGGCGGGCGAGCGTCACCGTCCGGCGCGGCTGCTGTACGCGCTCTATCGCGGCGACGCGCGCGCAGCTCGTCGACGTGACGGCGGTGTGGAAGGAACACAAGGGTGCTGCTGCCACGCGAGCCAGCTCGATCCAAGGCCGGCGCGGCCACGTACCTCACCGCC
>JBGANH010000224.1:0-8053 GCA_044222365.1 Candidatus Eiseniibacteriota bacterium
GACGTCGGTGCTCTCGGCCGGCGAGATGTCCGGCATCACTTCCTCGAACAGCTGCAGCCGCATCATGTCACCCTGGCTGCGGATCAGCGCCGAGCGGCGGAAGCGGTCGCCCTCGTGCACGTCGAGCTCGCGCCGGAGCACGTGCTCTCGGGTGCCCTTGTTGCCGAGGATGCTCACGCGGCGCACGAAGGACGGCGAGCCCTCCCGCACGCGGAACGTCACGTCCACGAACGAGTCGCGGACGGTCTCCTCCGGCTCCATGTCCACGTACAGCAGGCCGTGCTCGGCGTACTCGCCCAGCACGTCGCCGCGGGCGCGCTCGACGCGCGAGCGGTCGTAGAGCGTGGACTGCTTCGCCTTCCAGGTGCGCGCGAGGAACGTGGAGTCGAGCGTCTTCGCCCCCTCCCAGGTCGCGGTTCCGAACGCGTAGCGGCGCCCCTCGGCGAGCGTCACCTTGAGCGTGACGCGCTTCGGGTCCGAGCCGGGGACGACCTCGAAGCCGGTGACCTGCATGTCCCGGTAACCGTGGTTCTGGTACCAGGTCTCGAGCTTCTCCTTGTCCTCGGCGAAGGTCTCGTCCTTCAGCTCGCCGCCGCCGAAGAGGCCCTTCGTCTTCGTCTTCATCGCCTTGCGCAGGCGCTTCGCCCCGAACGCGGTTCGGCCCTCGAACACGATGTCGCCGATGCGCAGCTTCTCGCCCTCGACGATCTCGAAGGTCAGGTTCACCTCGTTGCGGTCGAACAGCGTGTCCGCCTTCGGGGTGATCTTCGCACGCGGGAATCCCTCGCTGCGGTAGTACTCGGCGAGCGAGTCCACCTGGAGCTGGGCCTGGACGAGCGAGAAGGTCTCGCCGGCGTGCAGGAAAAGCTTCTTCTCGAGGTCCACGTCCTCGCGCTTCTTGTTGCCCGAGAACTTGACCGCGGCGAGGCGCGGGCGTTCGGTCACGACGATCGTGAGGTCCACGACGCCGTCGTGCTCGTTCTTCAGCAGCTGCACGTTGCTGAACAGGCCGAGCGCGGTGAGCTTGCGCGTGCCCCGGCGGACGAGGTCGGAGGAGAACCGGGTCCCGGGAGGCACGTCGAACGTACGCACGATGCGGGCGCTGTCCACGTGCACGTTGCCGGAGACGAAGATGCGGCCGACGGTCGGGGTGCCCGGGCGGGCCTCGGCGCCGTCCTGCGCCCAAGCGGTCCCGAACGACGAGAAGAGCACTGCGAGAAGGATGGCGGCGAACCCGCAGAAGCGCGGGACCCACCGGGTCAGGCGTCGAAGCACTCGATCAGCTCCTTGGGCCCTGGGGCCACGGCACAGGAATCCGTCCTGCCACGCCGCGCCTTCGCGTCCCTGCGCGCGCGAGCCGGAGTCGGGGTGGCCTTGGGTCATCGGGGAGTCTCGGCCGAATCATAGCCAGCGAGGCCCCAATGTCCAGCCACCGGGGCCCCCGAAATCGGTCCGTAGTCCTTCCTACACCGAAGATTGACCGGCGTTCCCCTTCCCCGGACGCGAAAACGCCGGGGCCCCGAAGGACCCCGGCGTCTCGTGCGGCGGGTGGAATCAGTTCGCCGGGACCTCGGGAGCCGGTGCCGGCGCGGCCACACCGGAGGTGTCGAAGTCCAGCGCGTCGTCCTTGCGCGTGACCTTGACCACCGTACCGGCGGGCACCTGGCCACGGAGGATGAACTCCGCGAACGGGTCCTCGAGCAGCCGCTGGATGGCCCGCTTCAGCGGACGGGCGCCCAGGGCGGCGTCGAAGCCCTTGTCGATGAGCAGGTCCGTGGCCTCCGGCGCGATCTCGAGCACGATGTCCTGGGCCTTGAGCCGGCTGCTGAACTGCGACAGCAGGATGTCCACGATGCTCTTCATGTGATCGCGCGACAGCGTGTGGAACACGATCACGTCGTCGATGCGGTTGAGGAACTCGGGGTTGAACGCGCGCTTGAGTTCGTCCTGCACCGTCGTCTTGATGGCGCTGAACTGCTGGGCGCTGTCCACGTTCTTGAAGCCGAGCCCCTTGCCGCCCGACACGATCTGCCGGCCGCCGAGGTTGGACGTCATGATGATGACGGTGTTCTTGAAGTCCACCTTGCGGCGCGAGCTGTCCGTCAGCGTGCCGTCGTCGAGCACCTGGAGCAGCACGTTGAACACGTCGGGATGCGCCTTCTCGACTTCGTCGAGCAGCACGACCGAGTAGGGCTTGCGGCGCACCTTCTCGGTGAGCTGGCCGCCCTCTTCGTAGCCGACGTACCCGGGAGGCGCGCCCACGAGGCGCGACACCGAGAACTTCTCCATGTACTCGGACATGTCGATGCGGATGAGCGCGTCCTCGCTGTCGAAGAGGTACGCGGCGAGCGCGCGCGCGAGTTCGGTCTTACCGACGCCCGTGGGCCCCAGGAAGATGAACGAGCCGATCGGACGGCGCGGATCGCGCAGGCCGACGCGGTTGCGCCGCACGGCGCGGGCGCAGGCGGAGACCGCCTCGTCCTGGCCGACGACCCGCTTCTTCAGCTCCTCCTCCATCTTCAGGAGCTTCTCGCTCTCCTCCGCCGCCAGCTTCACGACGGGGATGCCCGTCATGATGCTGAGCACGGCCGCGATCTGGTCCTCGTCCACCTGCACTTCCTTGTCGCGCTTGGACTCGGTCCACGACTTCTTGAGGTCCGTGCGGCGCGCGCGCAGCTCCTTCTCGCGGTCGCGGAGCCGGGCGGCCTTCTCGTATTCCTGTCCGCGGATGGCGGCTTCCTTCTCCTTCACGACCTCCTCGAGCTTCTTCTCGAGCTCGCTGATCTCGGACGGCACCGTGCTCACCGACAGGCGCGAGCGGGCGCAGGCCTCGTCGATCACGTCGATGGCCTTGTCCGGGAAGAAGCGGTCGTTCATGTAGCGGTCGGCGAGCTTCACGGCCTGCACGATCGCGTTGTCCGTGATCTTCACGCCGTGGTGCGCCTCGTACTTGTCGCGCAGCCCCATGAGGATCTGGATCGTGTCCTCGATGCTCGGCTGGTCCACCATGACCGGCTGGAAGCGGCGCTCCAGCGCGCCGTCCTTCTCGATGTACTTGCGGTACTCGTCGAGGGTCGTGGCGCCGATGCACTGCAGTTCGCCTCGGGCGAGCGCCGGCTTGAGCATGTTCGACGCGTCGATCGCGCCCTCGGCACCGCCGGCGCCGACGATCGTGTGCAGCTCGTCGATGAAGATCACCGTGTCCTTCGACTCACGGATCTCGTTCATGACGGTCTTGAGGCGCTCCTCGAACTGGCCGCGGTACTTCGTGCCGGCCACCACCGCCGCGAGGTCGAGCGTCACGATGCGCTTGTTGCGCAGCGACTCCGGCACCTGGCCCGACACGATGCGCGCGGCGAGGCCCTCGGCGATCGCGGTCTTGCCGACGCCGGGTTCGCCGATGAGCACCGGGTTGTTCTTCTTGCGGCGCGAGAGCACCTGGATGACGCGCTCGATCTCCTTGTCGCGGCCGATGACCGGGTCGAGCTTGCCTTCACGGGCGAGCGTCGTGAGGTCGCGGCCGAACTGGTTCAGGGCCGGCGTCTCGGCGCGTTCCTCGCCGCGCTCGGCCGCCTGGCCCGACGACGGCGTGCCGCCGAGGAGCTTGAGCGTCTCCTCACGCACGCGCTTGCGGTCCACGCCGAGTTCGAGCAGCACCTTCGCGGCGACGCCCTCCCCCTCGCGGATCAGGCCGAGCAGGAGGTGCTCGGTGCCGACGTAGTTGTGGCCGAGCGAACGCGCCTCTTCCACGGCCAGTTCCAGCACGCGCTTCGCGCGCGGCGTGAACGGGATCTCGCCGATCGTCATGGTGCCGCCCGAGGCGCTCACCATGTTCTCGACCTCCTGGCGGATGCGGTCGAGGTCGAGACCGAGGTTGTTCAGCACCGTCGCGGCGATGCCTTCGCCCTCGCGGATGACGCCGAGCAGCAGGTGCTCGGTGCCGATGTAGTCGTGCTGCAGCCGCGCCGCTTCCTCGCGAGCGAGGTAGATGACCTTGCGAACCCGTTCGGTGAACTTATCGTGCATGGTGTGCTCGGCTCCGCCGCACGACGCGACGGGAACCTTCCTCCTTGTCCCTAAGGATTCGTCCCGGTCCCGTGGTCGGCGGCGGCGAGCCGCTCGCGCACGAGCTGGGCGCGGACGATGTTGCGATCGGCGGGCGACAGTTCGGCTCCGTGGATGCGCTGCAGGTGCGCGGGCTGCGTGAGCACGAGCAGTTCGTTCAGCGTGCGCAGCGGGCACAGGCCCGGCAGTTCCATGGCGACGCCGAGGCGCACGGCGGAGCAGAGGTTGATGACCTCGCGGGCGTGGATCGAGCGGCAGTAGCGCAGCGTGCCGTAGGCGCGCCACACCTTGTCCTCGATCTGCACGCGGGCGTCGCGCAGCATGCGCTCGCGCGCGCGCTCCTCGGTCTCGATGATCTGGCGCGTGACGCGCTCGAGGCTGTCGATGGAGTCGCGCTCGCTGCGGCCGAGCGTGGTCTGGTTCGAGATCTGGAACAGGTTGCCCATGACCTCGCTGTGTTCGCCGTACAGGCCGCGCACGTTGAGTCCCACCTGCATGATGCTCTTGAGCACGCGCTGGATCTCCTCGAGCAGCACGAGCGCGGGCAGGTGGATGAGCACCGACGCGCGCAGGCCGGTGCCGGCGTTCGTCGGGCAGCTCGTGAGGTAGCCGATCTCCTCCGAGAACGCGAACTCGAGCGACTGGTTGAGTTCGTCGTCCGCGCGGTCGGCGAGCGACCAGGCTTCCGCGAGCTGGAAGCCGGGCGTCAGCGACTGCAGCCGGAGATGGTCCTCTTCGTTGATCATGAGGCTCAGGCGCTGGTCGGGCGCGACGAGGATGCCGCGCGGCCGGGCGCCGTCACCGAGTTCGTGGCTCACGAGGTGGCGCTCGACGAGCACCTGGCGCTCGATCGGCGAGCACTCGTTCATGCGCAGCAGCAGCCCGTCGTGGAACGAGCGCGAGCTCTGCGCCGCGGCCGAGACCGAGGCGAGCACGCCGTACAGCTGCTCCTCGCGGGCGCGGTGCGTGAACGGCACCTCGGAAAGATTGCGCGCGAGACGGATGCGCGTGGAGAGCACCATCTCGGAGTGCGGACCGGAGCCCGTGAGCCACGGGCTGGTCGTGTCGAACAGCTGCGCGAAGTCGCGCGGGGTCGCGCTCACGACGGACGCTCCACGCTCGGGGTGGACGCACGCTCGGCCTGCAGCTCCGCCTCGAGCTTGCGGATCTCGTCGCGGACCTGCGCCGCCTTCTCGAACTCCTCGCTCTCGACCGCGCGCTGCAGGTCGTCGTGCAGGCGCTGGATCTGGCGCGAGCGCTCGGCGCCGGCGCTGCCGTGCGCGGGCGTCTTGCCGCGGTGGCGCGTGTCGCCGTGGATGCGGCGCAGCAGCGGCCGCAGCTGGAACTGGAACGCGGTGTAGCACTCCGAGCAGCCGAGCCGGCCGGTCTCCTTGAAGCTCGAATAGTGCAGGCCGCAGCGCGGGCACTGGACGTGGCCGACGCGCTCCTCGTCGGTGCGCGTCATCGCGTCCACCATGCCGGCGAGCAGGTCCGCGATCTCGAACTTGTGCTGCGAGGCGGACGCGGCCATGCCCTTCTCCTCGGCGCAACGTTCGCACACGTGGATCTCCGACATCTTGTTGTCGTGGATCTCCGTGAAGTGCACCGTCGCGGGGTTCTTCCCGCAGATCTGGCAGAGCATCCGTTCCCTCTCGATCAGGCCTCGTGCAGCCGGCCTGCTTCCAGTCGCATCACCCGGTCCGCCATCCCGGCGAGCCGGTCGTTGTGCGTCACCAGTACGAACGTCTGATGCCGCTCACGCGCGAGGAACGCCAGCAGTTCGTGAAGTTCTCCCGCGGTCCTGCCGTCGAGGTTACCCGAGGGCTCGTCGGCGAGCACCAGTTCCGGCTCGCTCGCGAGCGCCCGCGCCACCGCGACGCGCTGCGCCTCCCCACCCGAAAGCTCCGAAGGATGGTGTTCCCACCGCTCCTTCAGCCCCACCGACTCCAGCACCTGCCTCGAGCGCGCCCTCGCGTCCTCGGAGGAACGTCCCGCCAACAGCAGCGGCATCATGACGTTCTCCTCGGCGGAGAACTCGGGCAGCAGGTGGTGGAACTGGAACACGAACCCGAGCCGCTCGGCCCGCAGCCGGCAGCGCTCGCGTTCGCCCATGGTTTCGACCCTTCGCCCGCCGATCTCCAGCGTTCCGGCCGTGCTGTGGTCCAGCCCGCCCAGGATATTCAGGAGCGTGCTCTTGCCCGCGCCCGACGCCCCGGTGATTGCCAGAAGCATGCCACGGGGCACTTCGAGGTCCACGCCACGCAGAATCTCGAGCGGTCCGGCCGGACCCTCGTAGGTCTTGCAGATCCCGCGTGCGACGAGGGCGGCGCCGCGCGCCTCAACGACCGTGTTGTCAGACAGTTGAGCGCCTCACTTGCGAAGGGTTCTCAGGTCTGGCGGCGGATGGCCGCGACCGGGTCCAGACGGGACGCCTGCCAGGCGGGATACCACGCGGCGGCCAGACACAGGGCGATGGCGGCCAGAATGACGGCGGCGAAGTCCCCCGCTTCAGGACGCACCGGAAGTGTTTCGATGAAGTACACGTCCCCGGGCAGGTGGACGAAGGGCCAGCGCTTGAGCACGTAGATCAGGGCCGCCCCGAGGATCGTGCCCGCCAGCGTGCCGAGGCCGCCGATGAGCAATCCTTCCACGAGGAAGATGCGGAGCACCACCTCCGGACTGGCGCCCAGCGACTTGAGCACGCCGATGTCCCGGCGCTTCTCGAGTACGACCATGAACAGCGTGCTCACGATGTTGAACGCGGCGACGAGCACGATGAGCCCGAGGATGACGAACATCACCGCCTTCTCGAGCTTCATCCACGTGAACAGGTTCCGGTTGAGCTCGATCCAATTGTTCGCCCGCAGTCCGGCCTGGTCGGCGGCGCGCAGCAGCCGCACGGCGGCCTCGGGCGCGGTGAACATGTCGGTGAGCTTCACCTCGACGCCGGTCACGCTGCCGCCGAGGTCGAAGAACTTCTGCGACGTCGCGATCGAGGTGAAGCCGAGGCTCGAGTCGTAGTTGTAGAGCCCGGACGTGAACTGGCCCACGACCCGGAAAGGCCGCAGCTTGGGCGCGTAGCCGAACGCGGAGTTCGCGTCCCCCTGGAGCGTCGCGAGCAGCACGACGTCGCCGATGCCCGCGCCGAGCCGTGCGGCGAGTTCCGAGCCGAGCACGATGCCGGGCTCCCCGCCAACGTGACGGCGAGGATCGATCGAGCGCGAACGTGTACTGCCGGCCCGATCGTGGTCACGGTATAGGCCGCGAGGTCCACGCCCTTGACGACCATGCCCTCGGAGGCGCCCTCGCGGAACGCCATCGCCTTCGCGTACGTGAAGGCGGCGACGCCCTCGACGCCCGGCTGGGACGCCAGCTTCGCCGCGAGCGTCTCCCCGTTCGGGACGCCCGCCGTGTTCTCGCCGAGCAGCACGACGTGCGCGTCGGTCCCCGAGATGCGCGACTGCACCTCGCTCTCGAATCCGTTCATGACCGCGAGCACCGTGAGCAGCGCGGTGACGCCGACCGCGACGCCCGCGATGGAGATGCCCGTGAGCAGCGTGATGAAACCCGTCCTCGGCCGGCTGCGCAGGTAGCGCGCCGCGATCCACAGGGGGAGTTTCACGCCTTGGGCGGCTCCGGAGTCTCCGTCGCCTCCGGCTCCTCGTCGCGGTCGTCCGCGACCGGTCGGCCTTCCTCGGGACGCAGCTGCGGGAACAGCACGACGTCGCGGATGCTGCGCGAGTCGGTCGCGAGCATCACGAGGCGGTCGATGCCGATGCCGACGCCGCCCGTGGGCGGCATGCCGTACTGGAGCGCGCGCAGGTAGTCCTCGTCCATGACCTGCGCCTCCTCGTCGCCCCGCGCCTTCGCCTCGAGCTGCGCCTCGAACGCCTTCTGCTGCGCGTCCGGGTCGTTCTGCTCGCTGAACGCGTTCGCCAGCTCCATGCCCGCGGCGAAGAGTTCGAAACGCTCGACGACCGCCGGGTTC
>JBGANH010000225.1:0-7949 GCA_044222365.1 Candidatus Eiseniibacteriota bacterium
GAGGGGAGGCGGTCATGGGGACGGCTCCGAGCGTATGGGGTTTCCGGGGGAACGGCTCACGCGAATATTCGTATCTCCCGTGTCCGGCGTTCAAGGTGTCTTTCGGACCAGCGCCGCCCTCCGCCCCGCTCCCCGGCGCAGCAAGCGAGCGGGCCCGGTCCTGGACTTCAGGACCGGGCCCGCATCGCGTTCGGCCGTGCCTCAGTTCGTGACGACCATCTTGCGGGTCTGGGTGAAGCCGGGCGTGGTCAGGCGGTAGAAGTACACGCCCGCCGCGACGCGCGTGCCCTGCGACGTGCGGCCCGCCCACTCGAGCTGGTGCTGGCCGGCCGGCATCTCGCCGTCCTGCAGCGTCGCCACGTGACGGCCGCTCGCGTCGATCACCTGCACGTTCACGTGTCCGCGCTGCGCGAGCGAGAACCGGATGGACGTGCCCGTGCTGAACGGGTTCGGCGAGTTCTGGTGCATCGCGTTCGCGATCACGCCGAGCGGGGCGAGCCCCTTCTGCGGCGGGATGTTCGCGTTCGCGAGTCCGCCGGTGACCGTGAGCGCGTAGCTCGCCGTGGCGCCGAGGTAGCCGTTCACCTTGACGTAGTAGCGGCCCGCGGTCGCGGAGTACGTGCCGACCTCGGGGTTCGCCGTCGAATAACCCTGCGCCACCTGCGTGAGCGCCGAGTTGTACAGGAACCAGTCGAGGTCGGCGGTGCCGGTGATCGCGAGCGACAGGTTGAGCGTGCCCGCGGTCGTGACGTCGAGGTAGTACCAGTCGTTGTCGGTGGACGAACCGACGGCGCCGCTCACGGCGCGGCCCGTGCCCACCGGGCCGTTGGCCGTCGTGGACGCGTCGTTCGGCTCGGTCTCGGCGGAGATCCCGGCGGGCAGCGAAGCCGGAACCGTGACCGAGATGTCGTCGAACGCCATGCCGTCGGCGCCGCTGACCGGCTGGTTGTCGTACTGCTCGAAGCGGACGACGAACGTGCCGTTGAGCGCGAGCCCGGCGGTCGCCGCCAGCGCGTCCACGTCGAGCACCACGTTGCGCCACGTGTTGTTCGAGAAGCTCGCCGGCGCGAGCGAGTACACCTTCGTGAACGTCGTGCCGCCGTTGTTCGAGAAGTAGATGCCGTCCTGGGTCTGGGTCTCGTCGCCGAAGTCCTTCCACCAGAACGACAGGTTCGCCTGCGTGACGCCCGACAGGTTCAGCTTCAGGTCCGCCGCGGCGACGCTGTAGTTGTTGGCCACGGAGCAGTCCATGACCATGTGGCGCGTGCCGGAGTGCGGCGTGTTCGTCGTGAGCAGCTGCACGCGGCCGCTCGCGGTCGTGTACGTGCTCCAGTAGGCGTCGAGCACGCCGGAATCGAAGCTCGTGCTGTAGGGCAGCGACGCGTAGCCGGTCGAGAGCACGATCGAGAAGTTCGCGTTGCTCATGTCCGTCGCCGTGCCGCCGGAGACGCGCACGCGGCCCGTCGTGGTCGTGCCCGCGGGAACGGTCCACGCCTGCGTGCCGTCGTTGGGCGTGCCCGCGACGATCGAGGTCCACGTCGTGCCGCCGTCGGACGAGTAGTCGAGGTTCACCGTGGTGAACGAGCCGACCGACGTCCACGTGACGTTCACGGACGAGCCCGCGACGAGCGATTCGCCGCCGTTCGGGTACGTGACCGTGACCTGGTCGGCCGGCGGAGCGGCGATCGTGAAGTTGGCGTTGCTCATGTCCGTCGCCGTGCCGCCCGAGACGCGCACGCGGCCCGTCGTCGTGGTCGCGGCCGGAACGGTCCACGCCTGCGTGCCGTCGTTCGGCGTGTTCGCCGCGATGGACGTCCAGGTGGTGCCGCCGTCGGACGAGTAGTCGAGGTTCACCGTGGTGAACGAGCCGACCGACGTCCACGTGATGTTGACCGAGGAGTTCGTGGTGAGCGACTCACCGCCGTTGGGGTACGTGACCGTGACCTGGTCGGTCGGGGGCACCGCACCGGCGACCGCGGCGGCCGCGTCCACCATGCCGTAGCCGGCGTAGCGGTCCCAGCCCGCGCCGGACTCGGCGTTCACGACGTCCTGCGCCGTGGACGTGAGGCGCGCGCGGATCTGCGCGTTCGTCCACGTCGGGTTGGCCGACTTGATCAGCGCGCACACGCCCGCCGCGTACGGCGTGGCGCACGACGTGCCGTTGAACCACTTCGAGTAGTCGCTCGCGTCGTAGCCGAGCGAGCCGAGACGGTCGGTCGTCGGCAGGATCGTCGGCGCGATCACGTCCACCGCGCCGCCGGCGTCCGCCGTGGCGACGCCGTAGTTCGAGCCCCACCAGCGCTCGCCGTCGCACGTGTAGCCGCGCGGATCGGTGCTCACGCCGGGGTTCACTTCCGTGGACAGGCTGCTCGAGCGCTTGCGGTCGCCGCAGGGCGACGCGGCGCCGACGCCGATCACGTTCGCGTTGATGGCCGGGTAGCTGATCGTGCTCTTGTTCTCGTTGCCCGTCGCCGCGAGGATCACGCAGCCCGCGTTGTACGCGTAGGTGATCGCCGCGTCCGTGGCCGCGTCGCTCGTGATGGCGGCGCCGAGGCTCATGCTGATGATGTTCGCGCCGTGATCCGCCGCCCAGTAGAGCGCGTTCTGGATCGACGTGAAGCTCATCGTGCCGGCGGAGTTCGCGACCTTGAGCGGCATGATCGAGCAGTTCGGGGCCGCGCCCGCGCTGCCGAGCGTATTCGCCTTCGCGGCGGCGACGCCCGCGCACGCGGTGCCGTGACCGGCCGAAGCCGAGTTGTCGTCCGGGTTCGAGTCGTTGTCGCCGAAGTCGAAGCCGGCGACCTGCGTGAGGTCGGGATGGCCGGCCTGCACGCCCGAGTCGATGATCGCGATGATCACGCTCGCCGAGCCGTAGCCCTGCGCGGCGTCCCACGCGGCCTGCGCGTTGGTGTCGAAGCCCACCGTGCCGACGGGCGAGCCCGTCTCGTGGTTGTTGTTCGTCCAGTTGTAGCTGAGCATCTGCGCCGTGTTGTTGTGTCCCCAGTGCATCGCGTGCAGCGGGTCCGCGGGCACGACGGCGGGGAACGCGATCCAGTCGAGCGACACCGCCTCGACTCCGTCGGCGGTCGCGAGCTGGTTCGCGATGTCCACCGCGTCCTGCGATTCGTCGAAGCTCACCGTGTACCAGCGCGCGACGCCGAGGCGCGCGGCCTCGACCGCGTTCGCGGGCTCGAGGTACGAGGGCGCGACCGCGGTCGCGCCGGCGTTGTCGAGCACGCCGTCGATCGCGTCGATGCCGAAGCGGGCGCCGGCGACCGCGCCGCCGAAGCGCGTCGCCTGGGCGCGGAACGAAGAAGCGCGCGCCGCGCTCGTGAGCTTGACGAGCACGCGGCCGGGCACGTGCTCGGGCACGTCGGGAGCGTTCGGCTGGAACCCGCCCTGCACCGGCGCGAACGGCCGGGCCGCGGCGGGTGCGGCCGCGAGCGTGAGGGCGAACGCGAGTGCGGCGAGGGACGTGAGCACTGCCCGGACGACGGCAGGCATGCGAAGACGGCGCATGACACCTCCAGGGGAAAGGGGGCCTCGATCGCGGCGCCGTGGAGGGGCACGTCCTGTGCCCCGGCGCCGGCGAGAAAATGGCGTCCCAGCCCTCGGGCTTGCCGAGGAACCGAGGGGATTCCAAGGCTGGGGGAGTCGCGAGAACTGGGAGCCGGGTCGCACCTTCGGGCCTGACCGCATGACGAGTCAATGACAAAAAAGGAAACTTTCTTTCCTGTTCCACCACAGGTTTTCTCGCGTCAACCCGGCCCAGGCCGGCCCGGGAGCTTCCCCGCGGGGGCCGGACCGACTACCTTCCCCCGCCCATGACGACACCCGTGCCCGATCCGAAAATCGCCGAGTTCCGCCAGAAGTTGCTCGACGCCACCGAAGCGCTCGCCGCCGCCGTCGAAGACCGCGGCCTGCTGATGGGCCTCTCCCAGCTCGAGCGCCGCCGGCTGATCCAGCTGGCCGGCCAGGTCTTCCATCCCGATCCGGCCGAGCGCCGCCGCATGGTCAAGACCAGCGCCCGCCTCCGCCGCGTCGCGAGCGCGCTCCGCGACGAGGAGAAGCTCGCCGACACGGGCATCCGCGAACTGCGCCGCAAGCCCGTCTTCACGACGCCGTCGGCGTATGCGCCGCGCGAGTTCGCGCCCGTGGACGTCCCGCCGGGCTCGCCCGAGGAGGAGGCGCTGCTCGCGAGCGGCGCCGAACTGCCGCAGACGGAGGAAGTGCGCTGCTGCTACGTGTGCAAGCAGGAGTACACGGCGGTGCACCACTTCTACGACCGCATGTGTCCCGAGTGCGGCGAGTTCAACTTCTTCAAGCGCACCGAGCTCGCGGACCTGCGTGGGCGTGTCGCGCTGCTGACCGGCGGGCGCGTCAAGATCGGCTACCAGACCGGGCTCAAGCTGCTGCGCTGCGGCGCGCACCTCATCGTGACCACGCGCTTCCCGCGCGACTCGGCCATGCGCTACGCGATGGAGCCCGACTTCGAGGAGTGGCGCGACCGGCTCGAGGTGTACGGCCTCGACCTGCGGCACACGCCGAGCGTCGAGCGCTTCTGCCATCACCTCATGACGACGCGCGACCGGCTCGACTTCATCGTCAACAACGCCTGCCAGACCGTGCGCCGCCCCCCCGATTTCTACGCGCACATGATGGAGCTCGAGACGGCGTCGCTGCACGACATGCCCGAGCACGCGCGCAAGCTGCTCGGCGCGTACGAGGGGCTGCGCGGTTATCACCTGCTGCCCGAGAACGACGCGACCGGGGCAGCCGGTTCGGCGCTCGCGAAGCCGGTCACGCCGGAGCTCGCGGGCCTCGTGCACGCGGCCGAGCTGTCGCAGGTGCCGCTGCTGCCCGAGGAGATGAACGCGCAGAAGGACCTGTTCCCGATCGGCAAGCTCGACCAGGACCTGCAGCAGGTGGACCTGCGCGGGCGCAATTCGTGGCGGCTGCTGCTCGCGGAAGTGAGCACGGTCGAACTGCTCGAGGTGCAGCTCGTGAACGCGATCGCGCCGTACGTGCTCAACGCGCGGCTCAAGCCGCTCATGATGCGCACGGACAACCGCGACAAGCACATCGTCAACGTGTCGGCGGTCGAGGGGCAGTTCTACCGCAGCTTCAAGACCACGCGTCATCCGCACACGAACATGGCGAAGGCCGCGCTCAACATGATGACGCGCACGGCGGCGGCGGACTACTTCGGCGACGGCATCCACATGAACAGCGTGGACACGGGCTGGGTGACCGACGAGGACCCGTTCGAGATCGCGGCGCGCAAGACGGCCGACCACCGCTTCCACCCGCCGCTCGACATCGTGGACGGCGCCGCGCGCATCGTGGATCCCATCATCGTGGGGCTGAACACGGGCGAGCACGTGTGGGGCAAGTTCCTGAAGGATTACAAAGAGACGCCGTGGTAGAGGCGGGCGCCCCGGCCTCCGGCCGGGTGCGATGGGTGTGGACGACGATGCCGCGACGGCTTCTCCAGCCGCGCGGCATTTCCGTTCACGGGGTCGACATCCGCCCCAGTTCGGTCTCGGCCCACGCGAGCTCCTCCTCGAGGCGCTTCACGTCGCCGCGCATGCTGTCCTCGGGATCCTCCGCGTCGATCATCGAGCGATCGAGCGCGAGCTCGGCGCGGATGGCCTGCACGTAGCTCGTCATCAGTGCGCGCGACTCGCCCGCCCGCGCGCGGCGCTTCACGAAGCGCGACTCCTCGCGGCGGCGCTCGGCGGCGAGCCACGCCTGCCATGCGGGCTCGGCCGCGGGGTCGTCCCCCATCTTCGTGATGCGCTGGAGTTCCCGGTCGGCTTCCTGCTGCTGCTCGGGATCCGAGTCGTCGGGATCGAACCAGCCGTCCGCGTCGGCCTCGGGGCCGGAGTCGAGCCCGAGCGCGCGCTGCGCGGAGCGCGGCAGGGCGAACGCCGCGACCACCAGCAGGAAGAAGAAACCGATCAGGGCGACGAGAAAGGGATGCGCCGCGAGCGATCCGTCGCCCGGATGCGAGCGCGTCCACCACTCGTCGAGCAGGAGCAAGACGAGCGTCACCACGGTCGAGACCACCTTGTGCAGATGCTTCACGCGACTTCCCTCCGGAACCGAAGAAGCCCGGCGCGATCGCTCGCGCCGGGCCCTTCGCGGTCACGCGTCACCGCGCGGCCGCGTCAGCTCTTCGGCTTGTCGTCCTGGGACATGCCCTTGCGGATGTCGTCCCGCAGAGCCGCCGCTTCCGCACTCCGCGCACCGGCCGCGGCGCCGACGAGGTCGTTGCCCATCTTCTCGCTCAGCAGCATCGTGAGCAGCGCCTCCATCACGTTGCCCGACGCGCCACCGCCGCCCTCGGCGCCGCCGCCACCCACGACCACGCGGGGCACGACGTCCACCTTGGACACCTGGATCGCTTCGGCGAACCGGTTCATCACCTGCTGCGTGAGCTGGAAGCGCGGGCCGCCGTAGGCGCGGACCTGCTCCTCGATCGCCATGGCCTGCGCCACGCCGACTCGCGCCGCACGCTCGGCGTCGGCGCCGGCGATCGCCTTCACCTTCGCCGCTTCGCCTTCGCCCATGATGCGCACCTTCTCGGCCTCGGCCTGCGCCAGCGTCTGGATCTTCGTGGCTTCCTGCTGGGCACGCGCGAGGTCGGCCTTACCCTGGTTCGACTGCACGACGATGGACAGCTCGGACTCGGTCATCGCGGCCTGCTGGCGCGCGCGCTGCTCGGCTTCGCGCAGCTCGCGCTCCTTGACCGCGGCGACTTCCTGGCGGTTGTACGTCTCGACCTGCTCGGTCGCGATCTGGCGCGAACGCAGCTGCGTCAGGATCTGTTCGATCTGCCCGCCGGCCGCGCCGCTCGTGGGCGTGCCGATGAGCACTTCCTGCAGCTCGAGGTTGTACTGCGCGAACTTCTCCTTCATCTGGTCGCCCGCGATCTGCTGGATCGCGCTGCGGTCCTGGATGAGCTGGATGAGCGTGCGCGTCTGACCGATGTTCTTGAAGTACGCGCTCACCATCGGGTCGAGCGTCTGCTCGACGAGGCGCTTGATGTCGCCGAATCGCTGGATGACGAGCGGCGCCTTGCGGTAGTCGATGTGCACCACGACCGAAAGCGGCAGCGACGGCTCGAACGCGTCCTTCGTGATCAGCGAGACTTCCGCGAGGTTCTCGTCGTACTTGTGCTCACCCGACTCCGACTTGTTCCACTTCAGGATGAAGTTGGTCGTCGGGACCATGTTCACCTTGCCGGCGTACGTGTTGAACGCGTACTTGCCCGGCATGAGGCCTTCGCTCCACACGCCGCGCAGGCCCTTCTGCACGAGTTCGCCGTGCTTGTACTGCTCGCCCGAGAGGTCCGTGCCGACCGCGCCCGTGTACGACACGACGACGCCGACGTTGCCCACGTCCACGATCGTCTTGGGCACCAGCTCGACCGTCGCGAACAGGCGGTTGATGTAGTACGTGCCCTCGACGAGCACCTGGTACTGGCGGCCGCGATTACCGCCGCCCGCGAGGAAGCGCTCGGGGTCCTGGAAGCTGTTGTGGTACGTCGCCACGTTCGCCGGGTCTTCGCCGACCGTGGGCGCGATGATTTGGCCCTGCGCGAGCGACGGACCGTCGTGCACCGTGACGATGCCGAGCATGTCGTCGTGACCCTTGATCACGACCGGATTGAAGCCGTCGCGCTCCTTGATGAGCGTGGCCATGCGGCGGAACAGCTCTTCCTCCGCCTTGTCGAGCGCGAGCGCATACACGCGCTCTTCCGCGATCACGACGAACTGCGCGAGGTGAATGGCGTACGAGCCTTCGCGCAGGATCTTGCGCTGCGGACCGCGCGAGCCGCCGGCCTTGAGAAACACGGCCGCGTCCTGGAAGTCGTCGGCCTTGTCGTTCGCGGCGAGCGTCTGCGAGGGCGGCAGCGGCTTGCCGTCGCGCGCGAACACGTAGCC
>JBGANH010000226.1:0-8343 GCA_044222365.1 Candidatus Eiseniibacteriota bacterium
CGGCGGCACGGATGCCCGCGGCGGAGCGGGCGCCGGCTCGGGGTCGCGCGGCTCCCGCACGCCGGTCAACTCCGCGATCGGGTCGCGCCGCGCCGCGTCCGCGGCGCCGCAGCCCGCCGCGGCGGGCGCCACCGTCGTGGCCGCGAACTCGCCGAGCATGTCCGCGAGCGAGCGGCAGCGCGCGCAACCGTCCACGTGCCTGCGCCGCGGGTCCGCGGCGGGCAGCGCGAGCAGCGCTTCGAGCTCCTCGATGGCGGGACAGCGATCGCTCACTCGACCTCCTCGAATCGTGCCTGCAGCGCGGCGCCGAGCTTCTTGCGCGCGGTCTGCAGCAGGCTGCGCGCGCCCGAGGCGCCGCCCAGCCGCAGCAGCCGGGTGATCTCTTCGACGTGAAGCCCTTCGTGTGCACGCAGCCACAGCGCCCGCCGCTCCATGGGGGACAACGCCTCGTCCATCGCGTCGAGCACGCGATCGAGGAGCACGCGCGCTTCCGCCGATTCCTCGGGCCCGGCCGCCCAGTCGTCGAGCGTGTCGGGCTCGATGCCGTCGTCGCGGCGGAGCCGCCTCGCGCGCAGCGCGCTGCGGCAGCAGTTCCGGGCGATCGTGAACATCCAGGTGGACACCGAACAGCGGAACTCGAACCCCGGCAGCGCGCGATGCGCGCGCACGAAGCACTCCTGCGTGAGGTCGAGCGCGAGTTCGCGATCGCGCGTCACGCGCCAGCACCAGGCGAAGAGCCGTTCGCGCCAGCGGAGCAGCAGCTCCGAGGCGGCGTGACGGGCTTCGGCCGAGTCCGGGTCCCGCTGGACGGCACGCACGAGCGCTTCGTCGTCGAGCTCGCGTAGGTGTCGTTCCATGGCGTGAGACCCTCGTTCGGGAGATCCGTCAGCGGAGAAACCCGTCCAGCGCCGGGAGCGCGAGACCGCGGCGGCGTGGCAGGCGCACCCGGACCTCCGGGTCGCCGAAGAGCACGAACGGCGCGCGTGAAGAGGTTCCCATGTCGCCGCGGGTGCGCGCCAGTGCCTCGCTCACCACCGTGAGCCCGCCTTCGAGCGCGGCGTAGAACGCCCGGGCGAACGCCACGCTCGCGCGATCCTCCACCGGCCCAGTCGCCCCGACCACCGAGCGCGCCCCGGCCGCGAGGAACGCTGTCGCCAGCCCGCGCTCGCCGCGGACGTCCGGCTCGCCGATCGCCGCCGAGCCGCAGCCCGCCAGCACGACGAGCGCCGTGCCCGGAACGCGGCCCGCCACGTCGGCCGCGCGCAACCACGACTCGTCCCGCGCCACCGGTCCGAGCAGCACGCCGTTGTGCCAGGGTTCTCGGGGTCGGCTGGAGGCGAAGTGCGCCGCCACGTGCACCACTGCGGCGCCGCACATGCCGTCGAGCCGCGCCTCAGGCCCCGTCCGCGGCGCGCACCTCGGCGCTCGCATAGCGCATGCGCAGGAACTCGGCGGCCTCCTCGCGCGCCCCGGAGAGTTCCCGCCCGTCGGGCCCGGTGATGCCCGGCGAGCACGAACGGCCCCGGCCGGGACGGCATGAAGCCGCGCGTGCGTTCGCAACTGCGCGAGCGCCGTCAGCGACGGCACGTTCGCCGCCGCGCCGCGAGCCGCCGAGCGTCCGAGTGCTGCCCGGCACGGGCAGCAGGTCTCCCAGGGCAGCGCGCGAGACGCCGTCCCCGTCACGACCAGCTGGCGCGCGCCGGCGGCCGCGGCGGCGGCGCGCCGGCCGAGCAGTTCGCGCGACAGTTCGCGCGCGGCGGATGCGCGCAGTTCCGGCGGCGTCCTCGGCCGTCCGGCCAGCGCTCCCAGCTTCGCGCCACCGCGCGCCGAATGCCCCGCGATCGGGCACTGTGTAGGCGCGCAGCTCGTCGCGCGAGACCACGAACACGAGCAGGCTGTCGAGACCGGGGAACGCGTCGAACACCACCTCGCCCGGACGCAGCACACGGGTGCGCAGCGTCGCGAGCGTCACCGGCGCGGCCCGCCCGCCGCCCATGCGCTCGGTGAACGTGCGCGCCTTCAGCCGCTGCGCCACGTCGAACGCCTCGCGCGCGCCGCCGCCCGCCAGCCGCACCTCGGCCAGCGCCGAGCCCCAGAGGTACACGCCGTCGCGCTCGAGCAGCTCGCGCCACTGCGGCGAACGGAACGCGCCGCGGCCGCCCTCCCACGCGCGCAGCGCCGCGAGCGCCGCCTCGCGCCCGCGGATCGCGCGCCGAGGCCGAAGTGCGCCAGCGCCTCGCCGAGGCGCACGTGCGAGCGCTTCATCTGTCCGAGCGCGTCGCTCGTGTCCACGCTCGCGCCGAGCGCGTGCCAGCGTTCGAGCGCATCGGCGTGGCGTGCGCGCGCAGCAACTGCATCGCGGCGATGCTGCGCGCCATCAGCGCGTCGTCGCGGTCGACGCATCGCGGCGCCCGCGGCACCCGCGCGTCCTGGCAGGCGCGGCGCCGGTGTCGCCGCGATCGGTCGCGAGTTCCGCGCGCGTGCCCAGCAGCGCGAGTGCGGGCCGCACGCCCGCGGCGCGCGCCAGCTCCCACGCGCGCGTCGCGAGGCGGTCCGCCTCGACGTCCCGGCCCTGCCGCGAACGCGCGGAAGCGAGCACCGCGAGCACTTCCGAACGCTGCCACGCGCGCAACGGCGTGCGGGTGGAATCGGCGTACTCCTCGAGCAACGCGCCCACTTCGTCGTAGCGTCCGAGCCGTGCGAGCGCCCCGGCGAGATTGAGCGCGGTCGTGACCGCGTCCTGCGTACGGCCGCCCGCGCGCTGCAGCCCGAGCGCACGCGCCCAGTTGGGGATCGCGTCGGCCGGGTCGCCGGCGAGCACGTCGTGGGTGGCGAGGTTGTTGAGCGCGATCGCCTCCTGCACGAGGTCACCCGCGGCGCGCGATTCCCGGATGATCGCGACGTCGAGCGCGCGCGCCTCGCGCGTGCGGCCCTGGTTGAACACCGCGCGAGAGCCCGACCCGTGCGACCCGGCGCAGTGCCGCATCCCATTCCGGCGACAGTCCGCGCAGCGCCGCGCGATAGCCGCGCTCGGCGGCCGGGTAGCGCTCGGCGAGCACGTCGAGATACGCGAGCGTGAGCCGGCCGTGCGCCTCGTCACGCGCGGGAGCCGCGCGGCGCGCGAGCGCGACCCGCCGCGCGAATGCCCCGGTGCAGGCGCGACGTCGCCGGAGAGCGCGTGCGCCATGCCGAGCGCGTAGAGCGCGCGCACTCGAGCAGCGTGTCGCGCGTCGCCCGCGCGTGCGCGATCGCGGCGTTCGCCTGCGCCGCGCACGAGGCGTAGCGCGCGGTCGTGAGGAACTGCCGCGCGCGCAGCGTCGCGGCGACGGCACGCGCGGAGGTGTCCGCGCTCGCGCCGCACTCCGGCCCCGTCACCCAGCGCCCGGCGCTGTCGGGCTCGCGTGCGCCGCGAGCGAATCGAACCGCGCGAAGAGCGCGCGCGTGCGCGACACGGGACGCGCGACCGCCGCGGCGGCGGCGCACACCAGCAGCGCCACCGTCACGGCGATCCGGCCGAGGGCGCGCGGGCGGGAGCGGTCCGGTTTCACCCCCCGAGTATCCCGGACCTCCCCCCTGCCCGATATGCGCCTTTGGTCGCCGCGCCGGCCCTACGGCGCGAGCACGCACCTCCTCACAATCGTGCGACCGGCCGCGTCGAGCCGCACGAAGTAGAGCCCCGCCGCGAGTGCGTGGCCCGAGTCGTCGTCGCCATCCCAGCGCACGACGTGCTCGCCGGCTCGCCGCTCGCCGTCGGCGATCGTGCGCACGCGGCGGCCCTGCGCGTCGTACACGGCAAGCGTGACGCGGGCGTCCGCCGGCAGCGCGAAGCGCAGCATCGCTTCCCCGCGCACGGGATTCGGCGTCACCGGCGCGAACGCGAGCGCGAGCGGCAGGTCCTCACCCACGCCCGTCGTGCCGGAGGGCGCGGTCCAGCGCGCGGGACTCACGTTGCCGTGGATGTCCACGGCGACGATCTTGTAGCCGATCGGGTGCGCCCTCGCGTGCGTGTACCCGGTGTCGGCCACCGTGGCGACGAGGTTCGCCGGCGACGGCGTGAAGTTGGGCCAGTCGCCCGAGTAGATCCGGTACTCCTTGAAGTCGGGCTCCGTGCTTCTCGGCCAGTGCAGCTTCGACTGCCCCGCCGACCACACGGCGAAGAAGCTCGCGGGCGAGGCCGGCGCCAGGTTGTCCGCCGACGCGCCGGACATCGGATCGGAGTACCACCACTGCGTGCCGTCGCCGCGGCGGCCTTCGATCATGAAGTTCGTGCGCGGGTTCGATCCCGGCACCGAGTCGCTCGCGGTCGCGATGCTCGCCGTGTACGTCGCGCGGCCGTCCGCGAGCATCTCGCCGACGTACTCCCAGTACTCGGAGCTGCCGTTCGCGTTCGCGAGCTGCAGCAGCGCGGGCGCGCAGCCCTCGGGCACGTCGTCGCCCGCCTGCAGCACCTGGGCGCCACGCGCCGCGATCGCCGGTGCGAGCGCGGCCGGCACTTCGCGCCAGAAGCGGTACTTGTTCACGCCCGCGGACGGTGGCGTGTCGAGCGGGCTCTTCGTCCAGGTGGCCTGCACGTACCCGCCCTGGTCGGCCGGCGCGTCGATCACCTGCGTGAGTGTGGGCTGCGCGCCGAGCTTGCCCCAGCGGTCCACGCGCTGGGCGAACACCTCCATTCCACCGCTTCGCTCGTCCAACCACGCGGTCAACAGCCCGCCTGCGCCGTCGCTCACGAATCGCGGGGAGCTGCGTTCGCCGGACGCGGAGCACAGGGTCACCGGGGGATTCCAGTAGGGCGTGCCGTCCGTGCGGACCTTGAGCGCGAGGAGCCGGTCGCCGTCGAGGCCGGAGTTCAGCGGCAGCCACGTGCCCGTGGCATCGCTCACGAGCGGCCCGAGGTAGCGTGATTCGACCGACGAGTGCACGAGCGTGCCGCCGGCCGTCCACTGTTCCAGGCCGAGTCCGTCGAACCTCTGCACCCAAAGGCGCGTGTGCGACTGGGCGGAATCGCGCCACGCGACGACCAGCGACTGCGTCGCGTCGAGCGTCGCCTGCACGTCGAGCGAGTATCCGTTCGGTGTCGCGACCACGATCCCCCCCGCCGTCCAACGCGGGGTGCCGGTCGCGGAGAGCCGCTGGGCGCGGATGCGAGTACCCACTCCGGAGATGTAGTCGTACCACGCGACGTACGCGCCGTTCTCCGCGTCGGCGAAGATTCCGTCGGGGCGCAGCGTGTGGCCCGTCTGCAGCGACACACCGTCGGCCGTCCAGAGCGGTTGACCCTGGCGGTCGAGCCGCTGCGCGTAGAGATTGCCGATGCCCGCATTCGGGGTGCTGTTTCGCCAGTCCACCCACGTCACGAGCAGTCCACCGTCCGTGGCGGTCGCGATCTCGGGCTGCCACTGCGGGTCGGGGTGCGTGCAGACCGGCACACCCGCAGCCTGCCAGAACCGCTCGCCCGAGGGGCCGACATGCTGAGCGCGAATGTCGTCCGAACCCAGGCCGTTGTCCGTCCACGCGCAGTAGAAACCACCCGCGCCGTCCGCCACGAGCGAGTAGTCGTACTGCTGGCCGGACTCGGCGCAGAGGGATTTTCCCGACGCACCCCAGAGCAGCGTCCCATCCGCCGCGACCCGCTGCATCATGAGGTGGCGAGTTCCGACCGAGTCTCCGAGCCAGACGAGGAACACGCCCCCCGTCCCGTCCGGCAACAGTTCCGGAACCCACTGGTCGTCCGGAAGAAGCATCGCGAGACTGGAGGGCCACATGCGCAGCCCCCGCGCGTCCACGTGCTGTAACCGCATGTCGAATCCCGTGGTCCCCGCCTGCAGGATGTTCGACCAGGCCACGTACATGCCACCGGCACCGTCCGAGGCGACCTGCAGGTCCGCCACGACACTGTAGAAGAGGCCGTCACCGATGGGATTGTTCACCGTGGGATCGTTCGACCACGCCGCGTGCGCGAGGCAGGGCCATGCGAGCAACGCGATCATCGTCCACGTTCGAAGAAGTCGCATCGCTCACCTCACCCGCGCGAGCCGGCGCGCGAGCACGCGCTCACCGGCCTCGACGCTCAAGAAGTAGATGCCGGCCGGGGCCGGCCGGCCGTCGGCGGCGGCGCCGTCCCACGCGAGCACGTGCACGCCCGCGTCGAAAGCGCCGTGCGCCAGCTCGCGCACCACGCGGCCCTGCGCGTCGAGCACGCGCGCGAGCACGGCGGTGCCGCGCGGCAACGACAGCCGCAGCGTGACCGCACCCGCGGCGGGATTCGGTTCGGGTCGTGAGAGCTCGAGCGCCGCCGGAAGCATGCCCTCCGCGGATGCGGCGTCGGCAAGCGTCACCAGTTGGGCGCCCGACACGTTGTCGTGCACGTCCACCGCTTCGACGCGATAGCCGCAGCGCACGCCCGCCGCGTCCGTGAACGTGGTGCCGCGCAGCTGTGCCACGCACGTCGCCGCGCCGCCGTGCACGCGCCACACGCGGTAGCCCGCGAGGTCGGGCGCGGCGCTTGCCGACCACGACAGCATCGCGACGCCCGCCGCGTACGAACCCTCGAGGCCCGACGGCGGAGGCGGCACCAGGTCGTCCACCGAATAGCCGGAGTCCACCAGCGACGCCCACGTGCGCCCGCTCGCGGCCGAGTACGCGTCCACACGGAACGCCGTACGGATGTTCGAAGCGGCGCTGGAATCACGCGTCGTGTACAGCACGCGGCTGTAGCCCGGCAGCTCGGCCGCCTGCACGCTGTCCACGAGCGAGTAGCTCGCCGCGCCCGGCGCGCGCGCGTAGATGCGATAGACCGAGATGTCGTCGTACGGGAACGCGTCGCGCGGGCTCGCGTCGAACTTGAGCACCACGTGCGCGCCCTGGTCGTTCGGCACGTCGCGGATGCTCGCGATCGCGGGCGCGGCGCCCATGACGCCCCAGCCGTCCAGGCTCTGCGCGTACACGTCGCGCGTCGCGCCGCGCAGGTCCTGCCAGTACACGACGCACGTGCTGGTCGAGAGCTGCTGCACGAACGGCGTGAGCTGGTCGGCGACCGCGTCGCAGACCACCTCGCCGTCCGTGGTCCACTGCGGAACGCCGGAGGCGTTCAATCGTTGAGCGTAGACATCGAACGCGACGCCGTTGCGCCAGTCCTGCCAGGCGCCGATCACGCCGCCGCTGCCGTCGGGCGCGAACACCGCGTCGGCCTGGTTGCCCGCGCGCGTGCAGAGCGGTGCGCCGTTCGCGGCCCACTGGGGCACACCCGTCGAGTAGAGCAGCTGCGCGTACACGTCGGCCGTGCCCGTACGCCAGTCCACCCAGCCGACGATCGGCTTGCCCGTGCCGCCGGTGACGATGCGCGGGTACCACTGGTCGAGCGCCGCCGTGCACACCGCGACGCCGTTCGCCGTCCACGACACGACGCCGGAGGCGTCGACTGCTTGCGAATAGATGTCCCAGTTGCCCGCGCGGTAATCCATCCACGCGACCGCGAGCCCGATGCCGCGATCGGCGTACACGACCGGATTCATCTGGTCGCCCGTCGCGTTGCACAGCACGATGCCGTTCGCCGTCCACTGCACGGTGCCCGTGAGCGCCACGCGCTGCGCGTAGAGGTCGGAGTTGGCGCCGCGATTGTCGCGCCACACGAAGTAGGCGGCCGTGTTGCCGGACGTGGCGTCGTAGGCGACCGCGGGCGACTGCTGCATGCCCGTCGCGTTGCACACGGTCATCGGTCCGGTGCCCCACGCGGTCGTGCCGTTCGCGTTGAGCCGCTGCGCATAGATGTCGGTGTTCTGCTCCCAGGCGATCACGCACGTCGCCGAGCCCGTCGCGGCGATCACCGGGTGCGCTTGCGTGACCGCGAGCAGCACCGTTCCCATGCCGACGCCGTTCGCGGCCCACAGGGCCGTGCCCGACGAGTTCACGCGCTGCGCGTAGATCTTGGGCGCGGCGGTGCGGGAGTCCTGCCACGTGAGGATCGCGCCGCCCGACGCATCGGAGACGATGCGCACCTCGGTCTGGTCGCCCGTCGCGTTGCACAGCAGCACGCCGCCGTCGGTCCACAGCGCGTGCCCGGCGCCGTCGTAGCGCTGCACGTACACGTCGGCGTTGCCGCTGCGCCAGTCGTACCACGCGACGATCGAGCCGCCCGCGCCGTCGGTGACGGAGACCGGGCCCCACTGATCGCCGGTCGCGGTGCACACCGGAGTGTTGACGGCCGGATCGGGCGACCACGCGACCGCGACCGGCGGAGAGGCGACGGAAGAAGACCACAGCGCCGCGACGAAGAAGAGCACGGCGGGACGGGCGAGCCACATGACGACCTCGGGGTTCGAGTGAGGACGCGCCCCGTGACGCGTG
>JBGANH010000227.1:0-7682 GCA_044222365.1 Candidatus Eiseniibacteriota bacterium
TGATCGAGCGCGCGAGCCAGGTGTTCGCATTGTCGGAAGCCGTGATCGCGCGCGCCGTGCGGCTCGCGACCACGGGGCAGCAGTCCCCACAGCCGATCGCGGCCCCGCTGAACACGCAGGCCAAGCTCACGAACGAACTGGAAAGGAAGGCACTGCAGGCGTTGCTCCACGCCCCGGACCTGGTGGACTGGGCGCGCGGACAACTGCAGCCGGAGGACTTCGATGCCCCGAGTGCGCAGGAGCTGGTGGCCGCGCTCTGGGAGGGCGAGGACCCGATGGCGCTCGAAGGGAACTCGGCGGCACTCGTGCGCGAGCTGCTCGCCGGTTCACCGGAGGAGTACGACTGGCACGCGGAGGCCGAAGGGGCCGTCCGCAAGCTGAAGATTCGCGCGCTCGAGCGCTCCCGGCGGGAGCGCCGGACGCGCCTGACGAGCGCTCAGGGCGACGATGCCCACCGCCTGATGGCGGAAATCGATCTCATCACCAAGCAGATCCTCGAGCTCACGCAATAGGAGAGCCCGTTCATGTCGGCAGCCACGACCAAGAAGGCCCAGAAGGAAAAAGAGAAGGCCGAGACCCGTAAGCGCCTCGAGGAGATCAAGGTCCTCGCGCTGCGGCAGGGCTACGTCACCGAGGACCAGATCGTGTGGCTCCTCGACGACGACCTCGATCCCGAGAAGCAGGTGGAGCAGATGGAGGAGATCCACTCCATGCTCAACACCATGCACATCGAGGTGTTCGCGAGCGAAGAGGAGGCGCACGAACGCGCCAAGAAGCTCCGCAAGCTCGAGGACAAGAAGCCCGCTCCGGCCACCAAGGCCGCGCCGCCGACCCCGGTGCGCTACGACGACCCGGTGCGCATGTACCTGCGCGAAATGGGCCGCGTGCCGCTGCTCACCCGCGAGGGCGAGGTCGAGATCGCGCGCCGCATCGAGGCCGGTGAACGCCAGGTCGTCTCCGCGCTGTTCCGCGCCGAGCCGTCCGTGCGCGAGATCCGCGCGCTCCTGAAGCGGCTCAAGGAAGGCCAGCTCAAGATCGAGGACTTCATCAAGGTCGACGATCAGGCGGCCACCGAGCAGGCGCTCGACAAGGAACGCGCCCGCGCCGTGAAGATCCTCGAGAGCGTGTTCGCGCGGCAGAAGCGCTACAACGAACTCTTCGAGCGTTACGAAGAGAAGATGACGGACAAGGCGCGCGCGCACTACCAGGGCACGTTCGCGAAGACCGAGGCCGAGCTGCAGCAGGAGCTGCACAAGCTCTCGATGAACTCGCGCATGGTCGAAGGGCTCGCCGCTCCGGTGAAGGCGCTCGCCGACCGCATGATGGAGTACGACGAGCAGGTCGCCGAGCTCGAGCGCCGCTACGGTCACGGCACCGAGGAGATGAACGCGTTCGCGCGCCGTCTCAAGAAGGGCCCGAAGGAACTGCGCGCGGTGAAGCGCGACTCGAACCTGCAGCCGGCGCAGATCGCCGACTTCCAGAACGAGCTCAAGCTCATCAAGAAGAACATGAAGGCCATCGAGGACGAGGCCGTCATGTCGCGCGAGCACCTGCTCGAGATCTACCACCAGATCCGGGACGGCGAGCGCGCGACGGGACAGGCGAAGAAGGAGATGATCGAGGCGAACGTCCGTCTCGTGATCTCGATCGCCAAGCGCTACACGAATCGCGGTCTCGAGTTCCTCGACCTGATCCAGGAGGGCAACTCGGGCCTCATGCGTGCCGTCGACAAGTTCGACTACACGAAGGGCTACAAGTTCTCGACCTACGCGACGTGGTGGATCCGCCAGGCCATCACGCGCGCGATCGCGGACCAGGCCCGCACGATCCGCGTGCCCGTGCACATGATCGAGCACATCAACCGCGTCGTGCGCGTCTCGCGCCGGCTCGTGCAGGAACTGGGGCGCGAACCCACGCCCGAGGAAGTCGCCGAGCGGCTCGAGCTGCCCGTCGACAAGGTGAAGGCGATCATCAAGGCGGCGCAGGAGCCCATCTCGCTCGACCGTCCGATCGGCGAGGACGACGACAGCAACCTCGGCGACTTCATCGAGGACACGAGCGTGGTCTCGCCCGCGCACTCGGCGGCGTCCGCCATGCTGCGCGACGAAGTGAGCGAGGTGCTCAAGACGCTCACGCCGCGCGAGGCGAAGGTGATCCGCCTGCGCTTCGGCCTCACCGACGACGGCGCGCAGCGCACGCTCGAAGAGGTGGGCGCGTTCTTCAACGTCACGCGCGAACGCATCCGCCAGATCGAGGCGAAGGCGCTCCGCAAGCTGCGGCACCCGACGCGCAGCCGGCGGCTCAAGGCGTACACCGAGCTGCTGTAGACGAATCGCGGGAGGTGGCGGGACATTCCGCCACCTCCTTTCGTTTCCGCTCCGCCACCCGACCGGGGGAGGACGATCGATGCGTGTCTCCGCCGCCGTGGCGTGCGTGCTGGGTTTCGTGTTCGTCACCGCGCACGCCGCGCCGCGTCCCGCGCCGGACGCGCGGTCGCTCTTCGCGCGGAGCCGTGCGCACGTGGGCGTCACCACGCTTCCGGGTGTACGGACGGTCGCCGACGTGAGCGAGGGCGGGCGCCACTGGGTGACGACCGTGACTTCGGCGGCGGACGGGCGCGCGCTGTTCGAGCAGGGCGACGGATTCCGCGCCGGCGTGGACTCGCTCGGCGCGTGGACGTGGGACGCGGGCGAGCGCCGCCGCGCGAACGCCGACCCGGGCACCGCCGCCGCCGTGCGCGGTCACGAACTGCATCGGCTCGCCTGGGATCCGCTGTCGCGGTGGCGCATCGCCGGAGCGCCGCGCGACACGGTCTTCGCCGGTCGCCGCGCCTGGCTCACGCCGATGCAGGACGAGCGCGGCGCGGCGGTTTCGCTGTTCCACGCCGCGGCCGATTCGCTGCCGCTCGGGTTCGTGCTGCCGGACGAGAGCACGCGTGACGGTTCGCGGATCGAAGTCGAGTGGCTCGACTGGCGTTCGGAGCACGGCGTGCGCTGGTTCCGGCGCGCGGTGTTCCGTCAGGGCGGGCGGAGCTACGTGCACGACTTTCGCGAGGTCGAGGGCATCGAGCCGCGCACCGAGTGGTTCGCGCCCGATCCCGGCGCGGGCGCGCGGCCCGTGCTGCTCGCGTTGCACGAGCGCGTGCTCGCCGCGCATCGCGCGAGCGACGTGGAGGGCATCCTCGCCGACGAAGGAGACGACTACACGGTCGCGAATCGCGGCGAGATCACGCACCCGACGCTCGCCGAGCGGCGCGCGCGGATGGGCCCGTACCTGGAGCGCACGCGCTTCCGTCGCTACGCCGATCTCACCGATCCGGTCGTGAGCGTCTCGCCCGACGGCCGCCAGGGCTGGGTCATCGTGCAGGTCGAGGCCGAGGGCGTGCAGGCACAGGACGGCGGCGGCGAAGCCGAGGTGAAGTTCGTGAGCGCGTGGATCGAACTCTACGAGCGCCGCGGCGGCCGCTGGTGGCGGACGGGAAACGTCTCGAACTTCCGTCCCTGAACGGTCCTACTTCGCCGAGAGCGGAATCCGAAAGGTCGAACCGAACCCCTCGGGCCTCGCGCTCGTGTGGGTCGGGGGATCGGAAGGGCCATCCGGATCGACGGTGAGCGAGTCGTCCGCGAGCACGACGGTCGAACCGGGCGACGGCACATGGATCCACCACGAGCCGAGCGCGAAGCCACCGTGCCACGCCGTCACGGCCCAGCGGCCGGGCGGCACCTCGTCGAGCACGAACGCGCCGTCGGGACCGGTGAGCACGAAGTGCTCCGCGGAGCCGAGGCTCACGAACGTACCGGCGTGCTCGGCTCGTCCCTGCAGCCGAACACGGCCGTGCACCCACGACGTGGTGTGAACCATGATGCGAACGAGCACCGTGTCCGCATCGGGGAGCTCGTTCCCCGGCACGACCGCCGTGCCGCCGAGCGCCCAGCCCGGATGATCCGGCCACTCGATGACACGTCCGGTGAACGCCCACGGCCCGGACGGAAGCGTGTAGCGCACGTTCCCGGAATCGTTGTAGGCGTAGCCCATCGAGACGCGGGCGAGGCCCGCGGAGTCCGCGAGCGACGTCGCGCGCAGCGGTCCGCCCCAGAGTGGTGTCCCGAGACTGTCGGTGACCACGACCGTGACCAACCGCGCGAGGGATCGCGGCACGCTCGGCGACGTGCTCTTCGACGCTCCACCGCATCCGGCGGCGAACGCGAACAGCAACGCGAGGGTCGAGAGCAGGTGGGAACGACGCACGTGTCACTCCAAGGGTCGAAGGAGCGCACACTCTAGCCGCGCCGCCGCACACGCTCCACTGCGCGCGCGCTTGACGCCGCCGGGGGCGCTTCGGTATAAACACCCGGCTTTCGTCGCAGGTGCTGGGCAAAGGCGCTGGGCCCATAGCTCAGTGGTCCAGAGCCGCCGGCTCATAACCGGTAAGACCCTGGTTCGAATCCAGGTGGGCCCACTCACTCCTGCGTCACGCGACTTTAAGATGGGCGAATAGCTCAGCTGGCAGAGCATCTGGATCACAACCAGAGGGTCGGGGGTTCAAGTCCCTCTTCGCCCACCATCTTCTTCCCGAAGAATCGCGCGCCATGGCCGACGACCTGCCGCTGCACTGGATCCTCCACGAGCTGGACGAGGAAGCGGTGCGCCACGAGGCCGAGCTCGCGAAGCTCCCCGAGCAGCGCCGCGCGCACGAGACGCGCGTGGCCACGGAGAAGCGCCGGGTGGACGCGAGCGCGGCCGCGCAGGCCGACCGCCAGAAGCGCCGCACGGCACTCGAGCGCGACATCGCCGCGTTCGAGGACCAGGAAGCGCGCTACCGCAAGCAACTCGACGCGGTCACGAACCAGCAGCAGTTCGACGCGAAGCAGCACGAGATCGCCGGTGTGCACGCGAAGCGCTCGGAGCTCGAGACGCAGGTCCTGACGCTCATGGACGAGGAAGAATCGCTCGCGGCCGCGCATCCCGCGCTGGCCGCCGCATTCGCCAAGGCGGAGCACGAGAGCGCTGCCGCGCACGAGAAGCTCGCCGCGCTCGAATCGTCGTTGCGCGGGCAGATCGCCGCGCTCGACGCGCGCCGCGCCGAGGCGGTCGCGAAGCTCGACGCGCCCTCGCGTACCCGCTACGAGCGCATGCGCGCCGGCCGCGCGGGACGCGCCGTCGGCTCGATCGAGAACGGCGCGTGCGGCGCGTGCTTCCACGGCCTTTCGCCGAGCGCGCTGAGCGACGCGCGCCGACGCGAGAAGCTCGTGACGTGCGAGGGTTGCGGCCGGCTCCTCATGCTTCCGCCCGAAGGGGCCGCATCCGCGTGAACGGCAAGCGTCTGCGCGCGGACCTGCCGTTCCGCCGCGTCGCGCTCGTGCTTTCGGGCGGCGGCGCACTCGGCGCGTACGAGGCCGGAGTGCTCAAGGTGCTCGAGGCGCTGCGGCTCGCGCCCGCGCTCGTCGCCGGAGTGAGCATCGGCGCGATCAACGCCGTCGTGTGGCTCGCGCACGGGCGCGACACGAAGGCGCTCGAGGAGACGTGGCGCAAGATGCGCCCGTCGAACATCGGCCTGCAGTGGGTCGCGCTCGCGCTGCGCGCTGCGGGTTCGTTCGCGGTGGCGGTCGCGCTGCTCGAGATCCTGCTGACGTTCATCGGCTCGCGTGAGCTGTCGGGCTCGTACTGGATCTGGAAGAAGGCGAGCGCCCGGCTCGACCTCGTCTCGACGCAGCTCGACGTGTGGGCGTGGGTGTTCGCGGCCACGGTGGGCGCGACGCTCGTGTTCCTGTCGCGGCCGATCGAGGGCTGGCTGTCGCGCGGCGTGCCGGGCGGCGACCCGCATCGCGCCCGGCAGCTGCTCGGCCGCGTCGCGCTCGGTGCGTTCGCGCTGCACATGCTCGTGTGGGTGATGGCGTGGCCGTGGCCGCACCGCTTCAGCGCGAGCCTGGTGATCCTGCTCGGGATCGCGTGGCTCGGCAGCGGTGAGGGCGGATTCGCGCACGCGCTGCGCCGCATGGGCCTCGGGCTCATGCCCGAGACGCGCGGCCGCGGACTGTGGGGTGGCGTGCCGCGCCGGCGCGTGATCGAGAAGCTCGTCGCCGCGGGAGACCCGTCGCGCCTCGTCGGCGCGGGCACCGGGCTCGTGATCGGCGCGCTGTCGGTGGACAGCGGCCGCGTGTGCCACTTCGTGAGCTGGCCGGGCGCGAGCCGCGACTTCGAGGAGCGCGTGCGCGCCGAACTCGGCGAGGTCGTGCCCATGCGCACGCCGCAGGACGCGATCCGCGCCGCGGTGGCCTCGTCCGCCATTCCCGGAGTCTTCGAGCCCGAGCGCATCGACGGCCGCGACTTCGTCGACGCGGGCGGTTTCTCGAACCAGCCGCTGCACGTCGCGCTCGCGGGCGGCGCCGACGCGGTGATCGTCGTGCTGCTCACGCCGAGCCACACGCCGACGCCGGCGCCGCCGCCCGACGGGCTGTTCTCGCTCGCGGGCCGGCTGCTCGAGCTCGCGAACTGGCGCGACCTGCAGATGGAACTGCGCCAGCTGCCCGAGGGCTGGAGCCGCGACGGCGACCCCGCGCGCGTGTGCGTGGTCGAGCCGCAGCGGCCCCTGCCCGGCAGCGTGCTCGGGTTCGATCCGGAGCAGGCGGGGCAGCTCATCGGCATCGGCGAGCAGGACGCGTGGGCGGCGTTCGAGCGCGCGGGCTGGCTCGAGCCGGACGGGACGCCCGAAGCCTGAGGCCGCACGCTCGCGCTGCGCTTGTTTCGCGCGGCCCTTGCGGCTAGTTTGCGCGAGCCAAGGAGGAGTACCTCGCGCATGAGCACATGGACGCTGCGTTGTGACGGCGGTTCCCGGGGAAACCCCGGCCCGGCGGCCTTCGGGTTCGTTCTCACGAACCCACAGGGTGAGGAAGTGGTGGCCCGAGGGGAGTACATCGGGACCGCCACGAACAACGTCGCCGAGTACCGCAGCCTGATCGCGGGACTCTCGGCGGCCATCGAGCATCACGCGGCGCCGTTGGCCGTCGTGATGGATTCCGAACTGGTCATTCGTCAGATGACCGGGCAGTACCGCGTGAAGAACGAAGGCCTGAAGCCCCTGCACCAGGAGGCGAAGCAGACGGCCCTCAAACTCTCGCGGGTGACGTATTCGTCCGTCGGACGAGCCGACAACGGCCGGGCCGACGGTCTCGTCAACGAGGCGCTCGACCTCGCGACGGGAAGGAAGTGACCGAGTTTCCCAGGTGATCGCGCGTCATTCGCCGACGTCTCCGCGCAAGCGGCGGCCGAGGCCGTGACGTGAGGAAAGTCCGAACTCCACAGGGCAAGGCGCTGGGTAACCCCCAGGGGGCGTGAGCCCACGGAAAGTGCAACAGAGAGCAGACCGCCAACGGGCGGCGCGCCTTCGGGTGCCGCCGCTGCGGGCAAGGGTGAAACGGTGAGGTAAGAGCTCACCAGCAGTGGTGGCGACATCACTGGCTCGGTAAACCCCGCCTGGAGCAAGACCGAATAGAGGGGGAGGAGTGTGACCCGCTCCGCCAACACCCCAGGGTCGGTCGCATCGAGGTGGTGAGAGATCACCATCCCAGTCAAATGATCACCACGGAGTGATCCGTACAGAATTCGGCTTACGGGAGACTCGGTATGACGAGGCAGACGGCCCCGGCGGCGGTAGGCCGCCGGGGCACTGTCCTTCCGGCGGG
>JBGANH010000228.1:0-7716 GCA_044222365.1 Candidatus Eiseniibacteriota bacterium
GCGGGGTACAGCGCGAGCGCGTCCATGCGGCGGATGGTCTTGCCCGTCACCGGGTCCACCGCCGAGAGGCGCGTCACCACGTCGTCCTCCAGCTCGATGCGGATCGCGTGATCCTCGTACGCGGGCCGCACCTCGACCACGTCGCCGCGCACGCGGAACTGGCCGCGTGACAGTTCGATCTCGTTGCGCGTGTACTGGATCGCGATCAATTGCATCATCAGGTCGCGGCGCCGGATCGGCGCGCCGGCCCCGAGCTGGATGCGCATGCCCTTCCAGTCCGCGGGCGTGCCGAGGCCGTAGATGCACGACACGCTCGCGACGATGATCACATCCTCGCGCTCGAGCAGCATGGACGTCGCCTGCAGCCGCAGCCGGTCGATGTCGTCGTTGATGCTCGCGTCCTTCGCGATGTACGTGTTCGTCGCGGGGACGTACGCCTCGGGCTGGTAGTAGTCGTAGTACGAGATGAAGTAGCCGACGGCGTTGTCCGGGAAGAACTGCTTGAGCTCGCCGTACAGCTGCGCCGCGAGCGTCTTGTTGTGCGAGAGCACGAGCGTCGGGCGGCCGTACCGCGCGATCACGTTCGCGATCGTGAAGGTCTTGCCGGAGCCGGTGACGCCGAGCAGCGTCTGGTGCTTCTCGCCCGCGCGCAGTCCGGCGACGAGATCTTCGATCGCCTGTGGCTGGTCGCCGGCGGGCGGATAGGGCGAGACGAGTTGGAAGTTCATGGGGCGCGGAGATTACAGGAGCACTGCTCTCGCGGCGACAGCGGCGTGTGGGTTGCCGAACGCCGCCGTTGCGCCGCGCCACCCCCCACTTCCATACTGCCGCGGCTCTGTCGCCGCGCTGGCTCCATCCCCGTCCGGAGGGCTTCCCTCATGTCCCGTCTCGTGGTGCGCGCGTTCTCGGTCTCGCTCGACGGCTTCGGCGCCGGCGTCTCGCAGTCGCTCGAGCACCCGCTCGGCATCGGCGGCCCGACGCTGCACACGTGGTTCTTCCCCACGCGCACGTTCCAGAAGGCCGTGCTCGGCAAGGACGGCGGCGCGACCGGCCCGGACGACGACATCGCCGCGCGCAGCATGCAGGGCATGGGCGCGTGGATCCTCGGGCGGAACATGTTCGCGCACTCGCGCGGCCCGTGGACCAATGACGGCTGGCGCGGCTGGTGGGGCGACGAGCCGCCGTATCACGTGCCGGTGTTCGTGCTCACGCACCACGCGCGCGAGCCGCTGCCCATGAAGGGCGGCACGGTCTTCCACTTCGTCACGGGCGGGATCCACGAGGCGCTCGCTCGGGCGCGTGAGGCCGCGGGCGACCGCGACATCCGCGTGGGCGGCGGCGTGTCCACGGTGCGGCAATACCTCACCGAGCGCCTCGTCGACGAGATGCACCTGGCGTTCTCGCCGGTGCTGCTCGGCCGCGGCGAATCGCTGTTCGCCGGGCTTGACCTGCCCGCGCTCGGCTACCGCGTCGCTTCGCACGTGAACACCGAGGCCGCGTCGCACGTCACGTTCGTGCGGGAGTGAGCGGCGGCGATCAGCCGTTCAGCCGGCCTCGCAGATCTCCCTGAGCCGCGCGAGCGCCTTCGGCCAGGTGTCGCGGAGGTACTGCTCGAAGTCGTCCGCGACGTCCTGATCGATCACGATCCGCGTGCCCGTGGGCGTCGCGTGGAACGTGTAGTTCTCGATCGCCGGCAGCCAGCCGCTCGAGAGCCCGTTCGCCGGGTCCGTGGCGTCGATGCCGATCCACCCGAGGTGCCGGAGCGAGGTGAACTCGTTCGGCCGGTGCTCGACGACTTCGGACAGCAGCCCGCTGCCCGTGGAGGACAGGAACCGGAGCTGCTCCCCCTGCTTCCAGGTCCCTTCGTAGTGGGAGCCGTTGTCGAAGGCGGACGTCCAGTCCCGGTAGTGCGCCGGGTCGAGCATGATCGCGAAGACGCGCGCGACCGGCGCGGCGATTTCGACCGTGAGCTGGATGCGGTGGTTCGTCGTCATGCGGGCTCTCCCGTGGGGTGGAGGTCGTGGCGTCCGAGGTGCGCTCGAATCGGGCTCACTCCCCGAAGTTGTCGTAGTACGTGAAGTCCTTGGTGATGAGCCCGTTCTCGAGCTCGAAGATCGTGCAGATGGGCAGCGTGAACTTCGAGCCATCGGGCCCGGTGCCTGTCGAGACGAACTCGACGACGACGTGCTTCTCGCCGGAGGGATACACCGCGAGGACGCTGTCGCGCACGTCGGGAAACGTCTGCGCGAGCCCGGTGTACTTCTTCACGAACTCCTCGCGCGTCTGCGGCACGATCCCGGGTCCGAGCGAAGGGTCCTTGAACTCGGCGGTCGGTGCGTACATCGCCGCGAGCTTTTCCCACTCGTGCCGGTTGAACGTGTCGTAGTAGCCGCGTGCGAACGCCTCGGCCTTCGCGCCGGCGGTGGCGGAGCCCCCGGCCTCGGCGGACGGTGCGGGCGCCTGCGCGGACGGCTGGCAGGCCGCGAGGGTCAGGGCGAACAGCGCGACGGAAAGAATGCGCACGAGATCCTCCGCTTCTTGAAGGGTGGGGCGCCGGGGCTCGCTACTTCGCCGCGACCGCGCGGAACTTGATGCCACAGCCGAGCGCCTTGCTCTCGGCGGTCTTCACGGGCTTGCCCGAGGCGACGGCCGTGACGGCGTCGGCCAGCCAGCGCTGCGTGACCTGGTCGGCGTGCTGCGCGTTGTCGTCGAGCGCGCCGTGATACACGAGCTTGCCCTTGGCGTCGAACAGGAACACCTCGGGCGTGCGCGAAGCGCCGAACGCGCGCGCCACGCCGCTCGTCGCGTCCACGACGTACGGGAACTGGTACCCGACCGACTTCGCGCGCGGGCCCATCTCGGCGAACGCGTCCTCGGGGTAGGCGTCCGGATCGTTCGAATTGATCGCGATCACGCCGATGCCCTGCTTCATGGCGGCGTTGCCGATCTCGGCGATGCGCGGCTGCCACGCCTTCACGTAGGGGCAGTGATTGCAGAGGAACATCACGAGCGTGCCCTTCTTGCCCGCGGCTTTCGCGATCGTCAGCGGCTTGCCGTCGATGTTCTGCATGGCGACGTCGGCCATGGGCGCGGTGCCGCCGAGTGGCAGCGCCGAAGGCGCCGAGCCGCTTTGTGCAGTCGCGAGCGCAGCGAGCGAACCCACCAGCACCGTCGTCACGAGTACCGCACCGAGGAATCGCTTCATGACTACTTCCCTCCCGTGGATGAACCCGGCATCGCCTGCGTGACCGCCGATTCGAAGCGCGCGGAATCCGCGCCTCCCTCCCAGAACGCGACCTGCCGGCCTTCCGCGTCGAACACGAGCGTCGCCGGCAGCGCGCCCGTCCACTTCGGCTCGAGCCCTTCGATGAACGCCTGATCGAGATCCTGTTTCACGTACGTCGTGTCGGTGACGCCCTGCTCGCGCAGGAACGCGCGCACCGCGGCCAGTTCCGTGTCGAAGTCCGCGGACACGAGCACGAGCCGCACGCCGGGGTGACGCTTCACGGTGGCGAGCAGCGCGGGGAACTCCTCGCGGCACGGCCCGCACCACGACGCCCAGACGTTGACGAGGGTGGCCCTGGCGCCGGGCGCCTTCGCGCGAGCGAGCACTTCGGCGACCGGCAGCGGCACGACGGGTGGCGAAAGCGAGTCGGGCGCGACGGCCGGTCCGGCGGAATCCGCCGGCGACGGCGAGGGCTTACGACCGCAGCCTGCGGCGGAGCACACCGCGGCGAACGCGAGCATGAGAGCGAGCTTTCTCATGGGCGCAGCCTACCGCACGAAACACGTCGGCCGCGTCCGCGGCAGGCGAATCCCTGCCCGAACGCGGCCGCCGGACGACGAGCGCGGGAAGACGCGCCCTACCAGCGCTGGCGCGCCGTGTAGGTGAGCACCACTTCCTTGCCCGCGGGCACGTCGATGGACCACTGCAGCGTGTTCGCGTCCTTGCGGAGCGACGGGTGCGACTGCGCCGTCACGGTGATGTCGCCGCCGAGCGGCTCCTCCACCACGATCGTCACCGCCGTGGTCTTGCGGTTGCGCAGCTTGATCTCGGTCGTGTACTCGCGCTCGCGGTCGCTGATGCGCTTGTCGGACTTGATCGCGCGCTCGGCCGCCAGGTCGAACGCGGTGCCGACCTCCATCGTGAGCTTCTCGTCCACGGCCGTGTGACCGATGTTCGTCTCGCCCGTGAACTGCAGCTGCTTCGACGCGTCGGGCTCGAAGAACCGCACACGGCCCGCGGGCAGCGGCGCGCCGGTGCCTTCCTTCGCGCTGTTCACGACGATCAGCTGGCTCTGCACGCCGCGCGCGTCGCCGCCGCGGTACAGGTAGCGCGGCTTCACGGTCACGGGGCGCGGGTCGTACATCGTGAGCGACTGCGTCTCGCGGTCGCGCAGCGTGACTTCGCCCGCGAGCGTGTACAGGTGGTAGTCGGCGAACGCCTGCTCGGTCATCTCGCCGGGCGCTCCGCCCGCGGCGTCGGCGCTCACGCGCGCCATCATCGCGTACTCCATCTTGGGCGCGGGCGGTGTCGCGCGCGACGGCTCGCCGGCGACCAGCTGCAGCCGCGCGTCGGTGTAGCCGCGGCCCGTGGTGTTGTTCACCTGCACGACCGTGCCCCACGTGGCGGTGTTGTCGCCGGTGCGGACGAGCGTGTGCTCGGCCGACCACGACAGGCCGCTCGTCAGGTAGCTCAAGTCCGCGCGCGTGGCGCCCTTCGCGCCCTCGAGCACGGCTTCGATCGCGGGCTTCAGCGAAAGCGCCTTGCCCGGGTTCGCGAGCGAGACTTCCTCGACCGTGCCGCGCGCCTGCGAACGAATGGAGCCGTCGTCGCCACGCAGCACGAGCCACGCGCCGTCCGCCGCGACGAGCATGCCTTCGGCGACACGGTCGCCGCGCGACAGCACGCGCACGCGCTGCCCGACCGCACGCTCGATGAGCGCGTCGCCGCTCGCGACGTCCCAGCGCCACGCGAGGCGTGCGACGCGGCCGGTCGCGGGCGCGAGCCGGACGCTCGAGAAGTCGAGCCCCGTGGAGACGTCCTCGAGGCGCACGGTGTCGCGCGCGGAGCGGACGTCGAGCGTGCGCGATTCGCGCACGAAGCCGAGATCGCGGGTGTAGATCGTGACCGAGGGACCGGCCTGCGCGGCCGTGGCCAGAGTGACCGCGGCGAGCGCGGTGGCGGCGAGCGTCTTCATGGGGCGTGTTCTCCGGGGACCGAGTGTGCGGTGGTTCGTGCCGGGGAACATACGACAGATGCGCCGTGGTATTCCCGGGCGCGCCCGGAGCCGCTACAACAGGCTCGCGTACGTCCGCGAATCGAACCGCTCGGCCAGCGCCTTCATCGAGCGCTCGAGCAGCGCGAGCTTCTCCGCGAGCGGGCGGTCCATGCCCGGGTGCTTCGCGAGGCGCGGGTCCACCCCGTCCTCCTGCATGCCGAGCGCGTCCACCGCGTGCAGCGCGTACGACAGCGTGTCGCCGCGGCGCGCGAAACCGTCGAGCTGCGTCGCGAAGCGCGCGTCGTCCGAGAAGTAGCGCAGCGTGTGGTACACGGGCATGCGCAGCCCCGGCGTCACGGCGAGCGGGAACTCGCGCACGGTCGCGCCGCCCGCCGTCCAGTCGTGCGGATCGCGCCGCCACGTGAACGGCCACGGGTTCATCGCGAGCACGCGCATGGGGTCGGCGCTCTTGGTCGCGAGCACGAGCCGCGCGGGGATGAGCACGGGCGTCGGGTACGCGGACGCGTCGTAGCGGTAGCCGAGCCCGGCGAGCACGGGTACGACCGACGCGTTCATGTCGAAGTTCGGCGAACGGAAGCCCACGACCGTGGCTCCGCTCGCGGCCTCGAGCGCGCGCTTGCTGTCGCCCAGCTCCTGTTTCTGGCGCGCGACGCCCAGACCGGCGAAACCGATCGGGTGCGACCACGTGTGGCTCGCGATCTCGTGCCCGGCCTCGGCGGCGGCCTTCAAGTTCGCCGCGTTCCCCTCGGCGTCACGGCCGACGAGGAACAGCGTCGCGGAAATGCCACAGCGCGCGAACACGTCGAGCAGGCGCGGCAGCGCCTTCGTGTAGACGAGCGGGTCCGCGGGCAGCCCGGTGAAACCGTAGCCGACCAGGTGCAGGTCGACCGGGTCCACGTCGACGCTCACGACCACGGGAGGGCGCATTACCTTGGAGTGCTCGGCGCCTCCGGCGCCGCGGGTGCGGACGACGGCGCCGGGGTCGCGGACGATGACGTCGGTGCGGTCGCGGCCGCCTTCGGCTCGATCGGCTTGTACACGTAGTGCGGCGCGAAGCGGTTGCCCGCGACGGGGCGCAGCGCTTCCGTGATCCAGCCGAGCGTGTCGGCGAGTTCGTAGCTGTTCGCGAGCATCGGCCACGGCGCGTTCGCCTGCGTGATGGGCTCGTCCATGACGAGCCACGGGCGGTCCGGGCCCGTGAGCAGCGGCGCGAGCATGTGCTCGAGCACCTTCGGGTCCTTCTTCACGAGCACGTTGCCGCGCGAACGGCCGATGTCCTCGAACGGGATGATCTGCAGCGAGCCTTCGCGCCCCGACTGGTGGTCGTACCAGCCGTGGTACGGCATGAGCACGTCGCCGGGCAGCGCCTTCAGGTACTCCATGAACGCGGCGTGCGCCTCTCGTGCCCTGCCGTGCGGCTTGAGCGAGTGGATCGGGTAGAGCAGCGCCACGAACTGCGCGAACAGCGCGAGGTGCACGACGGTCATCCCCCAGCCGCGTCCGGTGGCGCCTCCGGAGTCCAGCTGGCGCGCGACGCGGTCGAGCGCGATCGGCCCGAGGAAGCACATCCCGACCATCGAGGGCATGAACAGGTGGTGGTAGGCGTACGGGTCGAGCGTCGCCATGAGGCCGGTGCCGACCGCCGCGAGCCCCATCCAGTACCAGAGCGCGACGCGTGCGTTCGGGCGTTCGGCCGAGCCGAGCGAGAGCAGCGAGCCCACGCTCAGGACGCCGAGCGTGCCGAACAGGTTCTTGCCGAGGTACGCCTCGATGCGCACGGGCGCGAACTGCGACCAGCCGCGCGGGATGGACCACGTGTAGACGCGGAACCACTCACCGAGCCACGCGGTGAGCACCGCGTACGTGCCCGCGGTGAGCAGGACGATCGCGGCGCCGAACGGCAGCGCGCGGCGGCGGTCGTGGAACACGAGGTACGCGAGCGCGCCGATCGAGAACAGGATCGAGTGCTGCTTCGTGAAGAACCCGAGCGCGAGCAGCACCGCGGCCCCGATCGCGCCCGGCAGGCCGCGCGTGAAGCGCAGCGTCGCGAGCCCCGAGAACGTGAGCAGCAGCATGAGCGAGTCGGGCCGCGCGATGTCGTACGCCGCGCCGTTGAACGAGAAGCCCATGAGGAAGATGCCGGGCGCCGCGATCGCGAGCGTCGGGCGCTTCGTCTCGGCGAACACGACGACCGCCATGAGCACCGACAGCAGCAGCGACGCGGTGAACGCGACGGCACGCGGCTCCCAGAACTCCGGCCCCCAGATGCGCGCGAGGAACGAACTCACCGTGGCGAACAGCGGCATGTACGCGAGCGGGATGTAGTGCAGGGTCGGTGCGACGTAGATCGGCTGCCCCGCGGCGAGCCGCGCGACGTGATCCATCATCACGCCCTCGATGCAGTCGAGTTCGAGCGGGTACGGCATGCGATACAGGCCGAGCATGACGTAGGCGCCGATCGCGAGGAACGCGT